>NC_015578.1:3435272-3747569 GCF_000214375.1 Treponema primitia ZAS-2 | reverse complement strand
CGGAAGGATCCGGGCAGAGGTATCCCCTCCTTCCGGAGGGAGAACCGACTTTACCATCAGAAGCCCTTCGGCGGTTGCATCGGTCCGGGGGACATCCTTTGAATTTGATACCGTAAATCTCCGGGTTCTTCACGGGCAGGTCCTGTACTCTCGTATCAACGGAACTCAGGTCCCTGTAGCCGGCGGGGAAATGAGTTATGTGGATGAGATAGAAGGCCGGGTGGTATCCCCCTTTGAAGCCGCTGCAGAAAACCTGAGCCTCCCCCACCCCATGGGAAGCGGTTCAGGGCTCAGGGGAAATACCCGGGATATTTCACCCGGCACAGGTACTGTGGGAATAGAGTTTGCGTGGGACTAGGGGCATCCATTGAAAGACTAATCCGGTTCCCTGGCCAAGCGAACCCTGAAAATGCTGCCCCTTCCTTTTTCGCTCTCCGCCAATATCTGCCCGCCATGGACCTTTACTATGGTCTGAACAATGGAAAGCCCAATCCCCGCACCGCCGGTGTTGCGGTTTCGGGATGTATCGGAACGGTAAAACCGCTCAAAGATGTGGGAAAGCTCCTCTCCATCCATGCCTATCCCTGTGTCAGCTACGGACACTTCGCAGTAATACCCTTCTGAGGCATTCAGGCTCGCTGCTGCTTCCACAGTAACACTGCCATGGTCGGTATATTTAATCGCATTTGAAACCAGGTTGATAAACACCTGGGTCAGCCGGTCATAATCGCCTGAAATCATCAGTTTCCCGGAATTGACAAGGGTTATTTCTATACCCTTTTCCAAGGCTTCCGGCTTGAATAGTTCCACAACAGAACTGAGTAATTTGTTCAAATCAAATTCAGTTTTATGAAGTATCAGATTGTCCCGCTCAAGGATTGAGAGGAAGTTCAAATCTTCTACCAGCTTGTTGAGCCGCCGTATCTCTTCATAACAACTGGACAGCCGTTCTGCCGTAGGTTCCCAAACCCCGTCGATCATGGCCTCAATGTTTCCCTGGAGGCAGGTCAGGGGGGTACGCAGTTCATGGGCAATATCCGAAGTCAGCCGCTTTTGCCATCGTTCTCCGTTCTCCAGGGCTGAAGCCAGATCGTTGACCGATCTGGAAAGTTCGTGAAGTTCACGGATAGTATAACTGTCGGGTATTCTTGCCGAAAGCTCGCCTCCGGCAATATGCCGGGCAGCTTCTGCAGCTTTGAGAATCGGCTTTGAAATTCCCGCAGCCAGGAGGATGGACACCAGAACACTCAGGAGTACAAAAGTAATCCCCGCAACAAGCAGGAACCTGTTAAGGCCGGATAAAAAGGCAGCTTCATTTTCGCTGTAAAAAAAAGGGCCGTAGGTTTCAATATTAAGACGCCCGATAGGGCTATCGTTGTAGACCAAGGGGTATTGAATTAACTGAAAACCCCCGCCTATGGAATACTCCCTCTCCATTCTATCAGCAATTTCGTTGATCACCATGGCGCATTGCTGCATATCGCAGGACCGGGCGTCCCAGACTATTTCGCCCAGGGTATCCTCAATGGAAATGATATATCCCCGGTGGACAAAGTACATCCCCATGGCTTCAACGCTGATCACATCAAAACTTTTCGTGCCCGGATCGTACTGATCTGTTATGGAGTTGATAATTTCCCTGCTTTCGCTGTTGATATTTTCAGTGACAAAGTCTGTAAAGAGTTTTCCTGCAAACTGGTTGATGATAAGACCCACCAGTAAAACTGAGAGGCAAATAAACAAAGCATAGATCAGGACCAGGCGGTTCCGCAGACTTATCATAAGCCGTCTTCTCCGCCGAACCGGTACCCCATTCCGTAGACTGTCAGAATGTACCGGGGTGACCGGGGATCATCCTCAATTTTTTGTCTGAGGTTTTTGATATGGGAATCAATGGCCCGGTCAAAGCCGTCATAATCATCGCCCTTGATACTGTCGATAATCTCATCCCGGGTAAAGATCTTCTGGGGCCGGGACATGAGGAGGATCAGTATTTTGTACTCGTTGGGAGTCAGGGGCAGTGTCGCCCCGTTTTTGGTTACCCGCCGGTTCCCAGTATCAGCGGACAAGGCTTCCCAGGAGAGAATGCGCGGGAAACTTCGTTGCAAGTTGCGCCCTTCCCCGGGACCAGTTCCGGAGGAAGGGCCGTCGGCCCGGCGCAAAGCCGCCGCAACCCGGGCCATAAGCTGACGGGGGCTGAAAGGTTTGGTAACGTAGTCATCCGCACCGATGCGGAGTCCGCGGATGATGCTCTCCTCATCAACTTTGGCGGTCATCATGATGATGGGCATGTCCGACTCTGAGCGAACCTTCCGGCAAAGTTCTTCCCCGGAAAAATCGGGCAGCATCAGATCCAGCAGCAGCAGGGATACCTTATTACTCCGCAGCGCCGCCAGAGCTTCTTTGCCGGTTCCAGCGGTTAACGCCCGGTACCCGCTTTTTTCCAGGTAAGACTTTACAATGTCGAGTATCTTTGCCTCATCATCTACCACAAGGACGGTGTTCAAACTACTGCGTAACCCGCTTCTACCACCGCGGCTTTCAGGCTGTCCAGGGTCACGGCATCTCCGTGTTCCACATCGGCGGAATTGTCCTTAAGGCTTACCTTGGCGGAACCAACCCCCGCCACTTCCTCCAGGGCATCCTTAACATGCTTGACGCAATGGTCGCAGGACATTCCATCAATTTTCAACAGTGTTTTCATCTTGTACTCCTTCAATCTCATTATACTATAATTTCGAGGGCTTAAAACCCCTTAAACGCAAGGCATTACTCACCACGGACACCGAGGAAAGGCTCATGGCCAGGGCGGCGATCATAGGATTGAGCAGGGGCCCGCCCAGCAGGAAGAGGGCGCCCATGGCAATGGGGATCCCCAGGGTATTGTAGGCAAAGGCCCAGAAGAGGTTTTGCTTGATGTTCACGATGGTCTTGCGGGAAAGTTCAATGGCGGTGGCTACATCCCGAAGATCGCTTTTCATGAGCACTATATCTGCGGACTCCATGGCAATATCCGTGCCGGACCCGATAGCCATACCTACATCAGCCTGGGCCAGGGCCGGGGCATCGTTGATCCCGTCCCCCACCATGGCGGTCTTCTTACCGCTGTCCTGGAGCTTCTTCACCTCCGCCGCCTTATCTTCCGGCAGCACCTCCGCCAGGACCGTGTCGATACCTACCTGTTTGGCGATAGCAGCGGCGGTGCGTTTGTTGTCCCCGGTGATCATCGCCACCTTGACCCCCAGCCGGTGGAGCCGTTCCACCGCTTCGGCGCTGGTCTCCTTCACCGTGTCCGCCACGGCGATGATGCCCCCGAAGGCGCCGTCCACCGCCACAAACATGGGTGTCTTCCCTTCCCCGGCAAGACGCTCCGCCTCAGAAGCGACGCTCTCCAGGGGGATGCTATTCTCCGCCATGAGTTTCTGATTACCCAGCAGCACCGCCTTCCCCTGAATGGTGGCGTGGATACCCTGGCCAGGAACCGCTTGGAACTGTTCCACTTGCAATAACTCTAAGTGCCGTTCTTCAGCAGCCCTGACTATGGACTCTCCCAGGGGATGCTCGCTGCCCTTTTCGCCGGAAGCGGCAAGTCTGAGCAGGTCCGCCTCATCAGGGCCACCCGCTGCGGTCAGTATATCTGTCACCTTGGGCCGGCCTTCAGTGATGGTCCCGGTCTTGTCCAGCACCACCACGCGGATCTTGTGGGCCGTCTCCAGGGCGACCCCGCTTTTAATCAGCACACCGTACTGGGCGCCCTTGCCGGTACCCACCATGATCGCCGTGGGGGTAGCCAGGCCCAGAGCGCAGGGGCAGGCGATAACCAGCACCGAGATCAGGATGGTGATGGAAAAGGCAAAGGTTTCCCCGGAGAAGAACCACGCCCCGGCGCCGATAAGGGCCAACACCATTACTACAGGCACAAAGTAGCCTGAGATGATGTCCGCTAGCCGGGCAATGGGGGCCTTGGACCCCTGGGCATTTTCCACCAGCCGGATGATCTGGGCCAGGGCAGTATCCTTGCCAACCCGGGTCGCCCGGTAATGCACCGAACCGTTTTTATTGATGCTGGCGCCAATCACTGTATCGCCGGTTTTTTTCTCCACCGGGATACTTTCCCCGGTGAGCATGGATTCATCCACCGCGGTAAGCCCTTCGGTGACAATACCGTCCACAGGGAACCGTTCACCCGGGCGTACCACCACGATGTCCCCCACTTCTACTTCGTCAATGGGGACCAGCAGCTCCACGCCCTCCCGGATAACCGAGGCCTGTTTCGGCGCCAGGCCGATAAGTTTCTTAATCGCCTCCGAGGTCTTGCCCTTGGATACTGCTTCCATGTATTTGCCCAGGGTGATCAGGGCCAGGATTACTGCGGCCCCTTCAAAGTACAGTTCATAGTCTACATTGCCATTGAAAAATATCTGGTACACCCCGTAGAAACTGTAGATGTAAGCGGCGGAGGTACCGATGGCAATAAGGGAATCCATGTTGGGGCTGAGTTTAATCAGATTGCGGAAACCTACGGTATAATAGCGCCGCCCCACGATGATCACCGGGGTACAGAGCAGGAATTGTATCAGTGCGTACTGTTTGGGGTAACGCATGGTGTTGAGAAAGCCCGGAAGCATGACCCCCAGGGCTTCCAGAATCATGGGTATCATGGCAATGAGCAACAAGGGAGCCGCAAAAACCGCAGAGGTGATGAACCTGTTCCGCAGGCTGCTGATCTCCCCCTGCTTTCTCCCTGTAAGTTCCCCTTCATCCGCATCCTCCAGAGCCTTGTAGCCCGCCTTGGTAATTGCGGTCTTGATAATGGCCGTGGTCAGCAGTTCCGGGTCAAAGCGGATGTTGAGCTTTTCCGTGGCCAGGTTTACATTGGCCTCTTCCACCCCGGAAAGTTTTTTTGTCACCCGTTCTATGGTCTTTGCGCAGACCGCGCAGGTCATCCCTTGGATATTGAAGACCTTGCTCACCGACTGGGTCAGGGCCTTGTACCCCGCCTTGGCGACTGCATCCTGGATAGTCTTTATGGTGAGTTCACCGTCATTAAAACTGATGGAGAGTTTTTCTGTAGCCAGGTTCACATTGGCTTCGCTCACACCGGGCAGCTTTTTCGTCACCCGTTCTACAGTCTTTGCACAGGCTGCGCAGGTCATCCCTTCTATTGCTAAAACTTTATTTGTCATGCCGTCCCCCTTTTAAATGTTAATTTGCCAGTGAATAAACTTCCACTAGTTGGTTGGGGCTGGCCCCCATGCCGGTGTCCCCGGCAGCTTCCTTAAAAAACCAGCCGCTGTCCAGCCTCGCAATATCAAGCCCTGCCCGGATCAAAGGGTCCGCAGGGATCACAAAGATGATATCCGCATCGTTCAGTCCCAGTTTTTCCGTCCACTGCACCTCAAAGGGCGTCTCCCCCTCATTAAAGAGGAAAAGCCGGTAATGCTGCAAATCCCCGTGGTACTTAACCAGGCTGTTCTTCTGCTTGAGGATACGTCTGAAGGCGTCTTCTGAACCTTGGGCACTCTCCTTTTTATCACTTACGTTGTAAGGATGCAATAACAAGTCCGGCAAGACCTCCCCGCCCTCGGTTTTAGAGGCCTGGAACACATAGCCTGACCCATCAAGGCGCGTCACATCCAGTCCCGCCCGGATAAAAGGCTCCGCAGGGATCACCATTGCAAAGTCGATGTTGTTCGCCCCGGTATCCTTGGTCCACTCGAACTTCCCACCCCCGGGCAGGGAAAGCCCCCAATGCTTGAGGGCATCATGGTAGCCCTTTCGCCCCAGGTTTGCCTTGACTATGGCATTAAACGCCTCCAGGGCCTCATCGGACTCCCTGCTCCCGGTCTGTGCCCGGTTGCAGCCCGCCAAAACCAGCAGGGCCCCTACAATTAATAATACGCATTTTTTCATTCATTTATCCTTATTGATGTATTTTTTTAAAGTCTTCTCGAACCGCCGCCACAGCAACCACCGCCGAATCCGTTTTGGGCAAGGGCATCCCCCGGATCATCAAAATCATCCTGGTTCCAGGCGTAACCGTCATCCTGATCCAAGTAAGGATCGTCCCCTTCAAGGGCAAACCCCCCGGCCCCGCAACAACCACCAGACCCACCAAAGCCGGAAAAATCATCTTCATCCTCTTCAAGGGCGGAATCCCCACGAGGCCCAAGGGCCGCAGTCCGCAATACCGCCTCCCCGGGCCGGTACAGGGCCGGCTGGAAGGATCCTGAGCTTTCAGCGGCCAAGTCATCCACCACGGTGATGACGCTTCGTATCATCCCCATCCAGCAAGAATAGGCGATATTCCCGGTTTCAGTGGGGGTAAACTCCACCACCGTTTCCCCGACCTGCAAACGCTGCCTAATTTTGAACTTCGGGATTATTATTGCGTTATTGCAGCCGGTCAGGTTTCCCGGCTCCACCTTGATGGTCCACTTGACCGGGATTCCCGCCTGCACCGTGATGGGCGCATAGCGGCGGGAGGTGAATGTGGTGGCGATGCTTTGTCCGGCGCCGTCTATCACCGCCGGGTTCCGGTAAGGCGCGGCGGGCGCGGCAACGGGTATCCTGTTCACCGGGTTTCCTGCAGTTTGACCAGCCCTGTTACTGGGGACTGCCACCCCGGTTTTGACGGCGAAATCTAGGGATTTTGCCGAATTACCCCGGCTGCAGCCCGGGAGGATTAAAACCAGGGCCATCAGGAGTCCATATAGGGCGATATTTCTTTTCATCTGACACCTTCCTCATTGTTTCTGAGGTAAGTATATACCGGGAATTTGTAGATATTATGGAGTTAGGCAAAATTGTTTAGCGCTGTACCCGCCCTGAGGCGTCACCTCCGGCAAGCTTCGTTACTTCTTCCACCGAAATCTGGTTAAAGTCGCCCTCAATGGAATGTTTCAGGCAGCTTGCGGCTACTGCAAATTCTACCGTTTCCTGGGGAGCATAAGCCTGTAATGTTCCATAGATAAGCCCGGCGCCAAAACTGTCGCCGCCTCCTACTCTGTCCACGATATGAACCGGGTATTTTTTTGAGAAATACGCTGTTCCGTCAACGTAGAGCATGGCTGCCCAGTTATTATCATTGGCGGAAAAAGATTCCCGCAGGGTTATTGCGACTTTCTTGAATCCGAATCTTTCCGTCAGAGCCTTGGCCACTTCCTGGTAGCCTTCACGGTTGATCTTGCCGGAGTTAATATCGCTGTTCCGGGCGTGAATACCAAACACATCCGATGCGTCCTCCTCATTGGCAATACACAGATCCACAAAGGGCATGAGGCCTGCCATCACCTCTCCTGCCTTTTCACGGGACCAGAGGTTTTTCCGGTAATTAAGATCGCAGGAGACCGTAATTCCCCTGGCCTTTGCGGTTTTGCAGGCTTCCAGGGTAATAGCCGCCACCGTATCCCCCAGAGCCGGGGTAATTCCCGTAAAGTGAAACCAGGAAACCCCTTCAAAGATAGAGGGCCAGTCAAAGTCCTTCAGCTCCGCAGTTGCAATGGCGGAACCCGCGCGGTCATAGATAACCTTGGAAGCCCGCTGGGAAGCGCCCTTCTCCAGAAAATAAATGCCCACCCGGCTGCCCCCACGAACTATCTTCGATGTGTCCACACCGAACTGTCGCAGACTGTTCACCGCCCCCTGGCCGATTTCGTGTTTCGGCAGTTTAGTAACAAAGGCGGCATCGGCGCCAAAGTTCGCCAGGGACACCGCCACATTGGCCTCCCCGCCGCCGTAGGTAGCGCCGTAGCTGGATGCCTGGACAAAACGGTAATACCCTTCCGGGGCAAGGCGCAGCATAATTTCACCAAAAGTAACGATCTTTCCCATGATAATCTCCTGATAATTAATTTTTTATTCGTGTTGAGGGGTTTAATACCCCGCCCTTTAGGGCGCGTAAAAAGGGTATTAAACCCCGAATACAAATACCTTATAAGAACAACATACCTAAGAACCTGCTTTCGCAGGGGAGCTTTTAGGGCGAGGTTGTTGATTTTCTTTGTACCAAATGTACCGCAAATCCGGCGATTTCTTCTTCCAGATAGATCACCGTTATGTTACCCTTATTGTCTTTTTTGGCGCTGCCCGGGTTAAATTTTATACCCTGCCGTTCAAACCAGGCAATAGCCCGGAGTAAACTGTTAGTCCCGATGCCTATATGGCCGTTGGCGCCCAGGCCGGTTTCTTTCATGATCTCTATATTGTCACTGGCAAAGATCGACGAATTACCATCTTTAAGGGTAAACCCGAAAAGGGCGCTGAACAGATTTGCTGCTTTAAGCGCCGTTTCTGCATTTTTAGTGTTGATACCAAAATGGGCAACTGAAAATCCCAGAACCGCCTGAACCGCCTCTTTGCAGAGCTGGGTTATCCGATCAAAATCCCCGGTGTTTATAAGGTCCGCGCCGACCATCCAGGAACCTCCGCAGGCCACTATCCGCTCATAGCCGGTATATTTAGCAATATTATTCTGGTTTATTCCCCCGGTGGGCATGAATCTGAGCTGGGTATAGGGAGCGGCAATGGCTTTGATATACTCAAGCCCCCCGGACTGTTCCGCAGGGAAAAATTTTATCACATCAAGGCCAAATTCAAGGGCCTGTTCAATATCTGAAGGATTAGAGCAGCCGGGCACTATGGGGATTCCTTTTTTAATACAGTAGGCCACAACCTTCGGGTTGAATCCCGGACTCACAATAAACTTCGCCCCCGCGTTAATCGCCCGGTCAACCTGATCGGTACTTAGTACCGTACCCGCCCCAAGCAGGATATCGGGAACCTCAGCGTTTATGCGGCGTATGGCCTCTTCCCCTTCGGCAGTCCTGAAGGTGACCTCCGCGCAGGGAATGCCTCCGGCGATTAGGGCCTTTGCCAGGGGAACCGACTTTTCAACATCGTCAATTTTGATTACCGGAACTATTCCGATCTTTCCCAATTCTTCAATTATTTTTTCCATAATAAACTCCTTTATTACTATTATTACTATTTTCAAAGTATCGCAAAGCATTTCTGAAAGAGATATCCCTTACCATGTCTCCCAGAAGGAAGAAATCATCCGGGACTTCGCCGTTTTCAGCCCAGCCGCCTATGAGGTTACAGAGTATACGGCGGAAGTATTCGTGCCGGGGATAGGAAAGGAAGCTGCGGGAATCGGTAAGCATCCCCACAAAACGGGAGAGCAGCCCCGTATTGGCCAGAAGCCGCATCTGGTTTTCCATGCCATCCCGATGATCCAGAAACCACCATGCCGAACCAAGCTGCATTTTACCAGGTATGCCGTCACCTTGAAAAGATCCCATCACCGTGGCTAGGGGATAAAAATCCTTGGGATTGAGACTATAGAGAATGACCTTTGGGAGTTTACCCCGTTCTTCCACCGTATCCAGGAGCCGGGAAAGTTTGGCGGCTACCGGATGATCGTGGACCACATCGTAACCTGTATCAGGTCCAAGTATCTTGAGCATAGGGGTATTGATGGTCCGCAGGGCGGAGAGGTGCAGCTGCATGGCCCAGTCGTGGTCATGGTATTCCCCGGCAAGAAAACAGAGGACAAAGGTCTTGAAGGACTCGACTTCCTGCCTATCCGCAGTTCCGCCGGAAAGAGCCTTAGCGAAGACGGCTCCTGCCTCTTTTTCCCACTGGGATCCTGTACTTCCGTCCCTTGCGGTCTCAAAGGGCAGATATTCAAGACCGTGATCCGCCGCACAACAGCCATGTTTATCAAAGAAATTTATCCGATCCCGCAAAACAGCAAGCAGATCATCAATATTAGTGATATTCTTCCCCGCAGCTTTTCCAAGGTGGTTTATATATTCAGGAAAATCCGGTTTCTCAACATTTAAAGCCCGATCCGGTCTAAATGATGGTAATACCTTTGTTTCTGTTTTCCCAGCGGCACTGATTGTATCATGCCATTCAAGGCCATCCGCAGGATCGTCGGTGGTTCCCACGGCATACACCTTAAAGCGGCGGAAAATCCCGTACACCGAAAGGGCCTCGTCATTTTTCAGTTTTTCATTAGCCGCATTCCAGACTTGGGGGGCATTGGCTTTACTCAATGGTTCATAAATATCAAAGTAACGCTGTAGTTCCAGGTGACTCCAATGGTAGAGGGGGTTCCCTAAAAGCCGGGGAACTGTTTCTGCCCAGGCGAGGAATTTGTCGTAGGGGTCGGCATCCCCGGTGATAAGCCGCTCATCAATGCCGTTAGCCCGCATGACCCGCCATTTATAGTGGTCTCCGGCCAGCCAAATTTCGCTCAGGTTTGCAAAGCGGCGATTTTCCGCGATCTCCTTAGGGTTGAGGTGGCAGTGATAGTCAAAGATCGGCTCCCCCGCCGCAGCCTCATGATAGAGCTTCCTGCTTATTTCTGTTGAAAGAAGAAAATTCCCGTCCATAAAAATCGTTTTCATTTTACTCTCGCTCTTAGTATTCCAGATATTTTTGCAGTGTTTTTCTCACTGCCCCTGGCCCGGTCAGCAATTCTGCGAAATAGCTTTCCACAGGTTTACCCAGTCCTACATCATACAGATTTACCGCAAATATTTTCTGGTTGGAAAGAATGGGCCTTAGTTTTCCTGCCGCCGAACCGGGATTTCCCAAGGCGACCCCTTCCAGGGCTTCCTGTAAATTTACCAGCAGGGGATCAGGGCTGGGGGCAAAAGCCTTGCCCTGATCATCAAGGCCAAGTAAATACCGGCACCAGGCCGCTAAAACCAGGGGGATCAGGACCAGTTTTTTAATATCAAGCGCCGGATTCAGGGTATACAGCTTGATGGTCTCACCGAAACGTATGCCCAGTTTCTGGGAAGTGTCTGTGGCTATACGCTGGGGGGTGTCGGGGATATTGGGATTGGAAAAACGTTTTTCAAGCACCTCCCGTACGAAATCTGCGGGCTTTATGATACCAGGATCGGTAACCACCGGCATCCCCTCATCATAGGCTATTTTTCTAACCAGGGTTACCAGGTCCGGGTCCTTCATTTCAGCAGCAATAGAACTGTAGCCCAACAGACAGCCAAAAATCGCAAGGGCCGTATGGAGCGGGTTGAGGCAAGTGCAGACCTTCATTTTCTCAACCTTATCAACGGTTGCCCTGTCTGTAAAATAAACTCCGGCCTTTTCAAGGGGAGGGCGCCCATTGGGGAAAGCGTCTTCAATTACCAGGTACTCCGCTTCTTCGGTATTTACAAAGGGAGCGTTCGCTGAATGTCCGCCGGTATCGACTATTTCCATACCTCCAAGGCCTATCGCTTCAAGTTGATCCCGCACTTTTTCTGATGGATAAGGGGTTATCTTATCTATCATGGTGAGGGGAAATGCAGCCTTTGCCGGATCCGAGAGCCAGTTTACAAAGCCCTGATCCACAAAGGATCGGGCCTTCCATTCTCCGGCTACCGCCAATATTGCGGCCTTGAGCTTATCCCCATTATGGGAAAAGTTGTCGGTACTAACCAGGGCCAGGGGCCGACCGCTTCCCCTGGTATAACGCTCGTACAGCAGCGCGGTAAGCTTGGTCATCCCGTGAACCGGGGCGGCAGGGCCTGCTTCAAATTCCTTCAGAATTTCCGGTTTGAATGAACCGTCCATATTCCTGAGATCATAGCCCTTCTCGGTAATTGACAGAGATACTATCTGCAAACTGAGGGCGCAAAAAATCGCCCTTAGCCGTTCCCACTGGGCAGGATCGGCGCTGTCCGCAGCAAGCGCCTCGGTAACACTGGCGACGACAGACTTTTCAAGGCTGCTATCGGCCTTCATGGTCACATGTATGTACAGATTGTCATGGGGCAGGAATACCTTTTTTATAAGCTCGTGGTCGAAAGGTGCGACGGCAATAATGCCGCGATCCATGGCGCCCATTTCTATAAGCCGCTGGGCCAGCATGGCATGGTAGGCCTTAAACAGGTTTCCTACGCTGAAATGCACCCAGACCGGCGCATCAAAACTGCGCTTCCCCAGGGCATTGATATCAAAATCCGGGACCCTGATCCCTGCCTTTTCAAATTCTACTTTCTGTTCTTTCACAGTTTTTTTATTTAATAAAAGCATATCCCACCTCTGGGTTCAACAAAATTATCGGGACATCTTTTCGATAGCTTCCCACAGGCCGTTAAGATAGGTGGCCCCCAAAGCCCGGTCGTAAAGACCGTAGCCGGGCATGGAGACCTCCCCCCAGATTGCGCGGCCATGATCGGGCCTGATGGGCCCATCAAAGCCAATATCGTAGAGAGCCTTGATGATTTGAAAGAGGTCCAGGGATCCGTCCCGGGAAAGGTGTGCCGATTCCTCAAAATCACCGGGACTGTTATGCCGCAGGTTCCGTACATGGGCAAAATGTATGCGCCCCTTTAGCGCAGTAATAATATCGGGAATATCGTTTTTGGGATTGGTCCCTAGGCTCCCGGTGCAGAGGGTTACCCCGTTGTGGGGATTATCCACCGCCTTGATAAGCCGGAGCAGCTGATCCTTAGCGCCCACAATCCGGGGAAGGCCGAAAACAGACCATGCGGGATCATCCGGATGAATAGCCATATTGATGCCATACTTATCACAGACCGGCATGATGCGGTTCAAAAAGTACTGTAAATTGCCAAAGAGTTTTTCTCCGTCCACCCCTTGGTACATCTCAAAAAGTTCTTTCAGATGGCCCAGCCGTTCCGGCTCCCAGCCGGCCATCACATAACCTTTGGACTGGGCGTTGATGGAATTGGTCATAGCCGCAGGATCGATGGTGTCGATTATTTTCTGATCGTAGGCCATGGTGGTGCTGCCGTCATCTCGTTTCCGGGACAGGTCGGTCCGGGTCCAGTCAAAGACAGGCATGAAGTTATAACAAACCAGGTGTATCCCTGCCTCTCCCAGCCGTTCCAGGGTGACAATATAATTGTCGATATACCGGTCCCTGTCAGGGGAGCCGGTTTTGATCGCGTCATGGATATTAACGCTTTCGATACCTGCGATGCTTAATCCCGCTGTTTCCACCTCCGCCTTCAAAGCAGCGATGGCTTCTTTTTCCCAGACCTCTCCGGGCAAAGCGCCGTAGAGTGTTGTAATTATCCCGGTTACACCCGGGACCTGACGGATATATTCGAGTTTAACTGAATCATATCCGGTTCCGAACCAACGCATGGTCATCTGCATAAAAATACCTCTGTACTCAATTATCGTGCTATCCCAAATATCATATTTGGTATCCAGAGAACTACCTGGGGAAGGAATACCAGAATAGCCAGTTCCAACATCACTGCAAGGAGGAAAGGAAGGGCCTCCTTGGAATATTCCTCGGGCGGACAGCCTATGATGCCGCAGACCGTATAGAGGGCCGAGCCAATGGGGGGTGTCATAACCCCCAGGGTAACCATGGTCGCCATAAGCACCCCAAAGTGTACCGGGTCCATCCCCACCTTTGTAACCATGGGGAGGAATATGGGGGTCAGGAGCAGGAAGTTAACGTTACTGTCCACGAACATCCCGGAGATAAAGAGGAAGCCCAGCATGATCAGGGTGAGGAGCTGGGGATTATCGGTGATACCGAAGATCAGGTTGCTCATGGCGATGGGCAGCTGTACCCAGGTTATGGCATAGCTGAAGGGGCCGGACATGGCAATAATAAGCATGATCGCCCCGTTATCCTTAAGGGTGGTGAAGAGAGCGCCCTTGAACTTTTCCCAGGTAAGTTCCTTGTAGACAAACTTTCCGATGATGATAGCGTAGACCACTGCGAAAGCACCGGATTCGGAGGCCGTAAAGAGACCGAAGCGGATGCCGACGATCAGGATCACCGGAAAAAGCAGGGCCCAGACAGAATCCTTAAGGTTGGCCAGTAGTTCCGTTGTGGAGAGCTTGGGGGCATCCGTCTTTGGAGGATCGTACTTTTTAATTCGGGAGGTAATTGAGGTGGTGGCCATGAGGAAGCACATCATGAGAATGCCGGGAATGATCCCCGCCGCAAAAAGCCGGCCTATAGAAACTTCACCCACAAAGCCGAAGATGATCAGCCCCAGGCTCGGCGGTATGGTGGCGGTGATTAAGGCGGTGATGCAGTTTACCGCGCAGATATACCCCTTGTTGTACCCCAGGCGCATCATTTCCGGGGCGAGGATCCGGGTTTCCATGGCGGCATCCGCAGTGGCGGAGCCGGACACCCCCCCCATAAGGGTACTCATCACTACGCTTATCTGTGCTGTGCCGCCGTACATGCGCCGGGTCAAAAGCCGGGCCAGCCCCAGGAGGCGGTCCGTGATGCCCGACACATTCATTAGATTACCTGCGAAAATAAAAAAAGGCACCGCCAGAAACGCAAAGGATTGACTTTGAGAAACGATCTGCTGGACTACAATCTCAAAGGGCAATACGGGGGTCACAGTAAAATAAGCCAACCCTGCGATACCGATGACAAAGGCAATGGGCATACCCAAAACAAGGAAAAGAACAAAACAGAGCAGTAGGAATGACATGGCTTGCTCCTCAGGTTAGACCGGCTTGGCCGGCCGGTTTTTCCGCATCATCTTTATTAAAGCTGAGAATACACCGCTTGATCTTGAGAATTGTAGAAAGGATCATGGAAGCTGCAGCAACGACGATGCTCAGGGTTACCAGTGAATAGGGGATGGGCATGGATTGGTAACGCCGGATCCACTCCGCTGCGGCTAGCCTGATTCCAAAGAAAACAATGACAGTCAGGGCAAACAGGATAATGAGAAACAGAAAAATCTCACAGATTTTCTGCATTGTTTTCGGCAGATTACGGGTCACCAAATCTATACCCAGCAGTTGTCCTGAACGGTAGGCAATATCGGCACCCAGAAAGGCGGTCCAAGCCAAAAGGAGCATGGCCGCATCAATATTCCAAGCCATGGAAACCCGGAAGAAACGCAGAATGGCAGACAGAAAGACCAGGAAAACCAAGCCAATAAACCCCACCCCGCAGAGGACTGTCTCGGCTTTACAAAGAGACCGGTATAATGCACGCATGTGACCCCCATGACATACCCTGCCTGGATAAGCAGGGTATTGGGTAATTTCAAAATACTGTTTTTGAAATTACCCCCTTTCGTTACAGACCCAGTTCCCTGAACAGAGTTTCTTTAAGGCCTGTAGTCAATTTAAGATCGTTATTGGTATAGAGGGGATCGATGGCTTTCTGGAATTCCGCCAGGTCAACTTCGGTAACCGTAATGCCCTTGGTTTTGAATCCGTCATAATACCCCTGTTCTTCCTGGGCTATGATGGCCGAATACTTCGCCGCAGCGTCATAGACGGTTTTGACAAAGAGTTCCCGGTCTGCAGCAGGCATGCCGTCAAGCAGGGCTTTTCCACAGACAAAACTGCTCTGAAGCATGTAGTGCTTGGTAAGGGCCAGATAGGGAGTAACCTCATAGAGACGGTAACTGTCGGCGGTAGAAGCCTGGATCTCGCAGCCATCCAAGGTCTTGGACTGCACCCCGGCATAAATATCCGTGGCGTTCACCGTGGTCTGGGCATAGCCCAAATACTTGGCTAGAGCCTGGCCTATGGCATTACCGAAGCCCCGAAGCCTGAGCCCCGAGAGGTCCGCCACCTTGCTAACCGGTTTAATGGTATAGAAGCTCCGGAAGCCATTGAACATATCGGCAATGAGTACAAGTCCCTGTTTCTCTAACTCCGCCTGCCATCCTTTATACAGAGCGGTCTGGGGGAGTTTTTCCAGAAGTTTATAATCCGTAAGCACATAGGGGGCCATGAGAATATTGAGGTCCGGAATGTTAAACTGGCTTGCCAGCCGTCCGGGATCCGAAGGTACCACAAGGTTTACCCCAAGCCGCGCTTGGGTTACTAGGTTGTCCGTGTCCCCGGGGAGGGCCCCCGCTACATAGACTTTAACATCGAAACGGCCCGTGGCGTTTAGGGTGTCCGCCACTTCCTGCATCATCCGGCTCTGTCCGCTGGTGGCACCTTCGGTCCCCGCAAAGGTAACCGCAACCTTTCCCCCGGAAGTGCCGCCTTGCTGGCCGCCGCCTGCAAATACTCCGCCAATGGCCAAAACCATCGCCAGAAGCGCAAACAACGATACTTTTACAATTTTCATATTCCCCTCCTATTATGTGTCTACCCCTCAGGGTCACAATGGATGAATTCTAACATACTTGTATGGTAGCCGTCAAGAAAAAAAAATTTCCGTCCTGAGCCCAATTCATTCCCGGGACCTTTTTCCCGGCATGGAAAACCCGCCAAAATCAACATCAAAAGCGTCCCCACTATCTTTGGTGATAAAATAATCGGGGAATTCTTTCTCCAGCAGCTTTTCCTCATTCCCCAGTTTGTGCAGGTGCAGCTTAAGAAGATCCCTGGCGCCGCTAAGGTCCTTCTTTTTTAATGTCCCTAGAAGCTTTTTATGCTGCCCCACCACCCCCTCGGCTATACCCTTGAGCCGTATAGCCAAAAGGCGTACCCGGTAATAATGGCCGCTCATCTGTTCCAGCACCTTCCAGCTCAGCTCCTGAGCTGCGGCGCTGAAAAAGGTATGGTGAAATGCATCGTCAAACTCCATAAAGGCAATGGTATCGCCATCGGTAAAGGCATTTTTCTGCATCCTGATCAACTGTTCCAGGGCGGTAAAATGCTCCGCCTTTGATTTGCTGATAAAGGGCTCCAAAACCGCCATCTCCAGGTTTTCCCGCAAAAAAAATTCCTGTTCCACCCGAGAAAAGTCAATTCTGGATATCATGGTCTCTTTTTGAGGAACGATCTGCAACAGCCCCTCATTGGCCAGATGGATAAAGGTCTCCCGTACCGGGGTACGGCTGACCTTATACAGGAGAGCTATTTCCTTCTCGCTGATCCCGGTACCGGGGGCCAAATTCAGGGTAACGATGTTTTTGCGGAGATTTGCGTAGACCGAATCCTGAACGCTACCGGATCTCATTTTTCCTGTACCTTCCATACTAGTATTCCTCTGTTTAAAATAGTAACCCAGTATGCACTGGGATTCACAAAATTTACAGCCCCGTTTTTTTAGCGTTAAAAAAACGGGGCTGGGTGGTGGAATGGGCGATTTAAACCAAAAAGGACCGCCTTACGGCGGCCCTTGGTTCACTTTTTGTTACTTGAGGTCGGCTTAGTAATCCATACCACCCATGCCGCCCATTCCACCACCACCGGGCATCGGGGCCGGGGCTGACTTCTCAGGCAGGTCGGTGATGGCACATTCGGTGGTCAGGAGGAGGCTGGCAATGGAGGCGGCGTGCTGCAGGGCGGAGCGGGTGACCTTGGCGGGGTCGATGATCCCGGCCTTTACCATGTCTACCCATTCCAGCTTGGCGGCGTCGAAGCCTATGCCTTTCTTTTCATTTTTCGCCCGTTCGGCAATTACCGCGCCGTCCTGGCCGGCGTTTTCGGCGATCTGGCGAATCGGTTCTTCCAGGGCGCGTTTGACGATTTTGAAGCCTACCTTCTCGTCGTCGGTGAGGCCGGAGGTGTCCGCTTTGTCTAGGGCAATGGCGGCCTGGATCAGGGCGAGTTCGCCTCCAGGGACTATGCCTTCTTCAATGGCGGCCCGGGTGGCGCTCAGGGCGTCCTCGACCCGGTGCTTCTTTTCTTTCAGTTCCACCTCGGTGGCGGCGCCTACGTTGATCACCGCAACCCCGCCGGCCAGCTTGGCAAGCCGTTCCTGGAGTTTTTCCCGGTCGTAATCGGAAGTGGTGTCTTCGATCTGGGCTTTGATCTGGGCGATCCGGTCCTGGATGTCCTTCTGTTTGCCCGAGCCGTTGATGATGGTGGTGTTATCCTTGTCGATCTTGACGGTTTTGGCCTTACCGAGCTGGGAAATGTCGGTGTTTTCCAGCTTGAGACCCAGTTCTTCGGTGATAACCTGGCCGCCTGAGAGGACGGAAATGTCTTCCAGCATGGCCTTGCGGCGGTCGCCGAAGCCCGGGGCCTTGACGGCCACGGTCTTGAGGGTGCCACGGAGGCTGTTCAGGACCAGGGTGGAAAGGGCTTCACCATCCACGTCTTCTGCAATGATGAGCAGGGGCTTGCCGGTCTGGGCAACCTTCTCCAACAGAGGAAGCATGTCTTTCATGGAGGAGATTTTTTTGTCGTGGATGAGTATAAACACATCCTCATAGACGGTGGTCATGGTGTCCCGGTCGGTGACAAAGTAGGCGGAGATATAACCCCGGTCAAACTGCATCCCTTCCACAAACTCAATGGTGGTGTCCATGGTCTTGGATTCTTCAACCGTGATGACTCCGTCTTTTCCAACCTTTTCCATGGCATCGGCGATGGTGTTGCCGATTTCACTGTCATTGTTGGCGGAAACCGAGGCGACGTGGGAAATTTCTTCCTTGTCCTTGATTTCCTTGGAATTCTTCCTGATTTCGTCTACGGCGATTTCTACCGCTTTGTCGATACCCCGCTTCAGCTCAATGGGGGTCATCCCGGCGGCTACGGACTTGAGGCCTTCCTTTACCAGGGAATAAGCCAGCACCGTGGCGGTGGTGGTACCGTCGCCGGCCACATCATTGGTCTTGGTGGCCACTTCTTTGAGAAGCTGGGCGCCCATGTTTTCGTAGGGGTCGTCAAGTTCGACTTCCTTTGCTACGGAAACGCCGTCCTTGGTTACCGTGGGGGCTCCGAATTTCTTGTCCAAGAGGACATTCCGGCCCTTGGGACCAAGGGTGACCTTAACGGCCTTGGAAATCTGCTCAACCCCGGCAAGCAGCTTGCGCCGGGCGTCTTCGTTGAACAACAACTGTTTAGCCATGTTCTTTTTCTCCCTTTAATTACCGGTTTTTCGGGCACAAAAGGGAAGATTATCTCTCTCTGCGAAAAACCGGTTTAATCTGAAATGGATTATTGCCCATCTTATGGGACCTGTGTATAAAATACTAAATATAGGCCTTAACGGCAATAGGAAAACCAGGTATAATTTCGTAATTTTTGGAGGCTTCTATGGAAAAATTACGAATGGGGGTGATTGGGACTTCCGATCACTACGAATTACGGGTGGCAACCCCACTTAAATCGTCTTTACTGGTGGAGCCCTATGGGATAGCCTCCAGAAACCTGGAAAAAGCTAAGGCCTATGCCCAAAAATGGGATTTTTCCCGGGCCTACGGGTCCTATGAGGAACTGCTGGCGGACCCGAATATTGACTTTGTCTATACCCCTCTGCCAAATTACCTGCATCTGGAGCTGATCAAGAAGGCTGCGGATGCAGGAAAACCGGTGATTTGTGAAAAACCCCTGGGTCTCAACGCCCGGGAAGCGGTGGAAGCGGCGGAATACTGTGCAAAAAAGGGCGTTCCGGTGATGGAAGCCTTTATGTACCGGTTCCACCCCCAATGGAGGCGGGCTGCGGAGATTGTAAAATGCGGGGAAATCGGGACTGTGGTATCAACCAACGGACTTTTTTCCTATAATCTGAAGGATGGGAGCAATATCCGCAATATTGCCGCTGCCGGTGGCGGGGCGATCCTGGATATAGGCTGCTATACCGTGTCCAGTGCCCGATTGCTCATGGGCGGGGAGCCAGAACGGGTGGTGGCAACCCTTATCCGGGATCCGGTGTTTAAGACCGATATCCTGGTGTCCGCCCTTCTGGATTTTGGCGGGGGGCGGGTGTCTTCCTTTACTATTGGCACCCAGGCTTACCCCTATCAGCGGGTTACCGCCCTGGGGACCGGGGGCGCCCTTTCCGTGAAGGTGCCTTTTAATTCATACGCAGACACACCCGGGGAGTTGACGGTCAATTCCGGTTTGGGTGGACGGGTGGTAGAAACCGAAATAGTCGATCAATACCTGCTGGAATTTGACAACTTTGCCGAAGCAATTATCAATAAAACCGAAGTTCCCACCCCCATCAGCGATGCAATTGCCAATATGGCTGTTCTGGACGCCCTATTCGCGTCAGCCGTCTCCGGTAGCTGGGAACCTGTCAGAAAATATTAAACCCGTTTGAAGCGCTTTCAAAATTTTGCATTTTGAAAGCGCTTCATTTTATAGAAGCAATAGCTTCCTGGGTCATTTGATCGCAGCGTTCATTGTATTCATTCCCCGCGTGGCCCCGTACCCATTTCCATTTCAGGGGGAATTTGAGGGATAGTTCGTCCAGGCGCTGCCATAGCTCCTGGTTTTTTACCGGCTTTTTGTCGCTGGTTCGCCAGCCGTTGAGTTTCCAGGAGTGTATCCATTGGCTCATACCCTTCTGGACATATTGGGAATCCGTATAAACTGTCACGGCTTCGGCCTTAATCTTCAGTTTTACCAGGGCTTCCAGGGCTTCCAGGGCTGCGTACAGTTCCATCCGGTTATTGGTGGTTTCCGCTTCGGCGCCCCACTTTTCACGGATTTTATCCTCAGGTCCGAGAATCACATAAGCCCAGCCGCCCGGCCCGGGGTTGCCTGAACAGCCCCCATCGGTGTAAACGTGCAGATCCATGGCTTACCCTTCCTGGGCGAAGGCGGCTTGCAGGAATCCAACCAGTTTCTCCGCCTCTTCCCTGGTCAGGGTAATGCCTTTCCCCATTTTCTCATGATCCGGGGACCAGTCTCGGATGTCAAATTTGGCATTCCGGCCGTTCCAGGATACTAGGGTTAGTTCTTTTTTCCAGCCACTTTTTTCTTCGGAAAGAACACCGTAATTTTTTTGAATGTCGTAGGTAATCTCGGGCATAAAAAAACCTCATTTGGTGAAAATTATAGTACATTAGTATAATAATCATATTTCTTGTTTTTAGCAAAGGGGGTTGTTGAAACTGTGATTCGAATCATGGTTTTCTTTGCAAGCTTGTTGTTATCATCTAAGTGATATACGATAATTAAATAGAATATAGGAGTTTTTATGCGAAGTAGTCCATTCCCCGGTATTTTAACGGGAATAGTTGTTTCAATATTGATCGTAGCCTGCGGCAGTACGCCGCCGCCGCAGGAAAACGAGCCGCCTCCCCGGGAGCCGCAGCAGCAACAAAGTGCGCCCCCGGCGCCTTCTGTGCCAAGCACCCCGGCTCCCCGGGACCCCAATTTGGAGCCCCCGAACCAGGAGGCCCTTGATCGCCTAAATACCGCAGTGTCCAGGGTTGAAACCTCAAGGCAGCAGGCTTTGGATATTGAAAGCCCTTATTACCGTCCCGATGATTGGCAGGCGGCGGAGGAGGGGTACGATGCCGCCAAGAATGAGGCCCGGGATACAACCTTGGGCGAGCTTAACCAGGCAGTTACCCTCTATGAGTGGGTTGCCGAGGCCTACGATTATACAGCCCGTCAGAGTTTGCCCTTTTTTTACCGGGATCTGGAGAATGAGATACTGCAAGCCCGGGACGAGGCGATCAAAGGGGGAATCCTGGACTTGAGCCCGGACCGGCTTGGTGCAGCGGATAAGTTTGTAGATCAGGCAATTGAATTGTACGAGGTAGGGGAGCCGGCTGAAAATTATTATGCTGCGGCGGAATCGGCCTTTGAAGCCCTGGACCGGTACCGGGCCCTCAGCATGGGCGCCGGGGCGTTTGCCCTTCGGGAGGAGATACGCCGGAGGGGCTTTGCCAAGTACGATTTGGATAATTTTGAGCTTGCCGATCAGGCCCTGGACCGGGGTGTAGCTGCCTATGACGGGGGTGATACGGATTTGGCGGAAAACAGCGCGGAAGATGCTTTACTCCGGTACAACCGGGTTATTAACACCGGGTGGGCGGGCGCCGTTTCGGAATTGCAAAACAACGCCGAAGCTGAACGGCAGCGTGCCCTGGCGGCGAAGGCCAATGTGGCGGCACGGAAGGAATTCGGCGCCGCGGAGGATCTTTATAACCGGGCCCTTAGCGCCATGAGATCGAAACAGTTTTGGGAAGCTTCGGAAGCCTACACCCAGTCTGTCCCCCTGTTTGTCCAGTCCTGGCGGGTAGCGGAGGATAAGCGGGTGATTGCCGAAACAGCTATACGGAATGCCGAACTCAGGGTGAGCCTAAGCGAAGAAACCGCCCGGGATGCGGAATTGGTTCTGCAAGGAGTCGCGGAATGAAACGGAGATTGCTTTTTGGATTGATAATACTATTCGTTTGCGGAACCAGCCTGGTATTTTCCCAGCCGATTCCCGGTAATTTGCAGAATAACCGGTACTATCTGGAGAGTGTACGGCTCACTAAACTGGCCCAGGAAAGTTACGAGTACGGCGATTACGATGCCTCCGCTAATTACGCAGCCGAGGCGCTCCGTTATGCCCAGCTGTCCGATGAATACGTGGCACTACAGTTGAAAATCAGGGAGACCGAGGACGCCATTACTGCGGCTAAAAGCCGTATTGATTGGGCGGATTCCATTGGCGTTTCACAGACCTATCCGGATGAATACGGCGTTGCGGAGCAGGCATATAGCGAGGCCCTTTCTTTCCGTCAAGGTGAAGAATGGGATGAAGCCATTGCTGCGGCCTACCGGGCGGTAGACGCCTTGGCCTTTGTTTCGGGAGCGCCGGTTTTAGTCGGCGGCAAGCCGGAATTGCCCGCCCGGTATACGGTGCGTCCCTGGGCAGTTTCCCGGGACTGCCTCTGGAATATCGCCGGACGGCCCTGGGCCTACGGGGATCCCCATAAGTGGCGTTTGATTTACAA
Organism: Treponema primitia ZAS-2; assembly: GCF_000214375.1. NCBI lineage: Bacteria > Pseudomonadati > Spirochaetota > Spirochaetia > Treponematales > Treponemataceae > Treponema > Treponema primitia. Next base: position 3,724,986 of record NC_015578.1, on the reverse strand, counting down.
TGCGAACAAGGCAAAATTTCCCAACCCGGATAACCCAAATGTGATTGAGCCGGGGATGGTACTGGATATTCCCAGCCTCCAGGGTGAGCGCCGGGAAGGAACCTGGGACCCGAATAAGGCCTACGAACCTATCCGGTGACCTGTGGCCTGTAAGTAAAGGGTATAAGCCGAGGCCATGAGGGCGTGCATATAGGGTGGACGCCCCAGGCCTTGGAATACCTCAGCGGCGCTTACCAGTTCTACGTCAACAAATTCATCCTTATCCAGATCCTGGCTTTCCAGGGGCTTTAAATCTTCGGCTAAAAAGAAGTGGACCCGGTTGGACATAAGCGCCGGATTCGGGCTGAATTCCCCGATCTTGCGGATTTTTCCTGGTGCATAGGCGGTTTCCTCCTGCAGTTCCCGGGCGGCGGCTTCCAGGGCATTTTCCCCGGGTTCAAACCCCCCGCCGGGAAATTCCAGGCTTAGCTCCTGTGATCCATGACGCCACTGCCTGACCATGACAAATTCCCGACCCCCCTCGGTTTCGATTACCGGTATCACGATAGCCCAATCCGGGGCATCAATAACCGAAAATACGGCGGTTTCGCCCTCCGGGGAAAGGCAGGTGGTATCCCGGATTGAAAGAACCTTGCAGCGGTAAACCTCCTGCCGTCCTGTTTCTTTCCAAATAAGGTGGGCCGCTGGCCCATTGTCGTTTTCCATGGCTATAAAATACCCTTTTAAGCCCCGAGGTGCAATGAGTTCTTTTCTAAATCTTTTGACAAGTTCCTGTCAAAGCTTTATGCTTGGTATGTAGGTCACAGGAACCCTTTGACCAAGGAGGTATCATGGCAATCATTACAATTTCCCGTCAATTGGCAGCTCTGGGTGATGAGACGGCTACTGAATTGGCAAAACTGCTGGGCTATCGTTTTGTTGACAAGCTCAAGTTGGAGGAACGGATCAAATCCTTTGGGATTGTGGGAACCAAGCTTGAAAAATACGATGAACGGAAACCGTCGTTTTTTGCTTCCCTATCCCAGGACCGGGACGATTATCTCCACTTTCTGAAAACGGCTATGCTTGCCGAAGCATCCGAAGGGAGCTGCGTTTTTATCGGCCGGGGGGCCGCTGCAGTGTTTAAGAATATTCCTGGGGTTCTTTCTGTATTCCTGGTAGCGCCCACGGAGATACGCTATGAGCGGGTGAAGAGCTATTTCCACTGCGACGAAAAACGGGCCAGGCAGATCATTGAACAGAGCGATCATGATCGCTTCGGGTTCCACCGGTATTTTTTTGATATTGACTGGCGGGAAGGCTCCAATTATCACCTGACCTTGAATATGGGGAATCTGCACCCAGCCCTGGCAGCGAAGATCATCAAGGACCTTCGGGATCACATTATTAGCCAGGAGACGGAAGCCCAGAACGAGGCACGTCTCAAGGAGATGATCCTGGGCCAGCAGGCCATTCATCATATTCTGTATGAAAGGGAGCTGGCCATCCACTTCCTGGAAGCGGCGGTCTCCGGCGGGGAGCTTACCCTTTTCGGGGTGGCCAGTTCGCAGGTTCTTATAGAAAATGCGCTTAACGCCGCCAGAGAGGTTCCCGGAATTTCCGTTGTCCGTTCAGACATTCAGGTTGTTCAGGAATTCAACATAGTACCTTAAAAACTATCCGTTTTTTTAGCGGCGCCCATCTTTTTTTCAAACCTTTAAAGTAAATTTCCCTCCTACCCCCTGATAGGGAGTAGGAGGCTCTTATGTATTTTCAATTATTTAAACGCGTCCGGTGTGTATGGGCGGTATGTATTCTCGTTGCACTGAGTGCCGGGTGCAGTCTTACCTCACCATCGGAAAACGGCGGCACCGGTCCTGTCCCGGGGAATCTGCGGATAGTTACCTGGAATGTACAGGCCTTGTTTGACGGGAATCAGGCCGGGACCGAGTACGATGAATACCTTAACGAGGCCGGCTGGGGATCGGACAAATTTTCTGCCCGGGTAAGCGCCTTGTCCCGGGCAATAGCCAGCATTGACGGGGGGCCGCCGGATATCCTGGCTCTGGAGGAAATAGAAAATTCCCAGTGCCTGGATGCCCTTGCCAAGGGGGAGCTTTCAAAGTACGGCTACGGCTGGACCTATTTCTCCAAGAACAAAGGCTCCTCTCTGGGGCTGGGGGTTTTGAGCCGCTATCCCTTCACGGAGACCCGGGTCCACGGGATCACCTGGGACCAGCAAACTGCCCCCAGGCCGGTACTGGAACTTTGGCTGCGACCCCAGGACACCCCCCTGGTTCTCTTTGTATGCCACTGGAAATCCAAGCTGGGCGGGGATGATCAGACCGAAACCCTGCGCCGGGCATCCGCCCGGGTTATACTCCGGCGTATTGTGGAGATCCGGCGGGATTATCCCAAGATACCTGGGGTCATTATGGGGGATCTGAACGAAAACCACGACGAATTCTACCGCAGGGACGGCAAAGTATTGAGCGCCCTCATGCCCGATGCTCCGGAGGCTGCCGAATATGCGCGGGGAACTTCGTTGCACGTGGCGCGGGGAACTTCGTTGCAAGTAGCGCGGGGAACTTCGTTGCAAGTGGCCGGTCTATATGCAGGAAGCTCGCCGACTGAAGTCGGGCCGGCTAAAGCCGGAACTGGAAGTACTGCGGAAAGTACCGGGGACTTCCTCATCATCAGCGGGGAAAAGCCGCCGTCCGCGGCAAACTTTGATGGTCTTGCCTTTTACTCGCCCTGGGGCCAGGAGCTGCTGAACGGTTCCTATTACTATAAAAACAACTGGGAGACCATTGATCATTTTCTGCTGACAGAGCAGTTTTTTGATCAAGCCGGCTGGGACTTCAGTTTTTGCCGGGTGCTGGACCAGGAGCCCTTTGTCAATGCCAAGGGGGTTCCAAGTTCCTATAGCCCCCGGACAGGCCAGGGCTTAAGCGATCACCTGCCCCTGATGCTGGTATTGAGCAAGCAGTAGCTCTGCTGATACCCCGCTATTTGCGGCAGCAGAAGCGGGGTATAGAATGTAGAAATTTTTTAAAACTTCAGGTGGTAAAAATTTACCACACTTGACAAGGTATATATCATGATATATACTTATTTACAGGAGGGTACTATATGCATGCACCGGTTAAACCTAAATCAGAAGTAAGCCCTAAGGGTTTGCAAACAGCGCGTTTGTTTATAAATGGCAGGAGCCAAGCTGTAAGACTCCCTAAAGAATATCAGTTTAAAGGTGAAAATGTATATATTCAGAAGGTAGGGGACGCTGTCATGCTATTTCCTGTTGATAAGGGATGGGAAACATTTTTACATGGGCTTAATGGATTTTCTGAAGATTTTATGAGCGAAGGAAGATATCAGGGCGCAGATCAGGAAAGAGAAGAGTTATAATGTACATGCTTGATACAAATATATGTATATATATTATCAAGAAGAAAAATCCCAATGTATTGAAAAAATTAAAATCAAGATGGAAAAAGGGCCTGGCAATTTCGACAATAACATTGGCTGAATTGGAATTTGGTAATGAAAATAGTATGTATAAAGAAAAGAATCAAATTGCCTTAATCGAATTTTTGTCAATAATAGATATAAAAAGTTTTGATGAAAAGGCAACGAAAGAATATGGAATAATAAAGAAGGGCTTAAAAGACAGGCAATGTTTAATAGGGCCGCTAGACATGTTAATAGGAGCCCATGCAAAATCACTGGGTATGACATTGGTGACAAATAACACAAAAGAATTTGAAAGGATAAAGAATTTAAAGGTAGAAAATTGGGTATAAAACCAGGAGGTAATTTAATGGGAAGGCTATGCGTAACAGACTGACCAATGAGCTGGCGGTCTGCGGGTTTAATGCGGTAAGCGCCCTGGGCGAAGTCCACCCTGAACGGATCAACCGGCTTTTTCTCCGGGAGGACCGGCTGCCGGCTTTCACAAAGCTGTGCAAGCAGCTAGCGGAATGGAAACGGCCCTACAAGATCTGCGAGGACGAGGAACTGGAACGGGTCTGCAAGAGCACCCGGCACCAGGGGATAGTTGCCATGATCGAGGAGATCCCGGTGGAGCCCCTGTCCCAAGAGGATCTTGATGCCTGGGCCCGGGAGGGGAAGACGGGGGTCATCCTGTTTTCTGTGGGGAACGATCATAACCTGGGGGCCATAGTCCGGTCCGCCGCTTTTTTCGACGTCCCCTATGTGGTGATCTCCGATACCGACGAGGCTGCCCAGCTTACTACCAGCGCCTACCGGGTTGCCGAGGGGGGCATGGAACACGTGGAGTTCCGGAAACTGAGAAATGTTCCGTTCTTTCTAAAAAGCGCGGGGAAATCCATGGTCATCATCGGGGCGGATCACCGGGCCCGGCTGCGGGTCAGGGACCTGGATCGGGTGATCCGGGAAAAGGCTGCGGCCCTGGGGGAACGGCCGGGCATAGCCTTGGTGGTGGGCAATGAAGAGACGGGGCTGCCGTCTGAAATCAAGGAACGCTGTTCCGCCCTGGTGCGTATCCCCGGCACAGGGGCCATAGAAAGTCTCAACGTTGCCCAGGCGGCGACCCTCTTCTTCCACGAAATCTATGAGCGCTGCTGACATGGAATCAAAGGATTCCCTGGTAGCTCAATTCCTCAGGCTTCTGAAAGCTATGCCTGCGGGGGTGCGGGAGGAAACGCCGGTATTGGCGGACATAGCGGAACTGTGCGCGGGGAACTTCGTTGCAAGTAGCGCGGGGAACTTGCCGACTAAAGTCGGAGTTGCAAGTGGCGCGAGCAGTGCTGGAACGTCTTATCCTGCCGGGGCGCCGGGGCTTGTGCGGCGGCGGCTTGACCGGCGCTATGCCAGGATCCGGGTGGTCTATTCGGAGCTGAGCAAGCTGGATTTTAAGAAAGCCAAGCCTGAGGCGGGGTTTGAAGATTTTGTTTTTGATCAGACCAATTTTGATATCTATAATAAAATCGGCAAGGATGACTTCAACACCTTTTTTGATGAGGGGCTTGAAGATTATGATGATTCTTTTTACCGGAATAATTTTATGATGAGCCGCAGCGCGGTTAGAAAAGCTATTTTCCGCTGGTATAAGCCGGCGGGGGAACACTATTCGTGTGATACGGCAATAAACCCCCTGCTCCTGGGCATCATGCGGACCATTCATACCAGTCTGGACTTTGCCCCCCTGATACGGCAGGAAGAGGCCATGGCAGAATGCCGGGTGATCATCCGTTTCCTACAAGATAGGTCAACTCTGGGGGAGGATACGCTTTCGGAACTGGACCATAATTTTCAGGCCCTGTATTACGGCCTAATCCGCAGCTTTGACAAACTCGCCATTACCCACAGTGACGGGATGGTAACCACCCTGTCCATCCATCCCGGAGAATCCATGAGCGGCGACGAGCCGGATGTTTTGTATGGAACCTTCCATCCCTTTGGCAAGGCCCACACCATAGCCCTCAGTTAGCTAAAATTATATTCGGCGGTAAAGCCTTCGCTTTGGTAATTGTTTAGCATGATCACCGGCTGCTGGGTCGCATCCTGGCAATCCCGCCAGAGGCTGCCCTCGGGGTCCACATGGTTGCGCTGGGAAACAGCAACCTTGGTGGGGAGGTGCACAAATTCGCCGTTTACCAGGCCGATGATGCACTTGTTTTTTCCCGCCATGGCTGCGTGGGCAGCGGCATTGCCTAGCCGTTCGCAGTAGATGGAATCTACCGGTGAGGCAGGGGCTGAACGGATAATGTAGCTGGGATCGATGTACTTTAGGTTGATTTCGATTTTTTTGTCGCTGAAATATTTTTGTATCTGATCCCGCATATAGGAGCCCACATCTTCCATCTTAACGTTTCCACCTGCATCGGTTTTGACTTCCTTTATCAGCTGATCCTGCAGGGCACCTTCGGCGATGACGATCACCGCGTGGTTTCGCCGTTGCAGGCGCATTTCCAGGTGATGGAAGAAGCCATTGGGACCTTCCAGGTCAAAGGGTACTTCAGGGATGAGCACGAAATTTACTTCATGGCTGGCCAGGGCGGTATGCACGGCGATAAAGCCCGATTCCCGACCCATAACCTTTACCAGGCCTATACCGTTGATCGCAGAAACAGCCTCCATGTGGGCGGCGGTTACCACATCTACCGCCTTGGAGACCGCAGTGTCGAAACCGAATGAACGTTCTATAAAGGAAAAGTCGTTATCCACCGTTTTGGGGATACCCACAGTGGCTATCTTGAGCCCCCGCTTTTCAATTTCATTGGCAATATCCAGGGATCCCCGCTGGGTTCCATCCCCGCCTATGGTAAAGAGCACGTTCATGTTGAGCTGTTCCATGGCATCCACAATTTTTTCGACTTCTTTGCCGCCACCCCGGGCGCTCCCCAGAAAGGTACCACCCAGCTTGTGGATATCATCCACGTTCTTTTGGTCCAGGGGAATGACATCGAAGTGGTACTCGGGCAGGAAGCCCTTATACCCGAAGCGGATGCCGGAAATCCGGGTTACCCCGTAGCGGACCAGGCAGCGCACAATGGCCCGGATGACGTCGTTGATCCCCGGGCAGAGGCCGCCGCAGCTTACAATCCCCGCATGCACGTGGTGGGGGGTAAAGTAGATCATTTCCCGGGGCCCGGCTAATTCCAGGACATCGCTTCGTTTAAGGGGCGGCTGTTCCCCCAGGCTTACCTGGGGTTTAATCACGACAAACTCGTCGTCCCGCACATAATTCGCGATTAAATCACCGTAAGTCTTGGACATAGCGATAGGTGAATGGATATTACGGTTTCCAAGCTCTTCAATTGTGAAATCAAGACTTTCACTCATTAGATGCTCCCTGTTTCCCAAATTATTTCCGCCCCATGCCGGGGATCGGCTATTCACGATTATGTTATAATAATATAGTAAACCTTCTGAACCACTCTTTCAATGGACTTTAAAAAAATGTATACTTAATTAGTTTATATTGTTAATTTATAGTATATTATAAGGAACATATAAATAATAGGAGATTACCATGCTCGAAGAACAAGTTAAGCTCGCCCTGGACAATGTCCGCCCTTCCCTCCAGAATGACGGTGGGGATGTGGAATTTGTGTCCCTTTCCGATGATGGGACCGTTTCCCTGAAGCTGACCGGAGCCTGCGGTTCCTGCCCTATGGCCCAGATGACCCTTAAAATGGGGATTGAAAACTACCTAAAGAAGGAAATCCCCGAAGTTAAGGCGGTCGTTGGGGTCTAAAATCCTCGGCAGGCCTGAAAATTCCCGGTTTCTCCCTGTAAATTCCAAAGAAATGAAGGGGCGGGGCTGGGAATCCTGTGATTTTATCTTCATTTCCGGCGACGCCTATGTGGATCATCCCTCATTTGCCGTTGCTCTTGTCTCACGCTACCTTGAAGCCCAGGGTTTCCGGGTTGGTGTTATACCTCAGCCGGACTGGAAAACCCCCGAATCCTACACCGTCTTAGGCCGTCCCAGGCTGGGATTTCTTGTCGGCCCAGGCGCCATGGACTCCATGATGGCCCACTACACTGCCGCCCGGAAGCCCCGCTCCGAAGACGCCTATTCTCCCGGCGGCAAAGCAGGTTTCCGCCCTGACCGGGCTACCCTGAAATACGTAGAATGCATCCGGGCTGCTTATAAGGACATACCGGTGATCATCGGGGGTATCGAGGCCAGTCTCCGTCGTTTTGCCCACTACGATTATTGGTCCGATACGGTGCGCCGCTCAATACTGCTGGATTCCAAGGCAGACATCCTGGTCTACGGCATGGGGGAGCGGCCGATCCTAGAGATTGCCCGGCGCCTCCAAAAGGGGGAGCCGGTTTCCACCATCCGGGATGTCCGGGGTACCTGCGTCCGTTCCCACGGCCAGCCGCCGGAGATAGCCGCTTGCGTGCGGCTCCCGGACTACGAGGCGGTTAAGGGCGCCGATCCCGGGTCTTTGCGGGCCTATGCGGAACACTTCATGCTGCAAAAGCTCCAGGGGGATCCTCAAACCGCAAAGCCCCTGGCGGAGAAATCCGATGGGGACCGCTGGGTGATCCAGAATCCCCCGGCCTTTCCCCTTATTGCCCCTGAACTGGATAGCATTTACGAACTTCCCTATCAGCGCCGGGCTCACCCCATGTACGATGCAGCCGGGGGTATCCCTGGCCTGAAAGAGGTGCAGTTTTCCCTGGTCTCAAGCCGGGGCTGTTTCGGGGGCTGTTCATTCTGCGCCATCACTTCCCACCAGGGCCGGGCCATAAGTTCCCGAAGCCGGGAAAGCCTGGTCCGGGAAGCGGAAACCCTGGCCCGTCACCGGGACTTTAAGGGCTATATCCACGATGTGGGAGGGCCCACGGCCAACTTTTACCGTGCCCCCTGTAAGCGACAGGCTAAGGGCGGGTTCTGCCCGGAAAAAGAGTGCCTTTACCCCAAGCCCTGCCCCCAGCTAAAGGCGGATCACCGGCCCTATATCGAAACCCTGACTGCCCTGCGGAATATTGACACCGTTAAAAAAGTGTTTATCCGATCCGGCATCCGCTTTGACTATCTGGAACTGGATACACAGTCGGGGCAGGAATTCCTGGAAACCCTCTGCAAGTACCATGTCAGCGGACAGCTCAAAGTTGCACCGGAACATATAACGCCTGGGGTACTGGCCGCTATGGGGAAAGGAAAAGCTGAAACCTACGAAAAATTCCGGGAAGACTATGCAGAAACAAATCGGCGGCTGGGGCTGAAGCAGTACCTGATCCCCTACTTTATTTCCAGCCACCCCGGCTCAAGCCTGGCGGACGCTGTGGAGCTGGCCCTGTTTATGAAAAAGAGCCACTTTGTGCCGGACCAGGTCCAGGATTTCTACCCAAGCCCGGGAACATTGTCTACAGTGATGTACCATACCGGCCTGGACCCCCGGACCATGGAAAGTATTTCTGTGCCCCGGGGTGAACGGGAGAAACGGCTTCAGCGGGCCCTATTGCAGTTCAACCATGCTGAGCAGAAAGCCCTGGTATTGGAAGCGCTACGTATGGCGGGCCGGGAGGACCTGATAGGGAACGGGGCCGAATGTTTGGTGAGAAAATGAGTATCCGCCTTTAAATACGAATCTATGAAAAATATTTCTTATACATTACACTTACTCTTATGGAAAAGACCTTTGTTATGCTAAAACCCGGGGTCCTGCAGCGGCGGATTGTGGGGGAAGTATTGAGCCGCTTTGAACGGAAGGGGCTTAAGCTTATTGCCCTGAAGCTGCTACAAATGGATACCGCCATGGTAGAGGCCCATTATGCCGAGCATAAGGGGAAGGATTTTTACGAAAAGCTCCTGGCCTATACCCTCTCAGGGCCCGTGGTGGCCATGATTTTGGAGGGGGAGGATGGGATTGCCGCAGTACGCCGCCTGGTGGGGCCCACTGATACCCGGGAATCCCTGCCCGGAACCATCCGGGGGGATTACGCCTACCGGACCAGGCTCAATATTGTCCACGCCTCAGATTCCCCGGCCAGCGCGGCACGGGAAATAGCCCTGTTTTTCAAGCCCGAAGAGATTATTGAATGGGAGGATGGCAATGCCCAGTGGTATTAAAACCGGAGATGCCCAAACGGAAGCCCTCCCAAAGTGGGACCTTACAACGATTTACCCCTCCTTTGACTCACCGGAATATCGGCGGGACTTGGAACTGCTGAAGGGGAAGATCGCAGCTTTTTTGCAATTGCTGGGAACGCCCCTGCCCGAATCGGGGATTGCGGCGGCCCTGCTTGCCCTGATAGGGGTCTATGAGGAGGCGGGGAACCTGAACGAGAACCTTTCCGCCTATGCGGAGGCGATCTACACCGCCGATACCCGGGATAGCCGGGCTCTGGCGGAGATAAATGCCATTGATGCGGCGGCCCTGCCTTTGGGGAAGGGGGCGGTGATTTTTCGGAACCGCCTTGCGGAGGCTAAGGATAGGGTTTTGAAGGCCCTGGATACGGAGCCGGCTCTGAAACCCTTTGATTTTTTTATTCGGGAGAGCCTGGAAAAAGCCGCCTACCAGATGAGCCCTGAACTGGAGGATCTGGCCAATGATCTTGCCCGGTCCGGGGGAGATGCCTGGGGCCGGCTCCAGGAGGCGGTTTCCTCCACCGCAACGGCTTTGTGGGACCGGGACACCGGGGAGCGAAAGACCGTGATAGCCCTGCGGGACCTGGCCCACAGCCCGGACCGGAAAGTGCGGGAACGGGCTTACCGGGCAGAGCTTGAAGCCTGGGCTTCCATGAAAATACCCTTAGCTTCATCCTTGAACGGCGTTAAGGGCAGCTCCCTGACTGTGGGTAAACGGCGGGGATGGAAATCGATACTGCAAAAATCAGCCTTCCAGTCCCGGGTGAGCGAAAAGGCCCTGGGTGCGCTTATCGTCGCCATGGAAGGGTCCCTCCCGGTTTTCCGGCGCTACCTTAAAACCAAGGCTTCCCTGCTGGGGCTCAAGTCCTGCGCGGGGAACTGCGTTGCAAGTTGTGCTTTCTACGACCTTTTTGCCCCAGTCGGAGGTATTACCAAAAAGTGGACCTGGACCGGGGCAACGGAATTTATCATTGAACAATTCGGCGCCTTTGACCCGGATATGGGGGCCTTTGCCCGGCGGGCGGTCGATTCGTCCTGGATAGACGCCCTGGGCCGGGAGGGCAAGATCGGCGGGGCCTACTGTACCGATTTTCCCCTGGCAGGCCACCCCGGTGAATTGCCCCGGGGCGAATCCCGGATACTTTGCAACTTCGAGGGGTCCTTCGACTCGGTCTTTACGGTGGCCCACGAATTGGGCCATGCCTGGCACCACGAGCTGATCAAGGATCTAAACCGCTTTCAGGCGGCCTATCCCATGACCCTGGCTGAGACCGCCAGCATCTTTGCTGAGACCATCATCTTTGAGGGCGCCCTGGGCAACGCTACTGATGATCATGAACGGGTCGGGCTTATTGAGGGGAACCTCAAGGACTGCTGTCAGGTAATCGTGGACATACTTTCCCGGTTCTACTTTGAGCAGGCCCTCTTTGAGCAGCGGGAAAACCGTGAATTGCCGGCGGAGGAACTTTGCGCCCTGATGATCGATGCCCAGAAAAAGACTTATGGTGACGGACTGGACCCGGAGCAGCTCCACCCCTATATGTGGGCGGTAAAAAGCCACTATTACAATCCAGGCCTGGCGTTTTACAATTACCCCTACGCTTTTGGGCAGCTTTTTTCCCTGGGTCTTTTTGCCCGGGCAAAGAAAGAAGGCCAGGGATTAGCCGGGGGCAAGACGGGTTTTGCCTCCGGGTACCGGAAGATGCTGAGGCTCACCGGGCAGGCTTCCGCCGTGGATGTGGCCAAGTCTGCGGGCTTCGACATTGAGGATGGCGCTTTCTGGCAGGGGGGCATTGCCCTTATTGCGGAACGGGTGGAGGAATTTGTAAAACTTGCAAAAACTCTTTAAATACGGAGCATTACTGCGCCTATTCACAGCGCAGAGTTGCTACAGTGAGTCAGAGGGCAGCTATCACCCCCATGAATGGTAAAGGAACGGTATGACAAAAATAGGCATTTTGGGGGCGGGCGCCTGGGGAACTGCGGTGGCAAAGGTTATCGCCGAAAAGGGAAACGATGTACTGATCTGGAGCCACAGCAAAGCTGTCCTGGAGGACGTTAACCAGAGGCATACCAATTCCCGGTATCTGCCCGATGTGGTCCTGCCCAACAATCTCCAGGCCTGCGACGATATAAATGAAGTGGTCAATGGCAAAGAATACTTGATCCTGGCGACCCCTTCGCTTTACCTTCTGGATACGGCAAAACAACTGTTGACGGCGCCTTCTATACGGGAAGGGGAAACTGCCATCGCGGTGATCACCAAGGGCTTCCTCCCTTCGCCCAAGGGCCCTCGGCTGATCCTGGAAACCCTGGAGGACTACCTGCCGGGGTTTTACCGCCAGTCACTGGTGTATATCGCCGGCCCCAGCCATGCCGAAGAGGTATCCCGGGGCAAGGTTACCGGGCTTATCGCCGCCAGCGAAAGCCCCAAGAATTCCATAAGGTTCAGAAATTTGTTAAAAAGCCCCCGGCTGCTGGTTTTTTCGTCCCTTGATGTCCGGGGGGTTCAGGTAGCGGCAGCGGCTAAGAACGTTATTGCCATCACCTTTGGGATGCTGGATGCTTTGAAAAACAGAACTACTAGTTCCGGGGCCGAGGATATCTTTGGTGACGGGACAGAGTCACTGCTCCTTGCTGCAGGGCTCAACGAGATACAAACCCTGGGCATGGCCATGGGGGCAACTCACCCGGAAACTTTCACATCCATATCCGGGGTGGGGGACCTGGATGTTACCTGCCGTTCTGTTTTTGGCAGAAACCGCCGCTTCGGCAGGGAAATAATAGAGAAAAATATTCTTAAACCCTTTGCCGGCTTGGATGATATTATCGACAGGATTGCTGAGATCGGCTATCTGCCCGAAGGTGTGGTGGCCGCAAAGCACATCAAGGCCCTGGGGGAAAAATTCAAACTCAAGATGCCCATATCCACCGGGCTCTACCAGATACTAAACAGGGAGATTGAGCCCCAGGAATTCCTGAACTCCTTCCTGGAGGAGATGCAGTAAAACATGTTAGATAAACTAACGGCGAAGATTTCCGATGCCCTCAGGATTGTCTCCGGCAAGGCTACGATCACCGAGAAGAACATTGATGATGCGGTTGAAGCCATCAAGCTGGCACTGCTGGAGGCGGATGTAAACCTCCGGGTGGTCCGGCGCTTTGTTAATTCTACCATTGAAGAGGCCAAGGGGGAAAAGGTCCTCCGCTCGGTTGACCCGGGCCAGCAGTTTATCAAGATAGTCCACGATAAGCTGACCGGTTACCTGGGGGACACCACCCTGAACGCCAATGGGCAATCCGCCCAGGACCTTCAGCTAAAGGGACCGGACACTATTTCTGTGATCCTCATGCTGGGGCTCCAGGGTTCGGGGAAAACCACCAGTTCCGCTAAGCTGGCCCTTCGCCTCAAGAAAGACGGCCGCAAGCCCTTGCTGGTAGCCTGCGACCTGGTGCGCCCCGCTGCCATGGAACAGCTCGCGGTCCTGGGTACTCAAATCAGCGTCCCGGTGCACAAGGAGGACGGCGCTAAAGATAGTGTTGCTGTTTTCAAAAACGCCTGGAACTGGGCTCAGAAGAACCTTATCGACACGGTTATTGTGGATACCACGGGCCGGCTTCAGATAGACGAGCCTATGATGGAGGAGCTTGCCCGGCTTAAGAATGCAGCCAAGCCCGACGAACTGCTCCTGGTGGCGGATTCTATGACCGGCCAGTCTGCGGTGGATATTGCCAAGACCTTTGACGAGAAAATCGGCCTTTCGGGGGTGATCCTCACCAAGTTTGATTCCGATACCCGGGGCGGGGCGGCCCTGTCCCTGAAGACCATTACCGGCAAGCCCCTGAAGTTTGTGGGTACCGGGGAAAAGCCTGAGGACTTTGAAGTCTTCCACCCCGAGCGCATGGCCAGCCGCATCCTGGGCATGGGGGATGTGGTCAGCCTGGTGGAAAAAGCCCAGGAAGTGATCGACCAGAAAGAAGCGGAAGTGCTTCGCAAAAAAATGGAGAAGGAGAACTTCACCCTGGAGGATTGGCTGGACCAGCTCCGGTCCATGAAGAAGATGGGTTCCCTCCAATCAATGCTGGAGATGATCCCCGGCATGTCGGGGCAAATCAGCGAAGAGGATATCGACAAAGCGGAACTGAAATACCAGGAAGCGATTCTTTCCTCCATGACCCGGAAGGAACGGGCAAATCACCTTATCATCGGTCCCACCCGCCGTTCCCGGATAGCCCGGGGTTCCGGTACCTCCGTGGCGGAGGTGGGGCGGCTCCTCAAAAAATTCGAAAAGATGCGGACCATGATGAAGAAGATGTCCAAGCTGAGCAGAAATCCCGCGGCAGCACAATCCATGTTTTCAAAGATGGGACAGTTTCAGGGCCGCTAAGGCTACTATATAAATTAACAGGGTGGTATCTTGACCAACGAAGGAGAACAGCGGCGTATCTGGGAAAAGCAGGGAAAGTACCTCTCCCTGATGCTGGAAAACAGCCCTGATGTGATCCTCCTCCTGGATGCGGAAGGCCGCTTCCTTTACTGCTCCAATGCCTTTCTGGAACTTGCCGGGATAAACGACTTTATCAGCATACGCGGGCGTTTTTTTGATGAGGTGTATGCCTTCTTTGGCGATCCGGTCTTTCTGGAACAATCCCTGGATCGCTTTGCCCGGGTCAAACAGGGCAATAAAACTATCACTGATACTGCCCGCATTGATTTTACCGGCAAAGGGTACAGTCGCAGTTACAGTATCAACAGTACCCCTATTCTGGATGAAGGGGACAACTTTGACGGGGTCCTGGTTATCTACCATGATATAACAGAACTGCTTCAAGCTGAATCCAATGACCGGATCAAGGTAATGTTCGATGCTACCCCCCTGGCCTGCACCTTTTGGGATGCCGGTGGGAATATATTGGACTGTAACCAGGAGGCTTTGAAACTTTTTGACGTTTCGACAAAAAAGGAACTCATAGAAGGGTTCAGCAGATTTTCTGTGTTCATCCAAATGGACGGCTCCATAAGCAACGAGCGTATATCCCGGGAAATAGCTGAAACCTACCGCACCGGGAAGCGTCTGGAATTTGAATGGATGCACCGCAGCAGTAAGGGTGAGTTTATCCCTGCCGAAGTAATCCTGGTCCGGGTTGCCTGGCAGGATGACTACCGGGTAGTAGCTTATACCCGGGACTTGCGAAAGCTCAAGGAGTCCGAGGACCTGCTGCACCAGGCGGATGAACGTGGCAGGGAACTGGAAGTGGAGACCCGGGCCGCCCAGGTCGCTTCTGAGGCCAAAAGTCGCTTCCTGGCTTCCATGAGCCACGAGATCCGCACCCCCATGAACGCCATCATCGGCATGAGCGATCTCATGCGTACCGACAACCTGGACGACACCCAGCGGGATTTTTTTACGGACATCAAGAAGATGTCCAAGGCCCTGCTGCAGATCATCAACGATGTGCTGGACATTTCAAAGATCGAAGTGGGGAAGATGGAACTGTCCCCGGTGCATTTTAACCTGATGGAACTCTACGATAATATCGCTTCCATGAGCCGCTTCACCGCCCAGTCCAAAGACCTGGATTTCCGCCATTCCTTCACCTCCAGGGTCCCGCAGATTATCTACGGCGATGATGTGCGACTTCGCCAGATACTTACCAATATTATTAACAACGCTATCAAGTATACCCGTCAGGGCTATGTTGACTTTACGGTGGACGTTACGGCAAAGGATGGCAAGGACTATCTTGTCTTTACCGTAAAGGATACGGGGATCGGCATCAAGAAAGAGGACTTTCCTAAGCTGTTCGGGAATTTCCAGCAGTTGGACAGCGATCGTAACAGGGGCATTGTGGGCACAGGCCTGGGGCTGGCGATCACCAAAAACCTAGTCACCATGATGGGCGGGGAAATCTCTTTTGAAAGCGAATACGGCGCTGGATCGGCATTTACAGTTTTGCTGCCCCTGGTTCCGGGGGACCCTGAGCGGATTGAACGGAAGGGCCTGAACGCACAGATTAAGGCTACCGGAGATGTCAAAGTGCTTGTGGTAGACGACAACCGGATAAACCTCAAGGTTGCCCTGGCTTTTCTGGCCACCCACGATATCCATGCGGAAACCGCCGAAAGCGGCGATGAGGCTATAGCAAAGGTGTCAGAGAGAAACTACGATTTGGTTTTTATGGATCACATGATGCCCGGTATGGACGGTATTGAAGCGACCAAATGTATCCGTTCCATGGAGGATCCCTGGCTAAGGAAAATGCCCATCATCGCCCTTACAGCCAACGCCGTTTCCGGGGCCAGGGAGAGTTTCCTTGCCGGGGGGATGAATGACTTTATTTCCAAGCCTATTGACGCTGCGGAACTTAACCGAAAGCTTGAAAAGTGGCTGCCCCCGGGCAAATGCACCTGGGTTGAAATCCATAGCAGTGACGCAAAACCTGCTGCTCCTGTTTCCGCAGTGGAAAGTGTTGCTGTCATTGACCGGGATAAGGCGGTCAGCGATATTGGGGGAAGCGAAGAACTCTACAATCAGCTTCTGCTTAGTTTCCGCAAGGAACATGGCGATGACATAGTAAAGATACGCACTGCCCTGGAAACCGGGGATATGCCCCTGGCCCATCGCTTGGCCCATACCCTGAAAAGCACCGCCGGCCTCATTGGCGCCGGCCGGTTGCGGCAGCTTTCTTCTGAGATTGAGAAAGCCCTGGCCGAGAAGAATCCCAGTGCGGCAGAAAAACTGATGGTACAGGCGGGAGCGGAATTCGCCGCAGTATTGAAAGAGCTGGATACCCTGATTCCGGCGGGAGACAGAAAAGGGGCCGGTAGCGGCGGGGATGGCGCCTTTACGGAGGAATTTCCGGCATCGGCTTTGATCGGGGAGCCCCCTGGGCGGGGAACTCTCCGACTAAAGTCGGCGTTGCAAGTAGCGGACCCGGTGAAGATACGGGAACTGGCGGGGCGGCTCAGGCCTTTGCTGGCGGCGGGGAATGCCGGGAGCCTTAAGCTGATTGACGAAATACGCGCAAGCTTTCCGCTCAAGGAAGGTGGGGAGCTGATTCAGCAAATGCAGGAGTTTGAATTTAAGCGGGCCCTGGAGATACTGGAGTCGGTTGACGGAAAATGAACGATCTGCTTTTTTACCAAAGCGGCTTATTTATTCGTCCTAAGTTTGGAGTGTGGGGAGAGATAATTATTTTTCTTATCAAAAAGATCAAGCCATGACATTATTTGTCATATTATGTGGTGTATTTTATTGTAAAGACCTGATGGAGGGTACAAATCTCCAACGTGGAGGTACATAATGAAGAAGAAAAATGAAAAGGCTTTGATTAAGCAAAAAGACGCAATACTTGAAGCTCTTCAGAAAATCGAGAAATGTCGAGAACAACATGAAAAATCCCTCGAAATTGGCTATGATTTATATCTTAATCTATTCCCCGAAGAAATCAGGCAATTAACATGGCTTACAAGCCTTTCTGTAATATGTACGGATATTAGAGTTTTGCCTGAATGGATTGGTGAACTGGAAAGTTTAAAGATTCTTGACCTCAGTACAAATCAGAAGATTCGAAAATTGCCCGACAGTTTGACCAATTTAACGCATTTAAAAAAGTTGGTTCTTGATAACACCGGCGTTAAAAGGGTTCCATCTTTTATCAGCAAACTTACCACGCTGGAAGTATTGGATATCAGTATAGTTGACTTAAAAGAAGTCCCGCAGAGTATACTTGAATTACCTAAACTTAAACGAATAGAGACCCGTGGTTATGACATAAAACATCTCCCTGCCCTTGTTGAAAAACAGAATGAACTTAATCGAAAGGAATTTTTACATCGAATAGATCGGTGCAAAAAAAAGCACTATAAAAATTTGGATTTGTCATTTCTCTATATCAACGAATTGCCGGAAGAATTAGCTGGCGTGCCTTGGATAAATAAACTTGATTTAACCTGCAATAACCTTATCCAATTGCCAAAATGGATCGGTCATTTTCCCGAGTTGACCTTATTAGACCTAAGTTGTAACGAATTAACGGAATTACCGGATTCAATTGGTGGTCTTAAAAAATTAAAAGAAATCAGGCTATCGGAAAACAAGCTAAGAACTTTACCGGAGACATTTGGCGAACTTTGTTCTCTCGAATTATTCACGCTTTGGGAAAGACATAACCATCCCGTACTGGAAGAAAAAATAGGGCCGGGTTCATGGTTTTCTTTTCTACCGGAATCATTTGGGAACCTTTTATCATTAAAGGATTTTTTTATTGCAGAAACGCGATTAACCAGCTTGCCTGATTATTTTGGTAATTTTAAATCTCTTAAATGTTTAACTATTTACACTAGCATTACCCCCGACTTTTGTTTTCCAGTGTCAATGAAAAATCTTAAAACGTTAAGGAAAGTCAGTCTCAGTTCTTTTGGCAGGATTCCTGATTTTATTGGCGAACTAAAGGATTTAACAGAGCTGGATATAAGTCATAATAAACTTAAAACATTACCTGATTTTATAGGGAATTTAACAAAATTGAAAATCCTCAATCTTCATAGCACCTGGATTACAGAAATTCCCAGTTGGATTACTAACCTTAAAAAGCTTGAATATTTAGATGTTACCAGTAATGATATAATAGCAAATCCCGAAATGCTCATAAAAGAGCTGCCTAAATTAAAGGATTTTGACGATATGTATAATCCTTACAAATAGTATAGGCTATATTATGACATTTTGTTAATAATTTTACAATTATCAATATCCAATAAAACATAATTACTATGTGGATAGGTTAAATTTTCTATTTCAACCTTTATAAAATCTCCCAGAAATTCTATGTTTTTTATCATCGATAAATCACTTTTCCAGTATCGGTCAAATAACAACCCTTTATAAAAAAAGCCTTTGAAGAAATAGCCTGATAAATTAATAGTAGTTTCAATAGGACTAATTGATATTTTGTCATAATTATTTAGTATATCATCGGGTTTTGAATTATCCATGTTGCCCATTTCTCTAAAAGTATAAACAAGATTTCTTTTTATATTAATTTCCTTATGCCGGTATTTTACACAAAAAAATATACCATCCTTGTAGATAAAATATTGGGGCATTTCATGTTCAGTACTAATCCAAATAACACTTTCATTGTTCACAACTATATTGGCAACTGATTGTTCTGATTTATAGCCCCATGAATTTGTATAAATTGTATTTGCGGTATAGCATTTTAAGGTTGATTGATCAGTGCCTTTTCTGATCAAGGTAATGGGTTTTATGTTCCACTCGGACGATCTCTGAATAAATATTGTGGCTTTGCATTTTATTTCATTATAGAGTTCATCAATATCGATAAACTCTATCTTAAAATAGTCTGTCAATTTATTTAGAAATGTCAATGCTTTTTCACGTGTTGTTGTGCATACATATTGTGTGCAGATATGATTTCTCTTAATAAAGCTCATGAAATACGCTATATTATTTTCAAGCACATTTTCATTTGATAATTGCAGGTATTTAGAAATATTCTGCGCTGAAATATCATCAAGGTATTCTTGTACATACATTATCATTCGTCCTCACCTGGTTTAATTGTGCTTTCAATTTTATTTAACCCTGATACTACCTAAAAAGTTTAGGCGAGGATGGATTTGCACCATCAACCGTGACCTTATAAGAGTCCCGCTCTGACTGTTGGAGCTACTCGCCTGTTTATATAAAATCGATATGTCAGGTCCTATACCATCGTCCAAGATCAACCTCCTTTTATTTTTTCAGGTGGATTCTCGTATTACTCTGGACTAAAATAATGCCATTATTAAAAAATGTGTCATAATGACTCACTTTTTGCGATTTTAACCCACTACCTTATTCCTCTTGTATAACATACATACTCAATATACTCTAAGTACTATGCCAAATACTGTCATGGCAATAATTTATTTTGCCTTTTTAAATTTTTTTCACCCTGACAGTATATGGCATGATGCTGTGCTATATTTTCAACTATAAAGAGGAGGATTGCCAAATGAAAGGTGGGGAAAACGAAAAAAAAATACAAATTAGCCGGGTACTCAAAATTGATGAGAAAATCCGTTTAGGTTCCTACCCCACTTGCCCTGGTTTAGCAAAGGAGTTAGAAGTCAGTATCCGTACCATCAACCGGGATATTGATTATTTACGTGATGTATACAAGGCTCCTTTGAAATTCGACCGTGACCGTAATGGCTTTTATTATACGGAACCCAATTTCTTTATTAAGAGTATTCTTTTCACAGAAGCCGAACTTGAGATAATTAAACAATACTACAGATTTTACAGTGAAGAAGATGAAGATTCTTATGAGGCAAAATTCAAAAAGATATTCCAGAAACTGCTTGCGGTAGTCCCGGACAAATATGATAAGGATTTACCAGTCAACAATTTTGATGGCAGTGATTTTTTTAACCCTGGAATTTCATACGAATATGATATTATTACTGAAATAAATTCAGCCATTATTAAAAAAGAGGTTATTAAAGCCCAATGTTGGATTGCCGAAAATAGAAAATATTCTACACTAACTCTTGAACCTGTACATATTTTCTATCAGAACCATATTTATTACCTGCTTGCACTTGATCGCAACGATGATAGGAAATCGGGTATTTTTTCTGTAAAGAAGTTCAAAAAAGTGCTTGGTACAGGTACTTATTTTGAACTTCCAGTCAATTTCAATATTCAGGATCATATAAAAAATTCTGCGGATGTCCATCCTGCTGATAATAAGATGTATCTTTTTGAATTGTTGTTTCAGAAAGATGCTACGTCTTTTGCAAGTGAAGCCACGTTTCATCCCAAACAGACAGTGAAAGCCCTTGATGATAACACGGTACAAGTTAGCTTTAGATCAACTGAGTTTCAGGAAATTCAGCGGTGGGTATTGTCACTGGGACATCTGGTTAAAGTCTTAAGTCCCCCGGAATTGGTTGATAAAATGAGGTTTGAAATAGAACAGCTGCAAACATTTTATCAGAAAGGAAATAGTAAACGTTCGCCACTTTTGGCAAAAAAGGTTTAGAAATTAGAGTTTGAAAAATAAAAGTAAGGCGCTATTGAAAGATATATTGTTCTGATAAATAGGTTTTTGTCTTAAAAAGAAACCGATGTTGCGAATTCTTAGGAGGATTTCATTAATGAATGTCAAAATTTTATTGAGGGATTTATCTAAAGAAATAGTAGACGCCTGGGCTACTGTGTTTAATGGGTATTCAGATGTTGAGGTATCTTGTGGAAATATATTTGACGCAAAAGCAGATGCTATAGTCAGTCCGGCTAACTCTTTTGGTTTTATGGATGGTGGTATTGATTTGGTGTACAGCCATTACTTCGGATGGGATTTACAGAAAAAATTACAAAAGACTATCCAAAAAGATTATTACGGTGAACTTCCTGTTGGAAGTGCATTGGTGATTAAAACTAAAAATAAAGATGTTAAATATTTAATATCTGCTCCCACGATGAGATTGCCCGAAGATGTATCTAAAACAATAAATGCATATTTGGCTTTTCGTGCTGCATTGATAGAAATTAACAAGTTTAATAAAGACAATGAGAATACGATAAAAAAAGTTTTGTGTCCTGGGTTGGGAACATTAACCGGATTGATATCGCCAATGTCCTGTGCAACTCAAATGAAGAAAGCGTATGATTCCGTTATACGAAGGATTCCCTTGTTTCCGCGCAATCTCGCAGAGGCAGATACTATTTTATAAGGAGGAAAAGATGAAGATTACGCAAATAGGTGAAATCCTGAACGAAAAGGCAAAAACTCACCGCATTGGAGAGATTCAAGTAATACGGTACAAGATGGGACTACAGGGGAAAAAAGCAATTCAGCGCCTTTTTTTAATTAGCGAAGATACTCTCCAATGGTGGGGAAATTGGGTACTGCTTTTTGGAGGCCATCGTGATTTTATGTTTAGCCTTTCCCTTGATAGTACCGATAGACTTTGGTACGGCTTATCTTTTCCTTTGCAAAACAAAGGGATGTATGCATTCCGTAGAGACGATCCTAAATTAAAAAAATGTTATAAAAGTTTTAACAAGCTATATGATAAATCACCTGATTTGTTTTCTGATTATACGATGTGGCGTGAAGTAAATCGAAGTATAGTAGATATTACCCAGGTGCAGAAAATCAATAATAAAACGTCTGATGGTGTAGAAGCGATTTTCATTGGAAAGGCTGTCAAATTAAACGACATTGACTATGAGGAAATTCTTACCACCTTTGATAATATGATTGGAATATATATCAAGGTGAATTCCGGTGATCTTGAAGCTTCCTACGAGAATTTGAAAGAGCCGCCACCCAAGCCAAAAGAAATCTGGCCGTGGAGTGATGAAGTCATCAAAAGGACATTAAATGATTTGCCCGACCTTGTTTTTGGTGTTGACTTAGAGACCAGGAGTAGAGTCATGCTGAAACGCAATGATGGGACTTACGGGCATATTACTCTGGTTAATGCGTTGAACCGTGTTTATACCGTTGTTGACAAAGATGAGAATGTGGAATATTATTCTGATGTTCATGAAATGGTAAAAGCCGGATGGGTACTGGATTAAGGAGGAATTGAAATGGCTAAAAAAGTGACAATCTTTCAAATGGATGATACGGAAAATAGCCCAAAGATTATTGACATTGGTGGCTCGTCAATGGTGGTGTTATATTCGCCCATTGCCTGTATTACAGAATGGCTTGAAAGAAAAGAATTGGAAAATCCAGGCGTTTATATATTACGTTATGATAGTGATGATGTCAATTTTTCTGATAGTGTGTATATCGGTGAGGCAGAAATTTTACGGGAAAGACTAAATCAACATCTAAAAACTGATAAGCTGGAATTTAAGGAATGCATTGTTGTTGTTTCGACTAAAGATGGTGAGCTCACAAAAGCGCATATAAAAAACATGGAGTCAAAGCTTTATCAGTTATCTGACTCGGCAAAAAACTCTAAGATATTTAATGCGACAAAACCAACGCTCTCAACTTTATCACTTGCCGATGAAAGTATTGTCGATGAATTCATCAGACAACTAAAAATGGTTTTACCATTATGTGGGTTTTTATGTCTATCACCGACTACTGCACAGATAATTCTGGAAACTAATACTTTTATCATTGACAATAAAACGAAAGGAATTTATGCAAGAATGGTTATTGAAAATAATCATTATATTGTCCTAAAGGATTCTACTGTATGTAAGGATGTAACAGCTTCATTTATATACAAAAAGAATCGAGAAAAATTAATTGATGCCGGTATTTTAGTATTTGAAAACGACCAATATAAATTTACAGAGAACACAATTTTCAGTAGTCCTAGTCAGCCAGCATCCATTATTTTGGGTTCAACTGTAAATGGTCAAGATGTGTGGAAAAACAACAATGGTAAAACAATGAAAGAATTGCAATAAAAGAGGCTAGGGATGTTTTTGAACAATATTTTCGTGATGGGTAGTACTTATACTTAGATTTTTCTTACTGTAAAAGGAGACGCACTAATGCCTAAATACAAGCATACGTTTTTATATCGTATATTAAAATTTCTTCGTGGTTATAAAGGCGCCGGTATTTCTCTTTTTCATGTTGATGAAATTAACAATGTATCAGTATTTCTTGGAAAACGGACAAGAAATCCCGGCAAAGGCAAATGGTCGTTTCCTGGCGGAAAAGTTGAAAAAGGCGAGTCTTTTTACGATGGAGCAGTCCGTGAATTTAAAGAAGAAACGGGTTTTATCCTGTCAGAATTGGGCAATACCTTAACGGGTGTGGTCTCAATAAATGCCCTCTGGTTCTTCCGTTGGAAAACATATCTGGTCAAAATTGGTAAACGAATTAACCCGACCCCTTTTGATGAATTTTCACAATTTAAATGGGTAACTTTTGACAAACTAAAAGATTTGCCGCTTCATTTTGGCGTGATGAAGGCTGTTAGAAAGTTTCATGTAAATAAGTATGGTAAGGTAAATAAATGAATGAGTGAAATATATGATAGGGATTTTTTTAATAATCTGCTAAATCAAACCTATGAAGAAAAAAGTCTATATTTCCGTGATATGTGTTCTGTCACCGACCTTGAAGATATGGCTTGTAAATATCATAAATTGCTACATCCATATTACAACAAGGGTGAAACCGGCTTATTGGAAAAAATATTGTTAGAAAGACGTATAAAGCTTGATAGACATTTTTCCTGGACTGAAAAGAACAAAAGGCATTTTCTTGAATTGAACGATAAAATTATTAGCGGATTTAAGAAAGCATATGATGAAGCAGCAATACTGTATGATAAATTAACCAAAAAACTAAATTCAAATGATAGTTTTTTGGATGATTTTAACATTCGGATAAAGTTATCGCCATTTATTCTTGAAATTGACAATAAGACCGGAGAATTAACGGAGCGGGGAGAAGGTATTTACTGGGTACTGTATTCCTCGCTACCGGAATATTTATGGACCGATGATATTATTGATGGTAGATTTGGCCCGGAATATTTAAGATTTTTGAAAGATGATACCAACTGGAATGGCGAGTACTTTAGCGGTCAATTTGACGAGTATTATATAGGGTATGGTATACATCAATTGTTGGATTGTCATATTTTTTCATGGTTTGATATATTGAGGATAAATGAGATTTGGGTTGAAGTAAAAACCGATCATCAGCATTTTATTGAAAACATTGGTAAAGGTGATTATTGGGACAATGGGCTACAAACGGAAGATGAGAATATTGCTGAAAATATACGGATGGAATATATGAGCCGCTTGTCTAAAGAGGAAAGCGGATTGCCGGTAGAGCTATTAGTGGACGATATTGGTGCATGGGAAAATATCGGAAAGTATAAACGACTAAAATTTAAGTCCAATACTGATGATAAAATAGATCGTACAAAAATGGTTTCCATGAGCATTGAAGAACATCCCCGAATATTGGTAAAGGATATTGAAATCAATTTAAGTGATGATGAATTGAAACAGATCAAAGCCTTTATTTCAGGGAATGAACAGTATTTGAACCAATTGGCTAATCAAGAAATTAGTTTTATTGAGTTTGTTAAAATATTGCAAAGAAAACGATAATCCACATTGATTGGCTGAAAACAATTGTTTTAAACGCCGGGAAATTTGTTGAAATTTAGGAGTTTTGTATAGACAAACACTATATGGATGAAGAAATGATGGTTATGCAGGCCTTTATCAGCCCCAGGTACTGAACAGATATACGGCGTAAAAAGTTCGCCACTATTCCCCCGCGCTACTTGCAACGGAGTTCCCCGCGCAATGCGGACAAGCGTCCTTTTTTACAGCCTTCCCCCCATCCCCGGAACAGCAGGAAGGCCGCCTACTCCGAAAAGTTTTCACTACCCGTAAAATCACAAAAACTGCTGCCAAGGCTATAACAGCAACAATAACCCCGGTTTCAATCATGGTATTCACAATAAGCCTCCTAAACCAATCAAGCTCCCGACCTGGAAAACGATGGTGCAGAGGACCCAGCCCAGGGCCAGGAGAAAGACCAGCTCAAATCCCAGCCACTTCCAGCCGATTTCCGCCTTGATGGTTGCCAGGGCGGCGAAACAGGGGGGGATGATCAGGGTAAAGAGCATGAACACAAAGGCTGCCAGGGGGCTCATGTCCGGGTCCTGCCTGATGGCGTCTCTGAGGCCTTCGCTTTCCTCGGTTTCTTCGGCCCCGACCCGGTAGAGTATGCCCAGGGTGGAGACGATCACCTCTTTGGCGGCAAAGCCAGTGACCGAGGCGGCGGCTAGTTTCCACTCAAAGCCCATGGGCCGGAAAATGGGGACGATGAATTTGCCCAGCCGGCCGGCGTAGCTGTGTTCCAGGGCCGCTTCTGTTGCCTGGACCGAATCTTCGGCCAAACCCGGCGGGGGCTCGTAGGCGGGGAAGCTGGTGATGGCCCAGATCAGGATCGCCGAGGCCAGGATGATGGTCCCCGCTTTTTTGACATAGAGCCAGGTTTTTTCCTGCACATGCCAGAGTATGCCTCGCAGAGTGGGAGAGCGGTAAGGGGGCAGTTCCATCACAAAAGGTGTGGGGTCCCCTTTGAGCACAGTTTTCTTCAGCACAAAGGCGCAGCAGAGGCTGAGGATGACCCCTAGGGCATAGATCAGCATGATCACGTTGGCGGCATGGTTCGGGAAGAAGGCCGCTGCCAGAAGCACATGGACCGGCAATTTTGCCCCGCAGCTCATCATGGGGGTGATGAGTATGGTGAGGATACGGTCCCGGGGGCTTTTCAGGGTCCGGGAGGCCATGATCGCCGGGACGGAACAGCCGAAGCCCAGCATCATGGGGAAAACCGACTGGCCGTGGAGGCCGAAGCTGTGGAGCAGTTTATCTGTTGCAAAGGCCGCCCGGGACATATAGCCTACGTCTTCCAGTATCGAAAGGAGGAAAAACAGTATTACTATCAGGGGGACAAAGGAGAGGACGCCCCCCACGCCGCCTATGATCCCGTCTACCAGGAGGGAGCGCAGGAGGCCTGCGGGCATGGCATTCATGATGGCGCCGCTTAAAAGGCTAAAGAGGGCTTCCAGCCAGGCCATGGGGTATTCCCCCAGGAGGAAGGTGAGCTGAAACACCGCCCAGAGGACCAGGATAAAGATGGGCAATGACAAAAACCGGTTCATGATCACCCGGTCCAGAGCCTCGGTGACGGAAAAATCGGGTTTTCTGACAATTTGTACCGATTCCTTAACCGCCCCCCGTATATAGCCGTAACGCTGTTCGGAGATGATGATCTCCGCATCCTTGCCAAAGTGCTTTTCGATCCAGACCACGGCTTCCCGCGCGGCGGTTTCAATCGAAGCGGCCTGGGGATGCTCCTGTAGCCGCCGGTACGCATTGGTATCCTTTTCAATGAGCTTCACCGCCAGCCAGCGGACAGGGTACTTTGCCGCAAAGGAGGTATCCGAGGCAATGGCTTCCTGAATCGTCTCAAGCCGGGATTCAATCTCAGCGCCGTAACTGAGCCGTTTGTCCGGGAGGGCCAGGCCGGCTTCTGACGGAGAGGTCCCGGCGTTTTGGCTCTTGGCGCTGCCGGTGTCGGCTTTAGCCGGCGAACCTTCTTCTACGGCCATCACCTGATCTATGCAGTCCAGGAGCGCCTCGGCGCCGGTACCCTTGGGGCCCACGGTTTTCACCAGGGGTATGCCCAAGGTCAGGGTGAGCTGCTTGTCGTCAATAAAGATGCCCTTTGATTCCGCCTCATCGCTCATGTTCAGGGCGCCGATGACCGGGATGCCCAGTTCCTGAAATTGGAGGCAGAGGTAGAGGTTCCGTTCCAGGTTGGTGGAGTCCAGCACATCCACGATAACGTCAGGTTTTTCATCCAGGATAAAGTCCCGGGCCACCACCTCGTCGATGGAATAGGCGGTCAGGCTGTAAATACCCGGCAGGTCGATAAAATGGTACTGTTTTTCCCGGCGTATGCGTATGCCCTCCCGTTTTTCCACCGTAACCCCGGGGTAATTCCCCACCTTGTGGTGAGCCCCGGTGAGGGCATTGAACAGGGTGGTTTTTCCTGCATTGGGGTTTCCGGCCAGGGCTATTCGCAGGGTGTTTTTATTTCCCGGCATGGCACGTCTCGGCAGGGAGCTTTGCCGGAGTTTCCGGAGCCTTAGGAGGGGGCTCAAGCTTCGCACGGGGAACTTGCCGACTGAAGTCGGCATTGCGAGTAGCTATTTTTTTCCGGCGGAGGATCTTTCCGGCATCCTTCACCGCAGACCAGTCGCCTACCGGAAGAACTTCAATGCCCCCGGCTTCGTCACGGCGGATTAGGATATCATAACCCCGGATTCGCACCTGTAAGGGTCCGCGGAAAAAGCCGGAACGGACCACGGCACCTTCAGCATCCTCGGTAAAACCCATATCGGCAAGACGTTTGCCGACTTCTTTTCTCAGGGCGACTTTAACCACCCTGAAGGAAGCCCCATTGGGCGCGTCTGATAAAACCATGTAATTCCCTTTCTTTAGAGCCGTCAGGTCAAGCGTATGGATTTTGACAAAATGGCTCCTTGTGTTAGTATATTATAACAGCAGGGAAAGTCAATACCTTTGAATTTTTTGGCGCCCTTTGGCCCTTGATTTAAGTCAAATTATATCCTACAATTTATATAGGTTTTTAACTACTAATAAGGATGGTTCATGAAGAGGGGAACGAAGCTCATCCACAACGGCTTTGAAACGGATTTTTCCGTCGGGGGCAATACCGGCGCCCTGGGGGTGCCCATATACCAGACCTCTACCTTTGATCAGGGAGATCTTTCGGAGCACCGGGAATTTGACTATGCCCGCTCGGGGAATCCTACCCGGAAAGCCCTGGAAGAAATCATCGCAGACCTGGAGGGGGGCGCCAAAGGTTATGCCTTTGGGAGCGGCATCGCTGCGGTATCTTCGGTTTTAGGCATACTTTCCGGGGGGGACCATATTGTCGCCGCCGAGGATATCTACGGCGGGAGCTGGCGTATCCTCAACACCTTCTACAAACGCTGGAACCTTGAAGTCACCCCGGTGGATACCACGGATTTAGGGGCGGTGAAAAGGGCCATCAGGCCTAATACCAAAGCCCTGTTTCTGGAGACCCCTTCAAACCCCCTGCTCAAGATCACCGACTTGGCGGGGTGTATAAAAATTGCCCAAGAAGCAGGGCTCCTGACCATCGTGGACAATACCTTCATGACCCCCTATCTTCAGCGGCCTATTGAGCTGGGCGCGGATATCGTGGTCCATTCGGCTACCAAATTTCTCGGCGGCCACAGCGACGTGATCTTCGGCCTGGCGGTTACCAGGACCGAGGAACTGGGGAAACGGGTTTACCAGATGCAGAACGGCTTCGGCGCCGTGCCCGGCCCCTGGGATACCTGGCTGGTCATGCGGGGGATCAAGACCCTCAGGGTGCGCCTGGAAGCCCAGGAAGCCGGGGCCCGCAAACTGGCGCCCTGGCTCAAGGCGCATAAAAACGTGGACGCCGTGTTTTATCCCGGGTTGCCGGATCATCCCGGCCGGGGGATCAACGAGGCCCAGTCTTCCGGCGCAGGGGCGGTACTCTCTTTCAAGACGAAGACCACCGAACAGGCGATCCGTTTTCTTGGCACAGTCAAATACGCCGCCGCTGCAGTGAGCCTAGGGGGGGTGGAGACCATTGCCTCCTATCCGGTGAAGATGAGCCATGCCTCCATACCAGAGGCAGAACGGCTGCGCTTGGGTATCACCGATACCCTGATACGGATATCCGTGGGCCTTGAGGACCCGGAGGATTTGATAGAAGATTTTGATGAAGCATTGAAATAGGAAAAGTGTATGCCCGATAAACATGAAGGTATAAATCAACATTCCGACAAGGATGCCGCCGACTGCGGCAAGGTTCCCTGTACGGCCCCTTACGGTAAACTGTCGATTAAAACCGTTACCGTGCATGGGGCTACCCTGTTTGAGCCCCATACCGGGGCGGTCAGCACGCCCATATACCAGAGTTCAACTTTCAGGCACCCTGGGCTCTATGAGTCCACGGGATTTGACTATTCCCGAGCCGTCAACCCCACTAGGTCGGAACTGGAAAAGACTATTGCCCTCCTGGAACATGGGAAATACGGCCTTGCCTTTGCCAGCGGTATGGGGGCTATCTCATCGGTAATAAAACTGTTCAAGCCCGGGGATCACATTATTGTGTCGGAGGATCTCTACGGCGGCACCTACCGGCTCTTCCATGAATACTACGCCAAGTACGGCTTTAGCTTTTCCTGGATCGATACCAGTAACTTTGCCCTGGTGGAAGGGGCGATGAAGAGCAATACCCGGGGGATTTTTATTGAAACCCCCTCCAATCCCATGATGAAGGTTAGTGATATCCGCCGCTCTGGGGATCTTATCCATAAACAGCAGGGCATTCTTATCGTGGACAATACTTTCCTTTCCCCTTATTACCAAACCCCCCTGGACCTGGGTGCGGATATTGTGGTCCACAGCGGGACAAAGTACCTGGCAGGGCACAACGATACCCTGGCGGGACTTCTTGTCCACTCCAGGGAGGATCTGGCCGAGCCCCTGGCCAATGCCCATAAAAGCGAAGGCGCCACCCTCGCGCCTTTTGACGCATGGCTCGTCCTGCGGGGGATAAAAACCCTATCGATAAGGATGGAGCAGCATGAAAAAAACGCCTACCGTATCGCTGCCTGGCTGCGAGAACACAAGCGGGTAGAAAAAGTGTTTTATACCGGGTTTGAGGATCACCCCCAGTACAGTTTGAGTAAGTCCCAGTCCCGGGGCTTCGGAGGTATGATATCTTTTTATCTGAAGAACAGGGATGATGTGCCGATTCTTCTTAAAAACATTTCACTCATTCTTTTTGCAGAAAGCCTTGGGGGGGTAGAGACACTGCTGACCTATCCACTGGTGCAGACCCACGGGGCTATCCCGGAAGAAATGCGGCTTTCCGCCGGAGTGAATGATCGGCTCATGCGCCTGTCCGTAGGTATTGAGGACGCCGGGGATCTTATTACGGATCTGGACGGCGCTTTTTCAAAATGTATATAGGAGTAAGGGGAACGCCTTGCGTTCCCTTCCGATTAAAAGAAAAATAGGAGTAAGGGAAACGCTTTGCGTTTCCTTCCGATTAAAAGAAAAATAGGAGTAAGGGAAACGCTTTGCGTTTCCTTCCGATTAAAAGAAAAATAGGAGTAAAAAATGAGAATTTCTACTAAGGGACGCTATTCTCTTGAGGCCCTGCTGTACATGGCCCTTCTGCCCCAGGGAGAATATACAAGTACCCGCTCTATTGCGGAGAAAACCGGGATTTCCGATGGTTATTTGGAACAGCTTTTTATTCCCCTGCGGAAAGCAGGAATAGTGCAGGGTATACGGGGACCCCAGGGAGGATATCTTCCCGGCCGCCCCTTGGAGGAAATTACCGTGGGGGATGTCTTGCGGGCGGTAGAGGGCCCCCTGGAACTGGTGGCCTGTGTTAATGACAATAGTACCTGCCCTTATAAGGAAACTTGTATCAGTATCCTGACTTGGAGCGAACTTTACCATGAAATTACCGAATGTGTTGATGCAATCAGCCTGGGAAACCTGGTAGAAGCATACTATGCCATGGACAAGATGGAGTACGCTATATGAAGATTTCAACCCGGGGACGGTACGGAATCCGGCTGCTCATTGATTTGGCGGAACATACCAGCGAATCCCATGTAGCCCTGGCCAGCGTGGCAGAGCGGCAGAAAATATCCATACGTTACCTTGAACAGGTAGCAGTGATACTCAGACGTTCCGGTTTTATCCGTTCAGTTAAGGGCGCCTCCGGGGGCTATGCCCTGGCCCGGCGGCCCCAGGACATCCTTATTGGTGACGCCCTGCGGGAACTGGAAGGGGACATGCTGGTGGTTGATCCCCCCCTTCCCGGCAGCCCGGATAACAAATTCCAGCGCTGCATCAGGGTTACGGTGTTTGATCGCTTAAACGAACGTATCTCCCAGGTAATAGACCGGAAAACCTTGGCTTCAGTGGTGGGCACCGTGGACCCCGACGAGTCTTATATGTACTTTATTTAATTGTTTCCAGGTTTTTCTATGCGACCATTAAGCGACAGGACAAAGGGTTTTACCGATTCGGTCATCCGGCGTATGACCCGGATCTCTATGCAGTACAATGCCCTGAACCTTTCCCAGGGCTTTCCGGACTTTGATCCCCCAAAGGAAATTACGGACCGTCTGGCGGCAATTGCCGGGACAGGACCCCATCAGTATTCAGTAACCTGGGGCGCCCAAAACTTTCGGGAAGCCCTGGCGGAAAAACAGTCCCGGTATATGGGTCGTTCCATCGATCCCAATACTGAGATTGTAACCACCTGCGGCAGTACCGAGGCGATGATGGCTGCCATGATGACCGTGACAAACCCCGGGGATAAGGTGATTATCTTTTCCCCCTTTTATGAAAACTACGGCGCCGACGTCATCCTTTCCGGGGCTGAACCTGTCTATGTGCCCCTATGTCCGCCGGAATTCCGCTTTGATCCTAATGAACTTGAAGCTGCCTTTAAGCAAAACCCCAAGGCGCTGATCCTTTGCAATCCCTCTAACCCCACAGGAAAAGTGTTCACCAGGGAGGAATTGAGGATTATCGCGGATCTGGCGAAAAAGTACGATGCCTATGTGATCACCGATGAAGTCTATGAGCATATTATCTACGCTCCCAATGAGCATATTTATATTTCTTCTCTTCCCGGTATGGAGGAGCGCACCCTTTCCTGCAGCTCCCTTTCTAAAACCTACTCCATCACCGGCTGGCGTTTGGGGTATATCATTGCCTCGCCGGAAATTATTGATACTGCAAAGAAGGTCCACGATTTTCTCACCGTGGGTGCCGCAGCGCCCTTGCAGGAGGCGGTTGTCCCGGCACTCCGCTTTGGAGAGGATTACTACCGTCACTTACAGGAGGAATACACAGAACGGCGGGATATCTTTGTTAACGGGTTGGATGATCTTAAGCTCCCCCACACTAATCCTGAAGGCGCCTATTACATTTTGCTGGACATTTCCGAATACGGCTATGAAAGTGATGTTAGCTTTTGTGAAGACCTGGCCCGTAAGGTGGGTCTCGGTGCGGTACCGGGTTCCAGTTTTTTCCGGGAGCCCGTGAGCCATCTGATACGGCTCCACTTTGCCAAGAAAAAAGAGACCCTCCTGGATGCCCTGAACCGTCTTGAAGCTATGCGGCTTAAGATGAAAAACCGGATGCAGCCTTAAATTCCGTTACCCCATCAACCTTGCGGTAAATATAATCGCAAATAGCCTGGACGCCGTTTTCGTTACGGACCTTTGTTCCCAGGATAGCGGCGTTCTGTTTATAGACCGGGTTGCTTAACAGGTCCACCGTCCGCTTTTCAAGTTCCCCCAGGGTGACCTTGGTGGCGTCAAGGTAATGAGGTCCTATCTTCAAATCGTAAATCTGATTCCCGAAGTAATGCTGATCGATGAAGATGGGCAGGGCCATCTGGGGTTTTCCCGCTCTGGCGGCGCTATGGGAGGTTCCACTCCCGCCGTGGTGGATGATCCCGTCACAGAGGGGGAAGACCAGATGGTGGGGAACAAAACTGTCCAGAAGGAATATGTTATCCTGGCCGAGGAGCTCATCCCCGGTATGCCACCACCCGGATCCGACTACGAACTTGTAATTGTGCCGGCGGCATATATCAAAGAGCCACGCACAAATACTGTCTTTCTTTTTTGCTTTACAGCTCCCCATGGTGAAGAACAGTGCAGGCCTGTCGTCCTTATCAATAAAGGCTTTGAGTTTTCCGTACTTTTCCTGATCGTAGGCAATGGTGTCATTAAAACAGTAGCCCCCGATATGCCAGGGGTATTTCCAGTCAGGATCAACCGAACCCAGGGAAGGGCTGTAGAGGAGAAAATTATCCGAGCGGCTGGGGGCGTATTCCCCCTGGTTCTTAAACAGGGGCATCCCCAGGCGTTTTCGGTTTTTGTTGATGATCCCGTCGATCATTATATTGACCCCGATGTTCAGGGCGCCCCAGAGTATCATGGGCCGGATGATGGGGTTCGGTTTCGGCCAGGGCATGACCGGGGGCGGTATTTTGCGCCCCGCAATGAAGGGGGCGTAGGCCGTGCGAAGTATGGGCTTCCCGCAGTATTCGGCGATATGGGGGGCGGAAAATTCCGTGTTGGTGGCAACCATGATATCGTGCTTTTCCAGGATAGGAATAAATTCTTCAAACTGTTTATCCGTTACCCGGTGCATCCAGGCCATGAGTTCCCGGTTGTTGGTGGAAGTTTCCATGAGGGTGTTGATATCATCGTAATTTTGAAGGACGTAGTTAAAACCTAACTGTTTCGCGTGTACCTCAAAGACCTGGGGCAAGCTTAAGGTAACTTCATGCCCGTCTCTGACCAGTTTTTCGGCTATGGCAAAATAGGGGTATACATCCCCTTGGGCCCCTCTGGTTACTAAAAATACTTTCATTGAATCCTGCTGTTACCGGGCGTTGAAACGGCTGATATAATCGCTGAGCGCCTGAATGCCGTTTTCCTGACCGAGCTTTTCTCCTAATGCCGTGGCGTTTTTTTTGTAGTCCCGGTTATTCATTAAATCCAGAACCCGTTTTTCCAGTTTCTTTTCTGTCACATGAGTTGCCGTCAAATAATCAGGTCCCACAGCAAGGCTGTGTACCCGGTCCCCCCAGTAATGCTGATCCACAAAAATGGGCAGTACCATCTGGGGTTTTCCTGCCCGGGCAGCGCTGTGGGTGGTCCCGCTTCCGCCGTGATGGATGATGCCGTCGCAGAGGGAGAAGACCAGGTTGTGGGGGATGATACAATCCATGAGGAATATGTTCTCCTGTCCCGCCAGGGCTTCTCCGGTATGCCACCATCCTGAACCGATCACTAATTTATACCCCTGGTGGTGGCAAATATCCAAAAGCCATGCGCAGATAAGTTCTTTCTTCTTAGTTTTACAGCTTCCCATGGTAAAGAACAGTACCGGCTTATCATCCTTTTGAACAAAGGACTTTAATTCCTGGAATTTTTTTTCTTCGTAGGGAATGGCATCGTCAAAACAGTAGCCCCCGATATGCCAGGGGTATTTCCAGTCCGGATCAACCGAACCCAGGGATGGGCTGAACATCAGGAAGTTTTCCGCATGGGAGGGGGCGTATTCCCCCTGATCCTTGAAGAGGGGCATTCCCAGGCGTTTCCGGTTTTTGTTGATAATACCCACGGTCAGCAGGTTAACTCCCAGGTTCAGCCCGCCCCAGAGCAGCGGTACTATCAGGGGGTTTGGTCTGGGCCAGGGCATGACCGGAGGCGGTATCTTACGCCCCGGGATAAAGGGGGCAAAGGCTGTTCTGATGATTGGTTTTTTACAATATTCGGCGATATGGGGGGCGGAAAATTCCGTGTTGGTGGAAACCAGCAGATCCTGTTTTTCCAGAATGGGGATAAATTCGTCAAACTGCTGATCCGTTACCCGCTGCATCCAGGCCAGGAGGTCCCGGTTCGTGGTAGATTTTTCCAGAAGGGTGTTTATGTCATCGTAATTCTGAAGCACATAGTTAAACCCTGCCTGTTTTGCCTGTTCTTCAAAGACCCTGGGCAGGCTTATGGTTATTTCATGACCTGCTTTGATCAGATTGGTAGCTAAAGCAAAGTAGGGATAGACATCCCCCTGGGAACCTCTGGTTATGAGGAATAGTTTCATGCAATGCCGCGCTGGGCTTCAACAATTCCAAGCTGGGCCAGTTTATCCATATCCAGGTTGTACTTCTTTTCCAGGTCGCTCATGATTGCTTCGTTGATGGCCAAGGGGTGGTAAAGTTTTTTTACTTCCTTATTGGCGGACATCAATTTGGAAATCATTTTGCCGGGGCTGAAGGTAATGGAGGACATGATCCAGCAGCCGTGGGTGCACCAGCAATTCGCCTTGTGCCCGTGTCCCAGGGCGGCGATCTCGTTTTTCATGGCATCGCTGTGCATGATTTTTTGTACATCGCAGCCATATTCCTGTACGGTTCCGATGGGAGGCCGCAATTCACAGCCCCGGAACCGGCCATCGTAGTCGAGAACCAGGGTGGTCTCCCCGGCGGTACAGTCCATATTCCAGGGTGTGGGCTTTTCGAGGTTGCTGGCCCGGATATTGTACATGGTCCGCATAAGTCCGACGTAGAAGTAGCGGGTAACCCATTTAGCGAATTTGCCCTTAACCCCCTCGGCAACCCGGTCCGCATAGGCTATATAATAGGGGGCTATATCATCCTGGATCTTCCGCAGGGACTTTTCGGTAAGGACCTTTACCCCGTCTTCCCTAGTTACTCCGCGAGCCGCCTCAATGGTATGGGTAGAGGCATTAAACCGGCCGTATACCCAGAGCAGCAGATCTTCAACTTCTTGTACATTGTACTTGGTAATAACCGTGGCGAGGTTCCGTATGATTTTACCGTCATTCCCAAAGTTATCGTCGATTTTCTTGACGGTTTCCACCGCCTTGTAGAAGCTGGTAAGCCCCCGCTGCCGGTCATGGGTTTCCTGAAAACCGTCCAGGGAAATGCTGATGGCGATATTGACATCCGGACAGTTTTTTCTGATACGCTTCAGCCATTCGATAACCCGGTCCGGTTGGGTACCATTGGTGGGGAAATTGATGTCCTTGATGTGGTTGTTCTTATAGAACATCTCGATAATTTCAGGTAAATCTTCCCTGAGGGTGGGTTCACCCCCGGAAAGCCACAGGCGGTTAAAATCCCCTGCAGTTTCGGAAAGTTTCTTAATTTCCTCAAAATTTAGATCCTGCTTCTTTTCCGCCATATCATTGGCGTAAAAGCACATGGCACACTTGGCATTACATTTTCCAGTGGTAAAAAGAAAAACCGACTCCAGCTTCCGTTTTGAATTGAAAGAATTAAATGAACTCTTTGTTCTTTCTGCTTCCATATTAAATCTCCTATAGCAAAATTATCCTACAAATGAAATCATTGAATGAGTTCGTATATTCTCGACAGAAAACAATTTATTGTCAATATACTAGCCAAAAACATCAATTATTTTCGCTTTTATTTGTAACCATTTCCCGGCGGTTAAATCGGGATTTCAAAATCCAGGCGTCCACCGCAAGTACCGGCAGCTCTATCAGGGGGCCAATTACCAAAACCAGGGATATCACCGGCCGATCGGGAAAGCTGATGGCGGCAATAGCCAAAGAAACCGGAGAATTCCGGGCCGAGCTTGTGAAGATTAGGGGTATGATGTCCTGGAAAGATAATTTTAACAAGCGCCCGGTGAACAGAGCAAGTATAAAAATAACGACAAAAAAGATGATCAGCGGGGGAAAGATTCCTGCAAAGAGGCCGGGGTTCTCCAGTATGAGTTTTCCCTGGGATGTGAACATGGCCGCCACGGCCAGGCAGAGAAAGATCAGCTGGATGCCGTCGGACCAGGCGCTGATCGCCTTTTCAAACTTCTCCTGTATGGGCAGTCTCCCAACCACCAATTTTACGATATTGGCGGATACCAGGGGGATGACCAGAACCAGGAGTATACTGGTGAGCATGGTCCCGGCGCTGAAGGAAATAGCGTCACCCATAAATAAAAGCAGATATACCGGCAGCAGGGTGATCTGCAGAATCAGGTTCAGGGGGAGCAGGGAGGAGCCCAGGCTCACGTTCCCCCCGGCTATGCCGGTGAATATGAGATACCAGTCGGTACAGGGGGTCACCATGAGCATAATGAATCCGGTCTGCATGTCTATGCGGCCCGCCATGAACAGCCTACCCAGGATAAAGGCAAACACCGGGGTCCAGATAAAGTTGATGGTCAGGGCAGCCAGGGAGAAGCGGATATTGGTAAAAGATTTTCTGATTCCCCTGATATCTACTCCCAGGAAAACAAAAAAGAGGAGGAGCATCAGGAATACTTCGATAAGGCTTCCCGCAAAGGGTGCGGCGTTGGGGTTTAATTTGCCTATCAGGATGCCCATCAGGGCGGAGCCTATGATGATAAGAGGCTGGAGTTTCGCCATGAGGATCAAGATTACCATGATTTAAAAGGATGAAATAGGGTTTGCCTTCTCCTCTTCCCTTTTTGTATCTTATATATATAAGGAAAAAACATGGATTTCGAAAAATTAACCGTAAAAGCCCAGGAAGCCATTAACGAAGCTTCCGGAATCGCCCAAAAAAACGACCATTCCCAGATTGAAACCGAACACCTGCTTCTGGCTCTGCTCAGCCAGGAAGATGGCATTGTTTTGCCCATTGTCAAGCAAATCGGGGCCAATACGGAGCAGCTTATCGCCGACATACAGGCCCTGGTAGCCGCTAGCCCCAAGATTTATGGCGAAGCTGCCCAGGTATACCTCTCGT
This sequence comes from Treponema primitia ZAS-2, assembly GCF_000214375.1. Classification (NCBI taxonomy): domain Bacteria; kingdom Pseudomonadati; phylum Spirochaetota; class Spirochaetia; order Treponematales; family Treponemataceae; genus Treponema; species Treponema primitia. Next base: position 3,687,476 of record NC_015578.1, on the reverse strand, counting down.
CAGCGGCTTCCAAGGTTTTGGCAAAGGCCGAAACCGAGGCCTCTTCCTTAAAAGACGAATACATTTCCGCCGAACACCTGCTTCTTGCCATAGTCGCCGGGGAAGGGAAGGCTGCGGATGTCCTGAAAAAGGCAGGGGTCACCCATCAGTCAATCCTTGCCGCATTGAAGCAGGTCCGGGGGAACGCTCGGGTAACTGACCAGAACCCCGAGGGCAAGTACCAGGTTCTGGACAAGTACTGCCGGGACCTTACCGCCCTGGCCCGGCAGGAAAAGCTCGACCCGGTCATAGGCCGGGACGAGGAAATACGCCGGGTGATGCAGGTCCTGTCCCGGCGCACCAAGAACAACCCGGTCCTCATCGGCGAACCCGGTGTGGGGAAGACCGCTATCGCCGAAGGCTTGGCCCGGCGCATCGTGGCCGGGGATGTGCCCGAAGGGCTCAAGGGGAAAAAACTCCTGTCCCTGGATTTAGGCGCCCTGGTAGCGGGGGCCAAGTTTCGGGGGGAATTCGAGGAGCGGCTCAAGGCGGTGATCCACGAGGTCCAAGCCGCAGACGGGAACATAATACTGTTTATCGACGAACTCCACACCCTGGTGGGCGCGGGGGCCGCAGAAGGCGCCACCGACGCCTCCAATCTGCTCAAGCCTGCTCTGGCCCGGGGGGAACTCCGCTGCATAGGCGCCACCACCCTGGACGAGTACCGCAAACATATTGAAAAAGACGCCGCCCTGGAACGGCGCTTCCAGCAGGTCTACACCGCTGAGCCTTCCGTGGAGGACACGATAGCGATACTGCGGGGCTTGCAGGAACGCTACGAGGTACACCACGGGGTGCGTATAAAAGACGAAGCCCTGGTGGCCGCAGCAACACTGTCGGACCGATACATCACCAGCCGCTTCCTTCCGGATAAGGCCATCGACCTGGTGGACGAAGCGGCCAGCCGTCTCAAGATGGAACTGGACAGCCGGCCCACGGAGCTGGACAAACTGGAACGGAAACTGTTGCAGCTTTCCATTGAACGGCAGGCCCTGACCCGCGAAGAGGACGCTGCCTCCAAAGACCGGCTAGGCAAACTGGAAAAAGAAATCGCTGAGCTTACCGCTGAACGGGATGCTATGAAAGCCCGGTGGGACAGCGAAAAACAGGATATCCAAAAGATAAGGGAAATCAAACAACGCATAGAAGAACTGCGCATAGAAGAGACCCGTTACGAACGGGAGGGGAACCTCACAAAAGCTGCGGAAGTTAAGCACGGCCGCATCCCGGAGGCACAGAAAGAGCTTGCCCGGCTCACCGGCTTGATGGAAGAGAAACGGGAAAGCGGCAGAGGCGTGCCGGCCCTGCTCCGGGAAGAGGTGAGCGAGGAAGATATTGCCCAGGTGGTATCCGCGTGGACTGGCATCCCGGTTTCAAAGATGCTAAGCGGGGAACTCCAGAAGTACCTGGACTTGGAAAAGGTCCTGGAACAGCGGGTGGTAGGCCAGGGCGCGGCGGTGTCCGCGGTGGCCGATGCCATCCGGCGGAACAAGGCCGGTCTTTCCGATGCCAGCCGTCCCCTGGGCTCCTTCCTGTTCCTCGGCCCCACCGGGGTGGGCAAAACTGAACTTGCAAAGACCCTGGCAGACTTCCTCTTTAACGACGAAAAGGCCCTGACCCGGATCGACATGAGCGAATACGGGGAAAAGCATTCGGTAAGCCGCCTCATCGGTGCGCCTCCGGGCTATGTGGGTTACGAGCAGGGGGGCCAGCTCACCGAAGCGGTGCGCCGCCGCCCCTACAGCGTGATCCTCTTTGACGAAATCGAGAAGGCCCACCCGGAAGTGTTCAACGTCTTTCTCCAGATCCTCGACGATGGCCGCCTCACCGACGGCCAGGGCCGGGTGGTGGATTTCAAAAACGTGATCATCATCATGACAAGCAACCTTGGCTCAGACCTGATCCTTGGAACCAAAAACCCCGATGACATTAAGGATGGGCTGATGGAACTCCTCAAGCAAAGCTTCCGCCCGGAATTCTTAAACCGCATCGATGAGACGGTGATCTTCAACCGCCTGGGCCGGGATGAGATCAGTAAAATTGTGGACATCCAGCTCAAGCGCCTTTCTGCCCGGCTTCTGGACCGGAAGATCACCCTCACGGTCACCGATGGTGCCAGGCAGCTTTTGGCGGAACGGGGTTACGATCCCCTCTTCGGCGCCCGGCCCCTAAAACGGACCATACAGGCGGACCTGGAAAACCCCCTGGCCAAGGGGATCATTGCCGGGAAGATAAAGGACGGGGATGCGGTCACTGCGGACCGAGGTCCGGCGGACAAAGCGCCCGGTGGAGACGGTCTTATTTTTAAGAAAGGTCCGGCCGTATAGTATGGATCATTTTCCGTTCCATGCTGGAATTCGCCCGGGATCATTAAGCTCCGTATCAAGGTATTCCCTTAATTTTTCGGTTATACTCTCCTCAAGGCGGGCTTCTATTTCGATATAGGTATCCTCATAGCTTTCTGAGAGTACCGTTCCGTTCCGGTGGACCATGGCGGCCAAATCGGAGCGGTTCGGGGGAAAGCGGAAACGCCGGGCCGGACCAGAAAGAGCTTCATCGATCCGCAGAACCAGTTCTTCCAGGCCGGCCCCGGTCAGGGCGGATACAGGGATGCTGCCGGGGTAGCGCTTTAGGAGGTAGTCCAGGCTGGGCGGTTCCAGGCGGTCTATCTTGTTTAGTACTGTGAGCATGGGCTTTTTGTCAGGAGGGGAAGGCCGGCCTGCGGCCTCAACTGAGGATACCGCCCCCAATTCCCGGAGTACCGAGAGGGTGGTTTCAAAATACTGGTCTATATCAGGGTCAGAGGCGTCCAGTACATGGATCAGGAGATCCGCCTGGGCGGTCTCTTCCAGGGTGGAGCGGAAGGCATTAATCAGAGCGTGGGGCAGCCGACGGATGAAGCCTACGGTATCGGAGATGACTAGGGTACGGCCCTTAGAGGGAAGTACCCTGGTGGTGGCGTCCAGGGTGGCGAAAAGCTTATCCTCCGCCAGGACATCCGCCCCGGTCAGGGCGTTGAGGAGGCTGGATTTACCTGAATTGGTATACCCTACCAATGCGCAGGAGGCCGAATCCCTATCCCGTTTCTTTCGCTGGGTCTCCCGGTTCTTTCGGACCCCCTCCAATTCTTCCTTGAGCCGGTGGATGCGCTGTTCTATCTGCCGGCGGTCAGTTTCCAGCTTGGTTTCTCCGGAGCCTTTGGTGCCATAGCGTCCCCCCCGCTGCCGGGATAGGTCAATGTACTTATGGGTTAGCCGAGGTAGGGTGTAGTAAAGTTCCGCTAGGGAAACCTGGAGTTCCGCTTCCCGGGTTTTGGCTCTGCCGGCAAAAATTTGGATGATAAGTTCCTGCCGGTCCACTGCGGAGATCCCTGTAAGCCGTTCCCAGTTTCGCTGTTGGGAAGGGCTCAAATCCCCGTCAAAAACCAGGCAGTCCGCCTCCAGTTCAGCCGCTTTTTCGGCCATCTCCTCAGCTTTCCCGGTTCCCATCCCGAATTTGGGATGATTTTCTCGGATATGTACCGTTTCCTGGGCGGCGATCTCAAACCCCAGGGTTTTCACCAGCCCCGCCAGTTCTTTTGCCATGGATTCGGTCTCTACCGCCCCGGATTTGCCGCTCCTGATGCTTATCAATAACGCCCTTTTCGGGGCAATTTCGGTCTCGTAAAGTTCAGCCATAGAGCATTTTATAGCAATTATAGATCAAGAGGAAAGGGTTGCACTGGGGTATTGCCCTCCCGTTTATATCCGGTCGCTGCGGCTGAGTAGCAGCAGATCCGCCAGGACCAGGGCGGCCATGGCTTCCACCACCGGGACGGCCCGGGGGCAGAGACATACATCGTGGCGGCCCTGGATGACCAGTTCCCGGACAGTTCCACTGCGGTCCAGGGTCTGCTGTTTTTTGGAAATTGAGGGGACCGGTTTAAAGGCTACAGTAAAGTCCAGGGGCATGCCCGTGGAGATGCCACCAAGGATGCCCCCGGCGTTGTTGGCGGCGTAGTCCAGGTCCGGGACCCCCGGGGGCAGAGAGCTGATGCTGTCAGCACCTTTGGTGTGGGGGATGAAGCGGTCATTGTTGACCGATCCCAGGCTGGCGGCAGCGCTACGACCGGAGGCGGGTGGTATGGGGCTGTCATTGGCAGAGGAACCCTGCATGGAGGCGGCTCTAAAGCCGGCGCCGAATTCTATGCCCTTGGCGGCACCCAAGGAAAGCATGGCTGAGGCGAGCAGGGCGTCCAGTTTGCCGAAAACCGGGGTTCCCAAGCCCGGTTTTAGCCCCAGTACCCGGCAGGAAACCGTACCCCCGGCGCTGTCCCCTTCCTTGCGAAGCCCTTCAATTATTTCTAGGGCCTGTTCCGCCTTTTCCCGGTGGGGAAAGCGTAGGGGGTTCCGTTCAACTTCTTCCAGGTCAAAGCCCTGCTCATCAGGCCCGGGAGCATGGATTCTCGCAGCGAATGAGGTCCAGCCATGGATGGAAATGCCCTGGGTTGCGAGAAATGCCTTGGCTACGGCCCCTGCGGCGACCCGGCCCAGGGTTTCCCGGGCGGAACTACGGCCGCCCCCACGGTGGTCACGAAAGCCGTATTTGGCTTCCCAGGCCCAGTCGGCGTGGCCCGGGCGGTAAAGATCCCGTAGTTCGTCATAATCGGAGGAGCGCTGATTATTGTTTCTGACCATGATGGCGATGGGGGTCCCCAGGGTCTTGCCTTCAAACACCCCGGAAAGGATTTCCGGTTCGTCCTCTTCGGAGCGGGTAGTAGCGGGGCCCCCTCCTCCGGGGCGGCGACGCCTGAGTTCCCGGCGTATGTCCCCAATATCCAGGGGCAGCCCCGCAGGACAGCCGTCCACTATGCAGCCCAAGGCAGGGCCGTGGGATTCACCGAAGGTGGTTACGGTGAAAATTGTTCCAAAACTATTGCCTGCCATGAATGCTCCTTTCAGGAATGAGTGTATAGCAAAACCGTATGATTGTAAATTTGATAAAAAGGATTATATAATAGATATATATGAAAATTTGTATCGACACCCATACCCATTCGGTAGTTTCCGGTCACGCCTATTCCACTATTGACGATCTGGCTCGGGGCGCCCGTAAACGGGGCCTCAAGGGTTTTGTGTTAACCGACCATGGCCCTGCCATGCCCGGTGGCCCCCATTCTTATCATTTTTCCAATCTGCGGATACTCCCCGCAAAGATCCAGGGAGTCCTCTTCTTCCGTGGGGCAGAAACCAATATCATGAACGACCAGGGTGGGCTGGACCTTGGCTTGGTGTACTGTAAACGTCTGGACTTTGTCATGGCGGGGTTCCACGAGGTATGTTTCGGCTCCCAGGGTAGGGAAAAGAACACCCATGCCTTAATTGCCGCCCTGGCAAATCCCCTGGTGGATGGAATTTCCCATCCTGGAAATCCCGCCTTTCCCATAGATATAGAAGCGGTAGTAAAAGCCGCCGCTCAATACGGCAAAACCCTGGAAATTAACAACAGTTCCTTTCGCATCCGCCCAGGCAGTGAGGAAAACTGCCGTTTGGTGGCCAGCCTTTCAGTGCAATACGGCAGCCTTCTCAGCTGCGGCAGCGATGCCCATTACTGGGAGGATGTGGGGAACTTCGCCAAGGCCAAGGCCCTCTTGGAGGATGTCGGGGTGCCGCCGGAACTGGTGATCAACAGCTCCCTTGAGCGGTTCCGGGCTTTTGTGGAGAAACGCCGGGCAGAGCGGGGGGAACTTTCCGCAGGGTAAAGGGAGATATTAGGGTCTTACCCTTTGTGCTTTTCTCTGTAGCCCTTTCCACAGCATCTCCAACTATCCGCTCTTTCAGCCAGTTTCGCCTGAGAAATCCCGCAGTTTCGACGTTTTTCCCTCAAATTATTAGCCAAAATATCTCTAATGTTGGTTATGTCTTGGGCTCGCTTGTCATAAAGGCAATAATAAATGCTTTATAGTTATTGATAATCGTCTTTATATTGATTATTATTGTATTTCTGATAATTATCTTGTATTTTGTTTTATAATCGCAAGATAAATTCAGGAATCCAGCTATAGGAAATCGGAAAATGGGCCTCCAGCTGGTTTTTCGTTTGTTGAAAAGGTAAGTGGTTTTGAATTCTGCTTGACATGGAAATGTGTACAAAGGAGAGCTTTGATGAAAAAATCATTTTTTTGTTTGCTTTTCGGTATAATGACGGTATGTGTATTTGGTCAAGAATTGAAAGCTAATCAGGTCAAAATTAATGGAACGGTATTTACTCTGGGCATCAATACATATCAGAATGATTATGGTCTAATCTTTAATAAATGGTACGAAGGGCATAATTCTGCCAGTTCACTACAACGTGGTGAATCATTAAACTGGGTCAATGGTTTTACCGGCAAATATTCAATCGAAACCTGTGATTATGATATTACGGTGAATCATGAAACTGTTGAGAAGGATTTACATGGAATACTATTTTCTGGTTCGGGTAGTCAAATTAAACTGGTTTATGATAGTGGCAATAAATTGCGGTATATCTCCTTGTACCAAACCGATTCTGATGTTACCTGGATTGATGGTTTAAAAGTTTTCACAATCAATATGGTTGAGGCGGTTCATGGAAAAGATTATACCATAAAGGATCTCCACATATTTATGGGCAATGTATTATTTGAACCTAATTATGTGGCAGTTTCTATAAGCACTGCTTTAGTGGGGATGAATATTGCGTTACTGGAGTCCGCAGTTGCCTCAAAATTCAAATCCGATGTCGATTGGGTTTTTGAGTACGAAACACGTACCGGAAGAAAGGTGATCTATAACAACAATTCTGAAAAATTGACAGGTTTAGAAATTGTAAATCCTGAAATCAGAATAAGCCGGGAAAATAAAATAAAAGAAGATCAGGAACGCGAAAGGCTGGCCGAGGAACAACGGCAAAAAATGGAGCAAGATCGACAGGAACGCGAAAGGCGGGAACAGCAGGAACAGGAACGTGCGAGGCTGACCGAGGAACAGCGGCAAAAAATAGAAGGGGAACGAAAAAATAGAGATGTGGCGCGTGAACAAGAACTACAGGAACATGCAAGGCTGGTCGAAGAACAGGAAAGAGAACACGAAGAACGTATACGTAATGATTGGATAACCCATGTAAAATCTATTAAAAAAATACAACGTATTATTATATTTGGAACGAGTGCACCGTTTGACGTAGGCGGGTCTAAATCATCTGATCAAGCAACAATAGATAATGTTATTGCTCGGTTTGGAAATCAGTATTCTTATAAGATAGAACAAGATACTATTTCATTATTAAAAGATGGGAGAGAAGTATTTACTTTGATATATAAAGGAAGGAGGAATATACTAAGCGAGATAAAAATAGTCCCTGAAAATGCATACAACATTATTCAAGTTTGGGGTCGATAATAGTATGAAAATTATTATTTTGACGAGTTCCAAAATTGCGGTAGGACTTGGACACTATATGCTTACAGTTGCACCCGCCAGGACAGCCCCAGCTCCCATTCTTCGGGGAAGGCCGGTGAACTCAGTTTGGCAGTGAATCTGCCCCACTTGCCCCGGATTGCCGCACTGAGGGCGCCGTCCCATTTGGCCTCCTTTTCCCGCTTCAATGTGCACCCGGCTTTTATCCCGAACTGAAATGGCTTTAGGGTATATGAAGCTTCCGCGCCGAATTTTGCCGAATCGTAGGTGTAGGGGTATTCCGTTGAGGGAATAGGGAGGGGGAAGGGATCATCTTGATTTGCGGTTTCAATGATGCTGAGGCCAGATACCCCGCCCTGGAAAGTAAAATTAAGTTCCCATAAGCGGAATGCCCCCAAGGCTTCTAGGGTATCCAGAATTTTTTGAGGGTTCGAGGCTTCCCGGGACAGGGTCATGGAAACCCTGGATGGATAGAAAAGGGGTGTTTTCCTCCGGGCAGCCCCCCGGCCCGCGCTAAATGTGGGGAAGTGGTAGTAGAAAAGGGTGGAACTTCGGTAAAATCGCTCTCCCAGGGCAGCGGCCCGGAGGGTGGAACTTACCCGAGCGAGGCTGCTCCGCTTCCCCCGCCATTCCAGCTTACCGGCGCTGCGGAACCCTGATCCTCCGGCGCTGCCGGCCCGGTCCACATAACGGCTGCTGGCCCCATCCGCGGCCAGGGAGAGCCGCCAGGGTCGGTCTCCAAGCCGGAGGCCGAGATTCCCATAGAGGCCCTTCCCGTAGGCAAAGGTTTCCGACCAGGCCAGGTCAGCGGCGGCAGCAAAAAGTGTGCCGTTGAAGAACAGGTTTCCGGCGATAAGATCCTGTTCCCGGTCCGGCAGGGGAGGGGTTTCGGAAAACCAGGCAGAGGGTGTTTTTGCGGCCAGGTGATTTCTGGTGTAAAAGCCCTCCAGGCGCAAGATGTTTTCCCCAAAAAACCGTGTTTCCAGGCCCCCATCAAAGAGGGCTTGGTTTTCCGCATCCAAAAGTACGGACCCGAAGCCCCGTAGCTCTAGAGAAGCTCCCCGGAGCATCGGCCCGAGCCAGGGGCTTCCCAGGTAGAGGTAGGCCCCGGGTTCCTTGGTGGAAGAGGGTTCGGTATATAAATCGCTTATGCTGGGCTGATGCTGTTCCACAAAGGGCATACCCCGGCTCCAGATATTCCTGACTCGAGCGGGAAGGCCCCCCTCATCCAGAATACCCCAGAGAAGCCTGGACCCGGTGGTTTCATGGTAGAGCCCCCCGGCAAAGGCAGTGTTACCCTCCTCAAACCCCTCCCAGGGCGGGGCTGGTCGTTTATCCACAGCCTGGGCTCGCAAGACCAGCGCCGGCTTATGGGCTCGCAGTCGTATATCCCCCCGGTTAATAAGGCTCCCCTCGGTTTCCCAAGAGCCGGACCAGAGGAGATCAGTGGAAAAGCCAGGTATCCCCATACCCAGGGGAAAAGCCTCGGCAGCCGTCAAGATCATAAGGAGGCTGAAACTAAGGTTCCGCCAAAATAGATAAATTTCCCGGTTCATACCCCCTTAAGGGATCAGAGCTGAAAATTGCTGTAATTAGGATAAAAAAGCCCCACCCCGCATAAATCCGCAGTACGTGGGGCTCATTAAAAACCGCAGCTTCTAAATTGAGGGAATTACTTTTTGGGTATCAACTGGGAAAGATAGGCGTTCAGCGCTGCTGCGTAGTCCTCTTTGATTTTAGTCTCCGCCGCCCGGACTGCCCGGACCTCTGCCTCCGAAAGGCTTAAATGACCTTCTCGGCCATTTATATTATAGGGGAACAGAATTGCATCACTCGAGGTGTCCACAAAATTTCCATCCACCACATAACGGACAAATTTATTATTCTGGTTGGCCAAGGAGACCTCGGAAAGCGAAAGCCGGGCTTGCAGTTGATAACGGGTATTATTACCCCCTGTCCGGAAACCTGCGGCGGAAAGTACCGAGGAAAAGGCATCCCGGACACGGTTTTCCCGGTCGTTCTCCACGATAACCGATACCGGAATCGCCCTCAGGATATTGGCGACTTCAGAACGATACTCCGCAGGCCGCTTTACATCTGCCGGCACAGGGGAATTTATCACTGAAAGGACATTGGTAAAAATCTGATTTACCTCTGCAATGGTAACGGCAAACTGATATCTGGCAAGGCTATCTATGCTATTTCGGTCCGCAGCAGGAATATCGAGCAGGGTATTGATAATCTGCTGGTTATCCTGGATCATCTGGGTATATAGCCGGGCGGTTTTATCAACTTCCATGACTGCCGCAGCATAGTAAGTACTTTTACTATCGAACCAGACATCCCTTATTTCGGCGCCAATCAAATCCATTGAAGTTGAGGCCTTTATGGCGCTTTCCACGGATGTATTTTCAATCCAGCTTGCAGCGGAACCATTTTTGATCATTTCCTGATAGGAGTTTGTTATTGTCTCGTCCGCCTGAAGGGATCGGTGAAAAACCGAAGACAAGGCCGCCAGGGCGTTCATCTCTGCCTGAGCCCGGTTATTGCCGGCGCCTACACCGGTTACAAAGGTATTCCGGTTAAAGACAGAATCTGGGGAGCTAACCCATGCGGGTTCGGTCCTACTGGAATTGACGGCCACAGGGCCGGAAGAAGCGCTGGACGGCGGCGGACTACCATTCATTGCTGCTACCGCTGCTGCGGCAGCAGCTTCCGCTTCCGCTTCCCGGTTATCCCTGGCTGGGGCCGGGGGTGTGCTTGCACAACCATATAGGAATACCAGAAAACAAAGGCCAATTATACAAGTACCTATTTTAGACTTTCTCATTGCTGAACCTTTCCTTATTTTTTTACGCCAATTTTTTCGGTTTCTATAAATCTGAAACCCGGGCTACTGCCAGGGTCCATACGGTCATATTTGATTTATCGGTCCAGGTATCCAGAACATAAAAATCCTTCAGGACCCCCCGGGCTGTTAATGTGTTTTCAGTGGTAGAACGGTACTCAAAGGTGACGTTTCCATGGTAATTTGTCGAATCCACTCCTACCTGACTGGAAATTTCTCTTATTATGGAAAAAATAGCCGCTTCAAAGGATGCGTTTACCGTATCCCGGTATGTTGAGCGGCGACCGGCAAACCCCACCCCTACGGTATACCTGGAGATTTCTTTTGGGGGATTATCAATCCATGAGGGCTTTGAATTGCTGCCGGTGGAAAGATCATACTTTACTTGAATCGAGCCTTTATACCGGGTCCGGATAAAAATTGTATTTTCATATTGCATAACATCGGTGTCGGGATCAAAACTCAAATTTTCTAGATACTCCTGATAATCTTCATTAAAGAGCAGAGATGTTTTTGTGTCTGTGGAATAATCAAAAAAACCAGCTCCGGATTTATTATTCGTTACAAATTGTCCTTCAACATTATCAAAGATGGATACTTTCCGGGCGGCATCCTGGAGAGCCAGTTTGATTGAATCGTCCCGGTTAGTGCGTACTCCGGCGGCGCCTATAAAAATCAACTCATCATAAGAAGGGATGGAATGCCAAAAGCGGGATTCTGCCGATTCAATCTCACGAACATTTACACCGGAATTTTTGGAGACAGACGAGCTTGCGCATGACAACACAATGAACAAAAAAAATACAGTCATCATACCAAACGGTTTTTTTAACATAATGCTGCCTTTTAACGAACCCCCGCCGTAAGCAACGGGGGTCCCTATGTTATTCGTGAGTCTGGTTTAATACTCCGCGGCTTGCCGCGCGGAGGCTCATTAGTTGTTTACCGGTTGCGGCTTTTCGCTCTTAGCCAGTTGTGCATCAAGCATCTTCAGGGCTTCTGCGGCTTTGAATTCCGAGAAACGGGCCGCTTCATCGTCAATCACGGTGCTGAGAGCAGCTTTAGCATCGGCGATTTTATATTCGATCAGATACCACCATGTACCATCCGGGGCCTTCCAGCGTTTGATGGGCCGGGAACCACTAAGTTGCATGGAGGTCACCTGGTTACTCACATCTTCCTGAAGGGAAAGGGCGGTCTGGCTGCCGATGGTTCCTGCATCCCGCTGGTAGTTGGTGAACATAGCCTTAACCTTGATGTCAAGCTGCCGGGCGATGCTTGTCCGGGCACGGGTTTCCGCTGTGGACATGGACAGTGAATCAGAGGACTGCTTGGCAGTACCGATTCCCCAAATCGCATCTTCCGGGGGAAAATCGTTGAGCCATTCCGGGGAATTGGGATCTGTCTGCGGATCTGCTGGGGCAGGAGCACTGCCGCAACCCGCCAGTACGAAGGCTGCAATGATCAGGGAAATATAAATAAAACCCCATTTTTTCATACAAAAACTCCTTAAAATCTTTTTTGGACTTAAGCCCAATTATAGTAGAATTATATCTTGCAAATTCAAAAAGTTCCACCGAATTTACAAAAAAGCAGGAATTATTTTAATAAAATATGCACTTAGTGTTGGTAGGTATTCCCCTTGTAAATTTCTCTCCGATGAGACCATACTGACTTCATGCGTTCATTTGAAGTAGTGTCCCCCTTTAGCCCCGCAGGGGATCAGGGGGAGGCAATTGCGGCCCTGGCAAAGGGTATTAAGGCGGGGGACCAGTTCCAGACCCTTCAGGGGGTTACCGGCTCGGGAAAAACTTTTACCATGGCGAAGATCATTGAGTCGGTGCAGATGCCCACCCTGATCATCAGCCACAACAAGACCCTGGCAGCCCAGCTGTTCCGGGAATTCAAGGGCTTTTTCCCCCACAATGCGGTGGAGTACTACGTTTCCTACTACGACTACTACCAGCCCGAAGCGTATGTGGCCAGCCGGGACCTTTATATAGAAAAAGATGCATCCATCAATGATGAGATTGAACGGTTGCGCCTTTCCGCCACTCGGAGCCTCATGGAGCGGGAAGATGTGATCATCGTGGCCACGGTCTCCTGCATCTACGGCCTGGCTACCCCGGAAATTTACCGGACCATGACCGCCACTTTTTCTGTAGGGGAAACCATCGACGTGGACGCCCTGATTCGCCGCTTTGTGGAACTCCAGTACGAGCGTAACGATGCTGTCCTGGAGCGGGGCCGTTTCCGCCGCCGGGGGGACACCCTGGAAATTTTCCCCGCCTACCTGGAGGAGGCCTACCGGGTGGACCTAGACTGGGACCAGGTCAAGCGGATACGGCGATTTAATCCTGTTTCCGGGCAGGTCTTTGAGGAGCTGGACCGGGCCTTGATCTACCCGGCCAAACAGTTTGTCATGCCCGCTGAGATGATCCACAATGCCCTGGACCGTATCAAAGACGAACTGGCGGACCGGTACGAGTTTTTGAAAAACACCGGGAAGATCATGGAGGCAGAACGGCTCAAGACCCGGGTGGAATACGATATCGAGATGCTCACCGAGATGGGCTATTGCCCGGGGATCGAGAACTACTCCGCCCCCCTGGCGGGCCGGAAACCCGGGGATCCCCCGGACACCTTGATCGACTACTTCCCCAAGCAGCATCTTACTTTTATTGACGAGAGCCACGTGACCCTCCCCCAGATTGGGGCCATGTACGCCGGTGACCGGAGCCGCAAAACCAGCCTGGTGGACTACGGTTTCCGCCTGCCCTGCGCCCTGGACAACCGGCCTCTGCGCTACGACGAATTTGCCGGCCGGCTGTACAAGGCCGTCTACGTGTCCGCCACCCCGGGCAAGGCCGAACTGGAGCAGTCCAAGCGGGTGGTCCAGCAAATGATACGCCCCACAGGGCTCCTGGACCCGATTATTGAAGTGCGCCCCAGTGATGGCCAGATGGAGGACATTTACGGTGAGATCCGCAGCCGCATTGCCGCCGGGGAGCGTTCCCTGATACTCACCCTAACCAAAAAGATGGCCGAAGACCTGACCGATTACCTGACCGGCCTGGGTCTCAAGGTCCGGTACATCCACAGCGAAGTTGAAACCATAGAACGGGTAGAAATACTGACACAACTGCGTCAGGGGGTTTTCGATGTTCTGGTGGGGATCAACCTCCTCCGGGAAGGCATCGACCTTCCGGAAGTTTCGTTTATCGCAATCCTGGATGCGGACAAGATAGGCTTCCTCCGCTCCCTGACCAGCCTGGTGCAGATCATAGGCCGGGCAGCCCGGAACGCCGCAGGAAAGGTGATCATGTACGCGGACCGTATGAGCGATGCCATGACGGCGGCTATTGCGGAGACCGAGCGGCGGCGGCAGGTACAGATAGAGTACAACCAGGCAAACGGCATCACACCTACCACGATAAAGAAGGCTATCGCAGACATCCTGACCCGCCACGCCGAAGAAGAAAAGGACGCCGCCGCCACTGCGGTGGAGGTCCTCAAAAAGTCCTACAATGTCCTCATACCCAATCAGCGGAAGCAGCTCATCCGGGCCCTGGAAGGAGAGATGCTGGAACACGCCAAAAATTTAGAGTACGAGCAGGCTGCGGCGATACGGGACGAGATAGCGAAGATAAACGAGGTGGGGAAGAAGTAGGGGGTCAATATCGGTTCGTCTCCTTGTGGACATCCATCCCTGCGTACTATACTATTCTTATCCTGCATCAGGAAAGGCGGTATCCGATGAAAATAATCCGAAATACCCACATTATTTGTACCATGGGACCTACCACAGAATCGTTGGAAATGGTCCGTTCCCTAATCCGTAAGGGGATGAACCTGGCCCGGTTTAATTTTTCCCATGGGGAACATGGGTATCATGGGGCGATGATAGCCCGGGTCCGGGAGGCCGCCGCCGCCGAGGGGGTTCCCATTGCCCTGATCCTGGATACCAAGGGCCCGGAAATTCGCACCGGCAAGATCAGGGACAACGGTATTGTCGAGTTGGTTTCCGGTGAAAAATTGGATGTGATCGCCGAAGCCGATGCGACGGCCCTCTATGGTGAGGAGGGCGCTTTTACCAGTAAAGGGCGGATCACCGTGAGTTACCAATCCCTGGCAGATGATATACGGCCAGGCGCCCGGATCCTTATTGCGGATGGGATTTTTTCCCTGGATGTTCTTTCCCTTGAGGGACGGGTCATGCGCTGCCGGGTTGAAACCGGGGGAGAATTGGGGGGCAGGAAAAATGTGAACATCCTGGGGGTGCACACCCGGCTTCCGGCTATGTCTGAAAAGGATATGGATGATCTCCGGTTTGGCCATGAACAGGAGATGGATTATGTGGCGGCTTCCTTTATCCGCAAGGCTTCGGATGTTACGGCCATACAGAAATACCTGGTCTCCATCGGTTCGGATATGCAGGTTATTGCTAAAATTGAAGACGATGAGGGGCTGCAAAATATCGAAGAAATTATCCGGGTTTCTGCCGGGATAATGGTAGCCCGGGGAGACCTAGGGGTGCAGATACCCCCTGAACGGGTGCCCCTGGAACAGAAACGGATCATCAGCCTCTGCAATAAAGAGGGAAAGCCGGTGATCACCGCCACCCAGATGTTGGACTCCATGACCCATAACTCCCGGCCTACCCGGGCTGAAGCGGGGGATGTGGCCAACGCTATCCTGGACGGCACGGACTGCGTGATGCTTTCCGGAGAAACCGCCAACGGCGCCTGGCCTGAAGCGGCGGTAGAAGTGATGGACCGCATCGCCCTGGCGGCGGAGTCTTCGGAGGAATACCGGAACAACATGTGGGAACGCCGCAGAACCTTCCACGAACAGGATCTGGGCCAGGTCATCGCCGGGGCTGCGGTTAACACCGCCGACGCTATCGGCGCTTCCTGTATCATCATGCCCACCCTGAGCGGCCTTACCGCCCAGCTGGTGAGCAAGCGCCGTCCCCAACGCTGTATTGTGGCGGCTACCCCCAGTGAAAAGGTGCGCCGGCGGCTCCTCCTCTATTGGGGGGTGGTCCCAGTGGAGGTACAGAGGGAAGAGGATTCGGAGGCCATGATCCAGGGGGCTATCGGTGCCGCGATCAAGGAAGGCTTTGCCGCATCTGCGGATAAGGTGGTGGTAGTGGCGGGGCTGCCGGTCAATTCGCCCATAACCACCAACAGCATCAGGGTCCATGTAATCGGTACCGTACTGGGCCGGGGTGCCCGGGGCTTCGGCGGCCGCTGTACCGGCCGGGTGATTAAGGCGGAAAACCTTGTAGAGGCGGCCCGGTGGCTTCGGAGCAAGGGGGGGGAAATACTCCTGACCCATACCCTGGATGAATCCTTTACCCCCATTATCCGCATCGTGGACGGCGTTATCCTTGAGGGGACTTCGGAATTGTCCCGGGAGCATATCAAGAATATCAACCCCAATGTGGTCTATGTGGCCCAAGTACCGGGGGCAATGAATTTATTTGAGGAAAATTCCACGGTAACCCTGGATGGGGCGGAGAAACTGATCTACGAAGGGACCCTGTAGGGTTCCTCAGGTTCCCTTTTAGGGCGCCCAACACCCCTACAGTAAAAAGGGGCTTTGCGGAAAACCATCCGCAAAGCCCCCATTACCAATAACCCAAAAGATTTTTTAGTATTTACCGCACCAGCAGGAACTCAACCCGCCGGTTTTTCCACCAGTTATCCTTGTCCTCCAGGGGGACGATAGGCCGGGCGCCGGCGATACCAAAAGCGCTCAGGCGGCTGCGATCTACCCCGAGGTTTACCAGGTGATCCACCACGGTATTTGCCCGCTGTTCACTGAGCCTACGATCCGCCGCCGATGGGCGTTCCCGTTCAGCCCGGGTCAGGGGGTTTGTATGGCCCTCAACCGAAATTTTGTAGGCGTCAAATTTGTTCAGAACCTCTGCAATACGGGTGAGAATAAATTCGTTGTTATCGATGACTTCCTTTGAAAGGCCGTCGAAGCCCCCGGAATTGGACCCGAACACAATGGACGGCACCTGTACCCGGAGCAGATCTCCTTCCCGTATAACCAGAATATCCACCCGGATTACTCCGCGTATGATTGATACATTGCCCAGAGTGTCGGTTACCGTGAAGGCACAGGGATAATCCGAAGCGGATTGTACCAGCTCGCCGGTGATGTTGCTGTGGCCGTCCCAGACAAGTTTCGAGGGAGGTTTCCCTTCGCCGCTTATCCTGAAGAACAGATTAGTCGAAGGCTCAGGGTCGAAAATTTCAATCATCCAACTCCAGATGCCCGCTTCATCCTCGGCGCTCAGCTCAATAAACATCTCATCGTTTTCACCATCCCCATCGGGGCTGAAAAGATCCGACGAGAAAACAGCGTTCAATACCGGGCCTTCAAGATCAGGTTCCTCCACAATTTCCGCATCAGGTTCAGGCGGCGGCGGGGGAGGCGGCGGGGGCGGAGGAGGTGGCGGCGGCGGAGGGGGGGGCGGCACCTCTACCGGAGGCGGCGGCGCAGGCGGCGGGGCTGCGGCGCATGAAAGGACACACAATATGATTAGAAATCCCAAGATAGCTGACAATGTTTTTTTCATGAAAACTCCTAGATTTAGTATAATTCAATATAAAAGTATATTGCAATAGAAACAAAGAAAGTGTTTCATTCGTAAATTTTCGGCATTTTCTACTATAAAGTTAACAGGACTCCCGGTAAATAATCTCCGCATTCAGCCGAATGGTCTCATAATTCATCGTTTTTGTCTGAAGCCGTTTTAAAAGCTGCCGGGCAGCGGTGGAGCCTATGGATTCGGCGGGTTGGGCTACTGCGGAGATACAGGGGGTAGCCATAGAAAGCCAGAGATCGTCATCGAAGCTGATCAGGGCGATATCCCCGGGGATTTTGACCGAAGCCTCCTTAAGGCAGGAGAATACCCCGATCGCCGCCAGGCTGTTTCCACAGAGCACCGCCTGGACCGAAGAGCCGAGAAATTCCTTCATTATAGTATACGGTTCGGCATAGCGGAGTTCCGCCGGGGTGGAAGATCCTCCGTGGACTGCCCTGATGAGCTTCTCTTCAATTGTAAGCTCCGCATCCCGGTATGCCCGTTTATACCCTTCAATACGCTCCATAATGGTGGGATCGATGTCGGTTTCCCCAAAATGAAAGGAAACAAAGCCGATTTTTGTATGCCCCTTATTCAACAGGTACCGGGTTGCCTCATAAGCGGCCCCGGAATTGTTGAGGAGGACACAATCGGCCTGGTAGGCGACGGGCTGCCTGTCCACAAAAACCAGGGGGAAGTCCGGGGGCACTATGTTTTTCAGGTAGCCGCAATCGGTAGTCGTGGGGGCTATGATGATACCATCGGTCCCCCGGAGATAGAGGGATTCTATATTTTTGATTTCAGCGTCCTTGTTTTCCGCCGAATCAATAAGAACCAGTTGGTACCCCAGGGAATTGATAGTTTTTTCAATACCCTTGGCAATATTGACATAAAAGTAGTGCTCCAGGTTGGATACCACAAAGCCAATAATCCGTGATTCCCCGCTTCTGAGGTTCCGCGCAATGGGATTGGCCCTAAAATTGAGGGATTCCACCGCATTTTTGACCTTGGTTGTTACTTCCTGAGAGACAAAACGGGTCTCATTCAGGACATGGGAGACCGTGGTTATGGATACCCCTGCGGCTTCCGCCACATCTTTCATAGTTGGTTTGCGAAATTTGCCATTTTGTACTGATCCGGTGCCAGAATCGTCCTTTTGTTCATCCATAATCCCCATGCTATTCATTTTTTGCACCTGTGTCAAAGAAAAACAAGGAGATACAGCATGATTACCCTAAAAACTTATCACCGGAAATTTGAACGGGTATCATCGCCATATTGCGTACTTGCTGGTAGCGTTCTGCAAGGGAGCCGACTTTTGCTTTGAAGTCGGTCAAAAGGGGCGCAAAAGCTTTAGTCCCAAAATGTTTGATAAGAAGGACTGCTGCCGCAGATATTTGATAGACTGCATGAGGGCTATTTACAGGACGATCCGGCTTATCGGGGTTATAGAGGGCAATTCCGGCTTCTACTAACTGGTGCATACTGAAACGGCGAAAAGTTTCGCGCGAATTGGGGGCATAATCCTTATCATAATTATTCTTGGCATAGTCCATTATGGGTGTTATACCAATAAGAGGAGTTTTTGCATCTTCCCATTTGCTTTCAGGTTTAATATCCAATAATGCCAATAAGCAAAGAGCGGTGCGGTCGTTCTGCAGGGCTCTGGGGACATCAAGGTCAACAAGTACCTGTAGGGCTTCTGAAAGTTTTGGGCCTTCATGCCATTATTATTGGCCGCCATTTTTTTCCTGTTTGTTTAATGTTGTATAAACAGTGTCATATTCATCAATAGCTTTACCCTGGACAAGATGGCCGAATTTGATGAGTGTTTCTCTGGAAGGATACCACATATTGCGCAAATCGGTTGCATTAACCTGGGTGTGACCTGAAAATTCAAAATATCCTGAAAATATCTTATCAACAGAATGGCTAATCGTTATAGGCTTTTTGCGGCCTTTTGATTTTTGGAGCGTGATGATGATATTTTCCTGCAGGACTTTTTCATCGGCAAAGGCAGTATCACGTTTCTCAAAAGAATGGATATGACGGATAACAATGTTTGCGTTAAGGAATTTTCTAAAAGGCAAAAAATAAAGGCCGTTACAAAAACTGCGTGAAACAATGGCTGTGAGGACGCCGCCTTCTGCAAGTAATTTTACGGCTATAGCTATAAAGGCACTATAGGTATTTACTGTTTCGATACCAATGTCATGCAAGTCACCGCGGTAGATAGTACCGGAATTTATCTTCTTGTATGGCGGGTTCATGATGATAAGGTCATATTGGCGGTTCAGCTTCCTGTAAATTTCATGGCTCATTTGGGAGATAAAATCTTCCCGGCGTATGGTATACGGAACTCCGAGATGGCTTAAAGTTTGGTCGAGGGTATCGAATATCGTGGGGTCTATCTCCCAAGCTTCAAGAGATAAGGGGATGTTTTGGTGCTGTCTTTGCAAGAAATTGACAAGAGAACCTGCAAGTATGCCTGAACCCGCTCCGGGATCGAGGATTACAATGGGACGACCAAATTGTGGCGTGTCTGTTCTTTTATAGCGGAGCGTCAATTCTGCCATGTACCGGGCAATTTCGAAGGGGGTAAGGTACTGGGCAAATTCTTCCTTATGGGAGGCTTTGACCGTGGAGATACGGGCTTGGCGGGTGACGGCAAGTTCCTGAAGGGCTAATATACTTATTTCTACTGTAAAGATAACTGTAAAACAGGGGCGTGTAAAGGATTTGGAGTTTAGGACGCTATTACGCCCGCTGGATTCGAGTACTTTTGACAAATTCGGCGCCGGGCGCCTTCTTGTTATTTTCCAATATTTTTTAAACTTTTTTCTTGACAGGTGAAATTTTCAGTGTTACCATACTTAAACAGTTGCGTTAACGATTGCGCAATCGTTTGTTTGTGTCAAACTTGTGGTTCAATCGAGGATGTACTTATGGCAAAGTATCTGGTTGGAATTGATATTGGGACGTCGGGAACCAAGTCCATACTCATGGATACGGGGGGTAAGCTTATCGCTTCCAGCCTGAAAACCTACGATGTGTTAACCCCCCGGGCGCTCTGGGCGGAGCAGTGGCCCCAGGTCTGGCTGGAGGCGTGCAATGCCTCAATCCGGGAGCTGGTGAAAAAAAGCGGCTGTAATGCCGGGGATATTGCGGGGCTTGCGGTGAGTGGCCTCTACGGCGGTTCCGGCATTCCCCTGGACGGGGATATGAAGCCCCTGCGGCCCTGTCTTATATGGATGGATCGCCGGGCCGGAGCCCAGGAAAAGTGGGTGCTGGAGCATATAGGCATAGACCGGATACGGAAGATCACCCATAACGGGACCGATCCTTATTATGGATACACGAAAATACTTTGGATTAAGGATAACGAGCCTGATAATTGGAAGAAAACCAAGCTGTTTCTGCCCCCCAACGCCTATGTGATCTATCAGTGGACCGGGGAAATCGCGGTGGACTATTCCTCGGCGGGCAATATCGGTGGCATCTTTGATATGAATACCCGGACCTGGTCTGCGGAGCTGCTCGCCGAGATGGGCATTCCCCTGAGCATGATGCCTCAACGTATCGTTGAGTCCAGCGACATCGTGGGGCATTTGACCAAAGCCGTGGCGGAGGACCTGGGGCTGAAGGAGGGAACCCCCGTATGCGCCGGCGGGGTTGACTGCGTGGTGGCGACCCTGGGGCTTGGGGTGTTCAAGCCCGGGACCTACGCCACCGCCATCGGAACCTCCATGTGCGCCGCCCTGATCCACGACAAACCCATTCCCGCCCAGGGCCTTATCGAGATGCCCTATGTGAAGGATGCGAAAACCCTGTCCTATTCCTTTGGCGGGGCCGCTACCGCAGGCGCCCTGATCAAGTGGTTCCGGGACAATTTTGGCCAGCCGGAACGGATCGCCGAACAGAACGGCGGCCCCGACGCCTATAGAGCCCTGGATAAATTAGCCACCGGGATAGGCCCCGGCAGTGAAGGCCTGATCCTGCTCCCCTACTTTATGGGAGAGCGGAGCCCCATCTGGGACACCAACGCCCGGGGAACCCTGGTTGGCCTAAGCCTGACCCACACCAGGGGGCATATCTACCGGGCCTTCCTTGAGGGGGTGGCCTATTCCCTGCGGGATTCTATGGAAAGTACCAACACTGATATCGGCGAATCTATTCTGGTAGCCGGGGGCGCCGCTAAGTCTCCCTTGTGGCGGCAGATCATCGCCGATGTTACGGGCCATTCGATTCTCTGTCCCAAGGATGATGTGGAGGCGAATCTGGGGGATGTGATCCTTGCTGGAGTGGGAACCGGGTGTTTCAGCTACGAGGATGTCCAAAACTGGCAGGTTTTTGACGAGCCTGTGAGACCCAATGGGGAGGCGCAGAAGATCTACGACCGCTTGTTTATGGTTTATAAGTCCATATACGGAAACTTAAAAGGTGATTTTGCAGAATTGAGCAAACTATAAAACATATCGGAGGAAAAAATGGGAATCATTGAAAAACTAAGACTTGATAATAAAAAAGCCTTTGTAACGGGCGGCGCTAGGGGGATTGGCTATAACATCGCCATCGCTCTGGCAGAGGCAGGGGCGGATGTGGCCCTGGTCGATACCGACGAAGGGACCGCAAAGGCTTCGGCGGAAGAAATTGCCAGGCTTACGGGCAGGAAAACCCTGGCCCTTAAGGCGGATGTCACCAAAAAAGCTGATGTGGATTCTATGATCGAGAGCATCCTTAAGAGCTTCGGCAGGATTGATGTGGCTTTTTGCAATGCGGGAATTTGTATGAATATTCCTGCCGAGGAGATGACCCTGGAAGATTGGAATAAGGTTATCAATATCAACCTTACCGGGGTTTTTCTTACCGCCCAGGCAGCAGGAAAAGTGATGATAAAACAGGGGGGCGGCTCAATTATTAATACCGCATCTATGTCGGCCCACATCGTTAATGTGCCCCAACCCCAGTGTTCTTACAATGCGTCAAAGGCGGGGGTTATACAGCTGACCAAATCCCTGGCCGTGGAGTGGGCGCTGAAAAACGTGCGGGTCAACTGCATCAGTCCGGGCTATATAGGAACGGATTTAACCCTGAGTTCGCCTACCCTGAAACCCCTGATTGAAAAATGGAACGCCATGGCGCCCCTGCATCGGCTGGGGAGGCCTGAGGAGTTGCAGGCCATTGCGGTGTACCTTGCAGGAGATTCCAGCGCATTTACCACCGGGTCAGACTTTGTAATTGACGGGGCGTTTACCTGTATCTGAATACGGGTGGAAGTTATTTTTAGTATGGAGGAGTGAAAATGAAGAAGTTTTTGGTTTTATCACTGACTATTCCCTTTTTGGTACTGGCCTCATGCGGCAACAGTAAGACCCAAGGCAGCAACGTAGCCGGAAGCAATGCTAATGGAAGTCTCGCTGGAAAAAATTTGAATGTCCTGGTTGCCTATCACGAGAGTATGGTTAAGACCCTGGCGGAACTTTTCGAGGCAAAGACCGGTGCTAAGGTGTCCTATCTGCGTATGCCCACCGGAGAGGCCACCGCTAAACTGGTGGCGGAAGCGGACAGACCCACGGTGAGTGTGTTCATGGGAGGGACCGTGGATGCCCATGAGAACCTTAAGGCTAAGAATCTGCTGGCCTCCTATGTTTCTCCCGAGGAAAATTTTATCCCCACCGAATTCAGGGATTCTGCTGGGGTATATAAAACACAACACTTGGAAGTTCTTTCTATTGGGCTCAACACTGAACGCTGGAAAGAGGAATTTGCCGGAAAGGGAATACCAGAGCCCACTAAGCTGGAAGACCTCCTGAATCCCCTGTTTAAGGGTGAAATTATTATGCCTGATCCGACATCATCCGGTACGGGGTATAATTTTGTCGATTCTGTTCTTGCCTATATGGGAGAAACCCGGGGCTGGGCTTTCCTTGAAGGATTAAATAAGCAGGTTGGACAGTATACCTCCAGTGGTTATACCCCTGCTGAAAAAACTGGTTTAGGGGAATACCTTATCTGTATCAATTATCTTACCGATCAGGTCCTGGTTCGTAACTCCGGGTATCCCCTGAAAAGTATTGCCTACGAAGGGGCTGGATGGAGCATGATCCCCATTTCTGTTGTCGCCGGATCGGAAAACGATCCTGTTACCCGGCAGTTTATTGATTTCTGTCTGACCAAGGAAGCGATCGATGCCATGGTAAAAGTAGCTTCCACACTGGCAGTACGGACGGATGCAAATCCTCCTGACGGTGGTATAGGACTAAAGGATATACCTATTAACCGGAATTATGATCCCGTTGAAGGGGCTGTACATAAGGCTGATGTCCTGGCTACCTTCAACTCAAAGACAGGTAAATAGTAAATTTTTTACCGGACCTTCGGTAACACGAGGTTCGGTAAAAACACTGCGGGGCTGTAAATGAAAAATGTAGCTAAGACGAAAGAAAAAAAGGGGTTTTTGATTGATGCGGCGGATATGTTTAAGGATCCCGGCCTGACGATTTTGATTTCGCTGGTATTTCTTACCTTTTTAGTTTTTATCATCTATCCATTCTCCAAATTGATTTTTCTTCCCACATTGGCGGATTGGAAAACTGCGTTCACCTCCAATAAGGTATTTCAGGCTTTTTGGCATACCATGGCTTCTTCATTGTTAGCAACAGTAACCGCTATTGTCATGGGCTTTTCTTTTGCCTATGCTATGAACTATACCAATATTCCCGGCAAAAAGTTTTTTCGTGTCCTGGCGCTACTCCCTAATATGGCGCCATCAGTAATGACCGGGCTTTCGTTTTTGCTGCTTTTTGGACGGCGCGGAGTAATTACCTACCGTATTTTCAGGCTACATTTTGATCCCTATGGTTGGTTTGGATTGTGGATTGTTCAAAGTATCGCTTTTTTCCCCTTGGCGTATATAACTATCTCCGGGGTGCTGAAATCCATCAGCTCCAATGTGGAGCTGTCAGCTCAAAATTTGGGGGCATCGGGGCTGAGGCTTTTTCGAACCGTAACCCTGCCCCTGGCTATTCCCGGGATAGCCAGCGCCTTTTTGCTGGTATTTATCAACGCCTTGGCGGATTTCGGCAATCCCAAGCTGGTAGGGGGTAATTACGGTACCTTGGCGACCCTGGCCTATACTACAGTGACCGGTAATTACGATATGCCATTGGCAGCGGCTTTGAGCCTTTTTCTGGTAGCCCCGTCACTTTTGGTTTTTATTTTGCAAAAATATTTTTTAGACCGCCGGTCCTATGTGACTGTTACGGGGAAACCCTCCGGCAGATTGGTGCGGGATGTTGTATCTCTGCCGGTTAAAGTGGTATTGTTCGTTATTTGTTCAGTTATCAGTTTGATGATTATGCTCCTGATTGGTGGTGTGGTTGGATTTTCCTTTACCGAAACCTTCGGAGTAAATAATACTTTTGTATTGAAACATTTTTACAGCAATGTAATTACTTCGAAAACCATGGGGAATAGTTGGCATCTTTCTCTGGTGGCAGCTGCGGTGACCGCATCCATTGGGGTGATGTTGGGTTACCTGGTTAACCGTAAGCGTTTCCCGGGGCGGGGTTTGGCGGATTTTCTTGCCATGCTGCCGGCCTGTTTGCCCGGTACCTTTATCGGTCTTGCCCTGTTGATTTCCTTCAATTCCCCGCCTCTGATGCTTACCAGTTCTGCAGCGATAATCGTCATTGGTATGACTATTCGCCAAATTCCTGTAGGGTATCGAAACGCTGTGGCGGGGTTCAAGCAGATCGATAAATCTATAGAGGAAGCAGCCGCTAATCTGGGCAGCGGCAGTGTGCATACCTTTGTTACCATTGTTATGCCTATGTTGAAAAATCCTCTTTCTATTTGTTTGGTTTATAGCTTTATGAAATGTATGAATACTCTAAGTACAGTTATTTTCCTGGTATCCCCCCGGTGGAATCTGGCATCCAATAGTATATTGAATCTGGCGGATTTTGGCAGCTACGGTGGGGCGGCAGCTACTGCTCTGGGGATGATGTTGATTATTCTGATTACCTTCGGGATAGCCAAGCTTTTGCTGAAAGATAAGATTAATATTTTTGATCTATAAAACAAATAAAGACAGAAGTGGGCTAAGAGGAGATATAGTAAATGGGCGAATCCGATATTTTACTGAAAATCAGCGATGCTGTAAAAATTTTTGATGATCATACGGTGATTAACCATGTCAACCTTGATTTGGAACGGGGCAAGTTTATTACCTTTTTGGGGCCTTCGGGGTGTGGTAAAACAACACTGCTGCGTATGATAGCGGGGTTTTATCATCTTGATAGCGGCGCTATTTTGCTCAACGGAAAAGATATTGCCCCTCTGCCTCCGCAAAAACGGAATACACCCATGGTATTCCAGGAATATGCCCTTTTCCCCCATATGACAGTACACGAAAATATTGCCTATGGTCTCAGGAACCGGAAGGTTCCTAAGACCGAAATTGCCACCCGGGTGCGGTCGGTTCTGGAACTGGTTAATCTAACCGGGTTGGAAAAACGGTTCCCCAATCAGATGTCCGGGGGGCAGCAGCAACGGGTGGCCATTGCCCGGGCCATGGTGAATAATTCGGAACTACTCCTGCTGGATGAGCCCCTTTCTAACCTAGACGCCAAACTGCGGGAGTCTGTGCGGGTGGAGCTGCGGATGATTCAGCAGAAAATGAAAATAACTATGCTTTATGTTACCCATGATCAGCAGGAAGCCCTTTCTATGTCCGATAAGATTCTGGTATTGAACCACGGCACGGTACAGCAATACGGAACTCCCCGGGAAATTTATTTTAGTCCCCGGACCAAGTTTGTGGCGGATTTTATCGGCACCACCAATTTTATTTCCGGCCAAAACGAACCGGTAAATGGCGCTGCCGCTTTTTCTTACTGCGGCCAGAAAGTGATAGGAGATCTGAACTCTACGGAAACGGGAACTATCACCTTCAGTATTCGTCCTGAATCAATACGGCTTTCCACCCAGGCTGTGCCGGGGGAAGTGAGTTTGCCCTGTGATGTAGAACATTCTATGTTCTTAGGTGAAAAGGTACGGTATTTCCTCCGGGATGAAGCCGATAAAGAATGGATCGTTGATGCATTTGATACAGGGACAGAAGCCCTTAGGGGTTCTGTTTTTATGACATGGACCGCGGGAAAGCCCCATCTGGTGGCGGAATAGGACATTATATGCAGGGAACGACGGATATTTCGGAAGGTCCGGATATTAGCGGCTTGGCAAAAAGGGTTGTGGAAATTGTCCGTGAAGCGGGCCGGGAAATATGCCGGGCCCATGACTATACGATTTTTACAAAAGAGGGCCATGAAAATTATGCAACAGAAGTGGATATCAGGGTACAGCGTCTGCTTGTGGAAAAGCTCAGCCCACTAATTTTCGGGGCGGTGTTTATTTTGGAGGAAGAACAGGAAACGGTTCCTGCCCTGGGTGAATATACCTGGATCATCGATCCCATAGACGGGACTCAAAATTTTATTAATGGATACCGGCATTCCGCCATTTCCGTTGCTTTGCTCAGGGGGACCACAGGGATATTCGGTGTGGTATACAACCCCTATGTGGATGAACTCTTTTCCGCCATTCTGGGACAAGGCGCTTTTCTGAATGGCCATCCGATTAAGGTCTCAAACAGGCCCTATAAGACAGCGCTGATTGGTTTTGGTACGGCGTCCTATTATCATGACCGTGCTGAACTGGCTATGAAGATTCTGGGTAGGGTATTCACCGTTGGCTGCTGTGATTTACGCAGGGCGGGATGCGCCGCCCTGGATCTGTGTTATGTCGCCTGCGGACGCCACGATGCTTTCTACGAGTTGCATCTGAGCCCATGGGACTATGCAGGGGCTTCTATTATCCTGCGGGAAGCCGGTGCCCGCCTTGAAGCTCTGGCGCCTGATAGTTGGGATTATACCAAAGCCGTCGGAATCCTGGGAGCGAATCCAATTATTTTCGATCAGCTTCGCAAAACCATAGAGGATATTATTTTGGAGAAGGAGTAACGGATATGCTAAAGATCGATGCACACAGCCATGCCGGAGAAGGCGCTGCAGTCTGGAGTGGAAAACAAGTAGTAGAACGCATGGATACCATCGGGATTGATAAGACGATTATTTTTCCCTTTACCGAAGGATTCTTCAACAATCAGGATATTCCCCGGTATGTGACAGAATTTCCTGATCGGTTGATTCCTTTCTGTGCGGTGAATCCGTGGGAAAAGAAACGAGCCACGGATGAATTGGAGCGCTGTCTGAGTTCAGGCTTTAAGGGACTAAAGCTGCACCCCACACTCTGCGGTTTCCGCTTGAGCGATCACGCCCTTTGCGATTCCCTGTTTGAGATCGTCCAGGCCCATAAGTCGGTGATCATTGTTCATGGAGCTTCGGATCTGTACAACTGTCCTCTGGAATTCGACCGCATGGCCCGCCGTTTCCCCCAGGTTCCTCTGATTATGGCCCACTGCGGCTTTTTTTGGGAATGGGAGTTGGCCTGCGAACTAGCTAATGAAAACGACAATTTGTATCTTGAAACTTCCCGGGTGCCTCCGTTTGAAACAGGCAAGGTTCTGGAAAAAACATCTGCCTCAAAAATGATGTGGGGTACCGATGGTCCCTTTGCAGACTATGAAGCGGAATATAAAAAGATAGAACGGATTGTCCGTAACGATACGGAATTTGAGCAGATTATCGGCGGTACCGTTGCGGGGATTTTGGGCTTTAAATAAAAGGGGCCTAAGGGGAATAGCGTATGTCTAAATTCGTTGCTATCTTTGATATAAGTGATAAGCCCCAGCCAAGGGATGCTTTGATTAGGCATATAGATCACCTTAAAGCCCTGCGGAAGAAAAACATCCTCTTTATGTGCGGCCCCCTTAAGGATACCCATAAAGCTATACAGGTCCTTGAGGCAGATAGCTACGATGAAGCCGATGGGTATGTGAAGATGGACCCTCATACCACAGCAGGCTATTTTACCGGGTATGTCCTCTATGAGTGGATAGAGGGAAATGAGGAAAACAATTACTTGCTGAAGGATTAATGTCCCACAGTTCGTCCGGACCTAGTAACGTCTACCGGTTAAGTTCCGCCAATGCGCTGAAAACCAGGGCCGCCAGCTCATCCGCAGCTTTGCTCACTTCCACCAGCCGGTTTTCCTTTTCGGCCCGCGCTTTTACCTCGACCTTGGGGGTGTCCCCGGCAAGATTCTTATCCCCCACCACCACCCGGTAGGGTATGCCGATGAGGTCTGCATCGTTGAACTTGACCCCGGGTCGTTCGTTCCGGTCATCCAGCAGTATTTCTATGCCCTTCTGTTCCAGCTCCGCAACGATTTGATCCGTAACAGCCTTGACCGCCCCGTCGTATTTGATGGGGATGATGATCACATGGAAGGGCGCAAGGGTTATGGGCCAGAGTATGCCCTGATCGTCGTGGTGTTCCTCAATAGCCGAGGCCAGGGTCCGATCCAGGCCTATGCCGTAGCACCCCATGGTGGGGGTGTGGCTTTTGCCGTTTTCGTCTAGATAGCTGACCTTCATGGAAGTGGTATACTTGTATCCCAGCTTGAAGATATGCCCCAGCTCGTTTCCCTTCTTTTCGTAGAGTTCTCCCCCGCAGACAGGGCAACGGTCCCCGGCGACCACGGTACGTAGATCCGTGACCAGCCAGGGGCCAAAGTCCCGACCATAGGCAACGTGGGTATAGTGGAGGTCCTTGGCAAGCGCCCCGGCCACAGCATCGTTCATGGCGGTGACGGTTTCGTCGGCGATCACCGGGACCGTGCTGAGCCCCACAGGCCCGGCAAAGCCCACCGGTGCGCCGGTGATCCGCTCCACATCCGTGTCCGCTGCAAGCATGACTTCTGCGGCTTTGATAATCGCGGCAAGTTTGACTTCGTTGACATCCAGGTCGCCCCGGATGGCCACGGCAAAGAAGGCTTCGGGGTACACCTCGGGCGCATCCGGGGCAGGTTTGCGCCGCTGAAGTTTGGAACAGCCCGGGGCGGAGCTGAGGTCCAGTTCCACGTTGACCGCTTTGTAGATCAGGGTTTTGATAAATTTTTTCGCATCGGTTTTAAGGAAGGCGCAAAGTTCCTCGATGGTCCTGACATGGGGGGTGTCGATTTTTTCCAGCGCCGGAATCGAAGCAGCGGCGGCCTTGGCGGCTTCCGGAGAAGCGGGGGCGCTGTAGTCGGGCTTACAGCCGGCTTTCTCCACATTGGCGGCGTAATCGCCGGCTTTGCAGAGCAGCAGGGTATTGTCCCCGATTTCGCTTTCCACCATAAATTCTTCCGACCCCGTGCCGCCCATGGCCCCCGAATCGGCCTGGACAGGGATCACCGTGAGGCCGCAGCGTTTGAAGATACGCCGGTAAGCCCGGCCCATTTTTTGATAGGTCTCATCCAGACTTTCTTCGTTAGTATGGAAGGAATAGGCGTCCTTCATGGTAAATTCCCGGCCCCGCATGACCCCGTAGCGGGGGCGGACCTCGTCCCGGTACTTGGTGTTGATCTGGTACAGGGAAAGGGGAAGTTGGCGGTAACTGGAAAGCTCGTCCCGGACCAGGGCGGTAAAGGCCTCCTCCGCAGTGGGGGACACCACAAAATCCGACCCCAGCCGGTTCTTTACCCGCAAAAGCGCCTCCCCCATGGAGTCCCAGCGCCCCGATTCCTTCCATAATTCGCCGGGAACCACCACGGTGGGCTTGATTTCCAGGGCGCCGATGGCATCCATCTCCTCCCGAATGATCCGCTCCACCTTTCTGAAAGAGCGCAGCCCCAGGGGCAGGTAGGCAAAGAGGCCGTTGGAGAGTTTGCGGAGCATGGCCGCCCGGAGCATCAGCCGGTGACTGACGATCACCGCATCCCCGGGAACTTCCCGGAGGGTGGGGATAAGGGTCTCTGAAAATTTCATGGTGTAGTCCTTGAAAGACAGCATACCCGGTTAGGGGGCCGATTTTCAAGTGGATAGGAGTCTGGGTGCGGCCATAAAGGAAGGGTATTTCCCCCTTGAGTGCAACCCCGCTATGCTTTATGCTGTTACTATGACGCTATCGAGCCGAAACATCGTATTTAAAACCGGTATAGGGGTCTCCCTCTTAGCCCTGGCGTTTACTTTGGTGGCGTCTTTTTCAGTTTTTTCCGTTTATCCCCAGGTGGGGGCGGATGCCCAGCGGGCGGCGGGATTTTTTCAGGCCCTGGTTGCCCCCTTTTTTCAGCCTGCGGCCTATGTAGCCTTTGTCACCACTATCAGTTCGGTGCTCTACGCTTTTATCACCATGTTCCTCATTTATTACTTTTTTGAAAAAACCCAGTCCCCGGAGATTTTATTTTTTGCACTTTTTGTGGTATCCCTTGCCTTTGAATCCCTGCGGATCATGGTTCCCTTTAGGGTAGTGAAGGATCTTCCCAGTGTCGTACTGGTGATAAGTGCCAGGGTGCTGATCTTTGGCCGCTATTACGGGCTTTTTTCCCTTTTTGTTGCCAGTGTGTATGCCGCCGGTTTGGATCAGCAGAAGCAGGGGAATGTGGTCTTTATCATTGCCGTGGCCACCCTGACCATCGCCCTGGGGGTGCCCATAGACGGCCTGAGCTGGGACAGCAGCATGCTGGTCATTTTTGGCTTTGCAACGATGTTTAAAACGGTTGAGATAGGCATAGTCCTGATCACCATGCTCAGTTTTTTTATATCCGCCTACACCCGGGGCGCCAAAGAGTATGTCTTCATCGGCATAGGTTCCGTCCTGGTGTCCCTGGGTAGGACGGTGCTCCTTTCCGCCGACACCTGGGTAACTCCCCTGCCGGGACTGATCCTCCTGATAGGCGGGACCTGGATTATCTGCAGTCAACTGCACCGGGTGTATCTCTGGCTGTAGGGCTGCGAGACTGACGAATGTCACACTTTCACCCCCAGGCGTGGTAACGGCCCTTATACCGGGTCCTTCTCACCGGCTGAAAAAACCGCACTGTCCATGAGCTGGGTCAGCTCTTCTTCGCTGTCCGCAATAATACTGGCCGCCAGGTAGCGGGCCACGGCGGTTTCGGTGGTATAAGCCCCCATGGGGACTGCGCCTACACGCCAAAGTTCCCGGGAACTGGTATAGCCGGTAAAGTCGACTATGCCCTCCTGCTGGGAGCTGCAATAAAAGTGGGTTCCCCGGCGTTTGCCCAGGGTAAAAGCCCGCTTGAGAGAGTAGGGTCCCTCCCGAAAACCTGCGGTTCCTGTGTCGTACAATTCCAGAAAGAAGTTTTTAACACCCTTGTCCATCAGAGAAACCAGGTAGTCTGCCCGGAGGCCCGGGTAAATACGGATCACGCACATGGAATTTATCGCATCTTCCAGGAGCTGGGCGAGTACGTACTGATCCGCTTCCAGGGTACCCGTGAGGAGGGATGTGCCGGAAAAAACCGGGGTTTCCATATTCCAGTTCCGGAAACCGTCCACACCTATGTGCTCAAATTTCAGGTTCAGCGGGGAGAGGACCTTGCCGCCATGTACCACATAGACACCCTTAGATTTCCCCAGGGCCAGGGCCACCGCTTTTTTCATGGTTCGCTTGGCCTCTGAAGAGGCTCCCGGGGGGGTTGAGGAGGCGGCAAAAACTATGGGGGCATTGGCATCCGCAAAAAGCCAGTAGATTAGGGGGGCTGTATAGGGCAGGGTGTCCGTGCCGTGGGCGATCACAATGCCGTTGGCGGTGCCCGAATTGAGCCGGTCCGCGATGGTTTCGATCAGGATGGCCCAGTCCGAGGGGACTATCTCCTCCGAGAGGATACGCCCCACCTGGATGGATTCGAACCGGACTTTGGAGGCGTCTACAGGGAATTCATCCCCTGAGAGCAGTTCCTTCAACACCTGTTCGTCTCCGGCTTCTACGGCGCCGTCCTCCCCGACCCGGCCGGAAATGGCGCCCCCCATGGAGAGGACGTACACCAGGGACACCGATAGTTCTTCCCGGAGTATATCCTTTACCAGGGTCGGTTCCGCCATGCCCCCGGTTTCCTTCATGATCAAACCGGTGAGGAACTGTATGGGCCGGGCATCCCCTTCCCGTATGCGGCGCACCTCCTGGGGATTGGCTGTAATAATTGCGGTAACAATATTTTTTATATCCCCCCGGTTGGTAAGCTGTTCCCAGCCCCGTTCTGTGATAAGCTCCTGGGGATCCCTGTCGTCCTCCAGAACGGCGCTTACCACCTGTTTGGCGATGCTGCCGTGGATACGATGGTCCCTGAGCATACGGAGTATCTCCGCGAAGCGTTCCGGGCTTAGGGGGGAGTCCGCTATGGTCAGATTCAGGCGGTTACATTCCTTGATAATATAGGAACTCATCCACTGGGCAGCTTCCCGGCTCTCTGCGGGGAGCTTCGCTGGAATATCCGCGGGAAGCTTGCCGACTAAAGTCGGCGCTGGAAGTACCGTACCCAAGGAGACGGTTTTTTCAAAGTAATCCGCCCGGCGCTTTTCGTCGCAGACAAATTCCGCCTGGTGCTGGGTGAGGCCGTATTCGGCAATCATGCGGTTCCGCCGGGCTTCGGGGAGTTCCACGGAAAAGCTATCCAGGGCTTCCAAAATATCCGGACCAGGGATGAAAGGGAGCAGGTCCTCGGTGACAAACCGGGGCTTTTCATCGCTAGGCCGGTTTTGGAAGAATTCAGTAGCGTTTTTCGCTTCGTTCCAGAGACGGCTTTCCGGGACCACGGTGCCGCCGTTCAGGACTATGTCCTCCTGACGGGACATTTCGGTGTTTACCGCCTTGCCCACAAAGTTCAGTGAGTTGAGGTTCCGCAGTTTGACAAAATTAACCGGGTTTTCCGGATAGGGGGCCATGGCCACATAGGCATTGCAGCGGATTACATTTTCCCAGGCGGGAAGCGGGTTTCCCGGCATAATCTCCAGGTATTGGATCTGCCGTCGCAGTTCGCCCAGGAATACCTCGGCTTCTTCGCCAATCTCAAAATCCGCCGCGGTGCGTATACGCAGACTGGGCATACCCGCCCTGGAATAGTCCATCCTGGTTTCCGGCTGTCCGCCCTTTCCCCGGTTCGAATGGGTCAGCCGGCCCGCATCTTCCTCCAGCCGGACCTCGGTGATCCGTATCCGTTTGCGCCGGCGGTGGAACAGGATGTCCAGGGCGCCATCCACCCCCAGGGTTATGGATAAACCGGAAAGGGCAATTGTCGGTTTTCCATCCGAACCTTGGGGTATTGGGGGGATATTGAGGTTCCTTTCATAGGGGGCTTTTTTGACAATGGAACAGCCCAGGCTCCGGATAAGGAGATAAGCCTTCCGGGCGGCCAGGGGGTTGAGAACCGGTATCGCGCCCTTTTCCCCCCGGCAGACCGGGCAGGAGCTTTTTTCTCCCTCTGCAGCACACGCGCAAAAAGTCTTGATCCCCGGCACAGCTGCCGGCAGGGCCGCTGTATGGAGTAAAATACGGACTTCCAGAGAAATATGGGTTTTATACACCGGCATCACCTCTCATACACTCCCCTGGGCAACATGCAACGAAGTTCCCCGCGCAAGCTGGTTTTTGGGGTTTCTTTCAATCAATTTTGTTAAATATAAAAAAAATTGACTGGAAAATTTGCCATTTTGAATGTATAATAAAATACACGTTGACGCAATCATCAATGTAAGTAGCTATTTTTCGGGAAAATGGATTTTTGTTTGACTTTTTTATGTACATAGACTAATCTCGACAGGATAAACAAGGAGCATCTGTTGACAAGACGTGATTTCCCCAAGATCCATTTTTACGATCAGGATTTTGTGGATATATATGATAAAACCTGGGCGTGGATTCAGGACTGCTGGCAAGGGGAGGGCGAAAAAAGCGCTATGGAAGGGAAATTTTTTTCCTACCCCGGCAGCCCGGTGATTCAGCAGATTGACGCCATTTTTTCCTCCTTTTTTTTAGTCTATTCAAACCGGATTTACCAGGCTTTTCCTACTTTGGATATCTTTTACCAGCACCAGGAACCTAGTGGGGCCATACGCTCGGCTTATGCCATTGAAAATGGGGAGCCCGTGGTGGAATCGGATAACCCGGAAGGTCTGGGGCTGCCCCTCTTTGCCTGGGCGGAATTTAACCTCTATCATAAATCGGGAAACAAGAAGCGGGTAAAGGACGTTATCCCTATCCTGGATAAGTACAATGCATGGATCGATTCGGTATTTAAGCGCCCCAACGGCCTCTACGAGGTTCCCTTAGCTGCTACGGGTATGCCGAATGCCCCCCGGGAAGAGGCGGCTTATCCGGTTGATTTCAACACCATGATGGCCATCAATGTGCTCTATATGTCCGCCCTGGCGGATATTCTGAACGATAAGGATGCCAGTTTTCAGTATAAACGGCAGTATTTTTCCCTGAAAACCCGGCTGAATACCCTGATGTGGGATGTGGATGACGGCTTTTACTATGATATTGATAAGGACGAAAAACGGATCAAAGTAAAAACCATTGCCGGTTACTGGCCCCTGCTGGCTGAGATTTCCAACGATGATAAGGCGGAGCGGATCATCGACAAACTTTCGGATCCAACTTTTTTTGGCGCCCCCCATCCTTTCCCTACGGTTGCCGTATCGGAACCCAGTTTTGATGAAACAGGTAATGGCTTCCGGGGCTCGGTCTACCCTCACCTGACCTTTATGGTGATCAAGGGTCTGGAGAAGTACCAGCGCTGGGACTTGGCCCGGGAATGCGCCATCCGCCACCTCTACTTTGTACTGGACTCCATGAACCCCGACGGGAACCACCACAAGGGCAACCTCTGGGAAGCCTATCTGCCCTTAAAAGAAGGTCCTGCCCAATGGCCGGAGAACCCCGATTTTCCCCGGCCCCAGTACCTCACCTACGATGCCTTGTCCACCATCTGTCTTACCATAGAAAACATCGTCGGCCTGTTTATCTCCCTCCCTCGGAAAACCGTGGACTGGATCATCCCCAACCTGGAAATCATGGGCATCGAGAACCTTTCCCTCAAAAAGAACATGATCACCATTCTTTCCAATAAAAGCGGCCGGGGCTGGGAAATTCACATGGAAAGCGAAAAATTGTATTATTTTACTATTAATATACTGGGAAAGAAAAAGAAAACCCTGCCCATCCCCTCGGGGAAATGCTCTATGTTGATAGACAAGCTGTGATGTATGGAAAAATCGACCCAGCTGGTGGCCATACTGGAAATTGGATCCACCGGCATCAGATCAATTATCGCTGAGATACACGGCGCCGGGCAATGGAAATTCCTGGATCGGGCGGGGAAACCCATAGCCCTGGGCCGGGATGTATTTACCTCCGGGCAGGTATCTCGGGAGTCCCTGCTGGAATGTCTTACGGTGCTCCAGAGTTTCCGGGAATTCCTGCGGGGCTGGGGGATCGCCGACGAAAATGTCCACTGCATAGCTACTTCGGCCCTCAGGGCGGCTAAGAACCGGGATCTATTTGTGGACCGGGTACGCCAGGAAACAGGGTTTAATTTTACCGTAGTGGAGGGGATCGAGGAAAACCGGCTGATGTACCTGGCGGCGCGGTTTGCCCTGAAAAGCGATATCCCCCAATTCTGGCGGGCCAATTCGATGATCATTGACGTTGGCGGGGGGTCCACGGAAATTATGCTCCTGCGCCGGGGAAAGATGGTGGCTGCCCACAGCCTCAAGCTGGGAACGATCTTGATTGATCAGCAGTCCAGGATGGCTATGGGGTCGATCCGCTCCCAGGAACGGTATCTCAATGAGACCATCAGGAATACCTCGGAATTTCTCAATGCCGAAATGGTCCTTGTCTACGTCAGAACCTTTGTTATCGCCGGTTCGGATGCCCAACTGGTGGCGGCCATGATAGGTCGGGAGATCAACGAAAATTGCTGGATCATTAACCGGGATGATTTTATCAAATTTGTGGAAAAGGTCCAGAACTACAGTGTCGAGGAAACGGTACAGAAACTCCACGTGCCCTTTACAGATGCCGAGGGCTTTGTGCCGGGTATTCTGGTCTACAAACTGTTCCTTGAACGGACCTCCGCCGCCCAAGTGGTGGTTCCTTTGGTTTCCATCCGGGAAGGGATGCTCATTGATATGGCCCGGGGGGTGGATCCTGAATTGCAGGAAGACTTCTTTTCCCAGGTGATCGCTTCGGCGCTTAACTTGGGCCGGAAGTACCACTTTGACGAATTGCATAACCTCCATGTGGCCAAACTCAGCATGACCCTCTTTGACGCTCTGATCCACGAACACGGAATGAATCGCCGGGAGCGGATGATGTTGGAAGTGGCGGCCACCCTCCACGACATCGGTATGTTCATTCGGGGTTCCGGGCATCAAAAACATGGCCAATATATTGTTGCAAATTCGGAGATCTTCGGCCTCCACAGGGAAGAACTGGACATAGTCGCCAATGTGATCCGCTATCACCGGGGGGACCTCCCTTCTGAAACGGATATCAGTTATATTGCCCTTCAACGGGAAGAGCGGATCCTGATGCTTAAACTGACCTCCATACTACGGGTGGCGGATGCCCTGGACCGGGGCCATTCCCAGCATATCCGGAGTATTACGGTGGAACGGAAGAGCGAAGCCATACTGCTCCATGCCCAGGGAAATTATGACCTGAGCCTGGAACGGATAGGGCTGGAGGAAAAAGCCGATTTGTTCCAGAATGTATTCGGGTATAAAGTGATATTGAATTAGGAATGAGAAAAGAGGAATGAGAGAAATACTATGACAAGTGGCAATAATTTATCAGACAAGGATACTAACATTCTTCGCTCCTCACTCCCCACTGCTCATTTTTTCAACCGGGATCTTTCCTGGATTGACTTTAACGGACGGGTACTGGAGGAGGGGCTGCGGCAGGATCTTCCTCCCCTGGATCGGTTTTGGTATTTTTCAATTTTTTCATCCAACTTTGACGGGTTCTTTATGGTCCGGGTGGCGGCAATGAAACAGGCATTGCGAGCCGGCGCCGGGCCTGATCCTTCGGGATTACGACCCGAGGAGCAGCTTAGTAAAACTGCGGAAAAGACCCGTTCTATGATACTCCGTCAGTATGACTGCCTCCAGAACGAACTGTTTCCCCTCCTCGCCCGGGAAGGACTGGAACTGGTACGCCCGGATACCTATTCCATAACCCAGATGGACTATCTGGAATCCTATTTTCTGGGCCAGGTTTATCCCATCCTGACACCCCTACGGATCGAAGCGGATGAAAAGCTACCCTTTATTTCGGGTAATGATCTTAACGTCGCCTTTCTTATGGAGCCGGAACAGGCTGATGGGGAGGCGGAGGATCATATTGCCATTATCCAGCTCCCCCATGCGCTTG
Source organism: Treponema primitia ZAS-2 (assembly GCF_000214375.1). NCBI lineage: Bacteria > Pseudomonadati > Spirochaetota > Spirochaetia > Treponematales > Treponemataceae > Treponema > Treponema primitia. The sequence goes on along the minus strand of NC_015578.1, from coordinate 3,650,225 downwards.
ACCGGATTATCTGGCTGCCCCGGGATACTTCGACGGATAGTTCCCCTGATGGGCTCCCTGATTCTGTTAGCAGAACCTGCTGGGCTCTGCTGGAGGATTTAGTGTTGACCTGGGGGGCCTATCTTTTTCCGGGATATCGTGTTAAAGAAACTATGCTTTTCCGGATAAACCGGGACGCAGACTTTTCGGTGGATGAAAAACGGGACGAGGATTTTATTGAAGCCATGGAAGAGGTTATCGAAGGGCGTACCCATTCGCCGGTGGTTCGTATGACCTTTTCTTCCGGAAGCCACCGCCTGAGGGATGAACTGGCCCGGCGTCTGGGGCTGGAAGAACAGGATCTCTACGAAATTGATGGTCCTCTGGATCTGGGCAGCCTTATGGATCTGGCCTCTGCCCGGGACTTCGACTCCCTCAGGAGCAAGGCCTGGAAAGTCTATCCAAGCGCCGCTTTTAACGAGGAGGAGTCCCTCTGGGACCGGATCAGCCAGCGGGATGTGATGCTCCACCTTCCCTACGAATCCTTTGACCCGGTGGTGCGCTTCTTCCAGGACGCCGCAACGGACCCCCAGGTGATTTCCATTAAAACCGCCCTTTACCGCACCAGCGGCAATTCTCCAGTCATTAAAGCCCTGGAGCAAGCCGCCCTGAACGGCAAGCATGTGACCGCAGTGGTGGAACTTAAGGCGCGGTTTGACGAAGAGCGCAATATTTCCTGGGCGAATCGCCTGGAAAAAGCCGGGGTCATCGTGGTCTACGGCCTGGCACGGCTTAAAGTTCATGCCAAGATAAGCATGATTATCCGCCGGGAAAAGGAGGGCATTAAACGGTATGTCCATCTTTCCACGGGAAATTACAACGATAAAACCGCCCGGCAATACGATGACCTGGGGCTCTTTACCTCCCGGGAAGAAATAGCCCTGGACGCTTCGATATTTTTCAACATGATCACCGGCTATTCGGTGATCAGCTCCATGCGGAAACTGGTGATTGCCCCCACATCCCTGAAGCGGCGTGTACTGGAACTCATCGACCGGGAAACAAAGCGTTCAAATCAGGAGCACCCCGGAAAAATCATAGCAAAGCTGAACGCCCTGGCAGACACGGATGTTGTTGAAGCCCTGTACCGGGCCTCCCAAGCGGGGGTAAAGATTGTCCTGGTGGTGCGGGGAATTTGTACCCTGATCCCCGGCGTACCGGGGCTGTCGGAAAATATCCGGGTGATAAGTATCATCGGCCACTACCTGGAACATTCCCGCATCTACTACTTCTCCAACGGCGGCGCAGAGGAATACTACCTTGCCAGCGCCGACTGGATGCCCCGCAACCTGGAGCGCCGGGTAGAATTGATGTTCCCGGTACTTCAGGAGGATATCAAGGTTCGACTCAGGAAAATATTAGATAGCTATTGCCGGGATAACCAACAAGCCCGGGAACTGAAAAGCGACGCTTCCTGGCGGCATCTTGCCCCCGCTCAGGGGGAGGACCTTGTCTCGGCCCAGGAGCACTTCCTCGCCGCTGCCGCCAAGGCAGGTGGAAACTTTTGGACCCCCAGGAATGAATTTGTGGTGCGCCGCGGTGCACCAGGAGGACAGTAATACTAATGAAACGAATCATTTTAAAACCCGGTGAAGAGGGCCGTATACGAGCCGGCCATCCCTGGGTCTACGATAACGAAGTTGGGAAAACTCTCTCCGGCCCCGGCGATGCTCCCCCCGCAGTTTTAGTACCCGGGGAAATCGCCGATGTGGAAAGTTCCCGCAAGGAATACCTGGGCCGGGCCCTGGTAAACCCCAATTCAAAGATCATCGCTCGGATCTACAGCCCTTCCAAAGAGGGGATGGACAAGGGTTTCTTCAAGCGCAGAATCCGTGAGGCCATAAACCGCCGTTTTACTGCTGGCCTTGACCTCTGCCGGGAATCGGCCCGGCTGGTCTTCGCCGAGGCGGACTTCCTGCCGGGGCTTATCATCGACCGTTTTACAGGTTGGCCCCTTGAGGAAGCTGAATCCCGTATACCGGAGCGGCCTCTCAGTTTTGAGGCCCTCGAATCCGCGCTGGGTTCGCCCCGGTCCTGGTTGGCGGTACAGTTTTTGGTTTACGGCATGGATAGCCGCCGGGAGGATATCCTCTCAGCCCTTGATGAAACGCTGGGGGCGGCTCTGGGCCCGAATTGGGATATCACCCTGGGAAAGCCTGAAGGTATAATTGAGAAGTCCGCAGAAAAGATGCGGGAACTGGAGGGGTTTCCCCTGCGCGAGGACCTTGTCTGGGGCAGCTATCCCGCCGGGGGTATAGTAATATTTGAAAAGGGCCTTCCCTTTGTTGTCCACCCCGGGGAGGGGCAGAAGACCGGGCATTTTCTGGACCAGCGGGATAACCGTCTGCGGGCCGCAAGCTTTGCCGCAGTCGGTGGTAACGCCGCTGAGGGAAGCGCCGGGGCGCGGGTCCTGGACGCCTGCGCCTATACCGGGGGCTTTGGCATACACGCCGCCCGGGCCGGCGCCGCCTCGGTAACCTGCGTGGATGTGTCCGCGGCAGCCCTGGAAACGCTGCGGGAAAACGCCGCCCTGAATGGGGTAGGGGACAGAATTACTACCCTAGAGGCGGATGTGTTTGAATACCTCCGGGCCTGTGACCGGCAAAATGAAAAGTTCGATCTTATCATTCTGGATCCGCCGGCTTTCGCAAAATCCCGGTCCGCCTTAGAAGGCGCCCTGCGGGGTTACAAGGAAATAAACCTAAGCGCAATAAAACTGCTCAATCCCGGTGGTGTCCTGGTGAGCTGTTCCTGCAGCCATGCCCTGGATGAGAGCCGCTTTAAGCGTATGATAACCGAGGCCGCTGCCGATGCGGAGCGTAGGCTCATACAATTGGATTTCCGTTATCAAGGGCCGGACCACCCGGTGCTGGTGGGGTACGACGAGTCTTTGTACCTTAAGTGCGGATTTTATAGGGTGATATAAGCCGGAAAATAGTTATTTACTTGCTGGGTAAGCGTTCGGATAATATCTTGTAAGGTATCATATTTCCGTATTATTGGGTAATTCTTTATAATAAAAGGAATTGCATGATTTTAGTATAGCTTTTCCCTGTAATCTACTACGAGGAAAGCGCTGATTCACCGGTAATTCCGATTTTTTTTATTTTTTTCGTAAAAAGCATTGACATGTTATATGAATTCTTATTAAATACCTGTGTATAATAACATAGTAAAATGATCGGTATAATAAGAATTTAGGAGGCTGTAATAGCGAGGATTTTTACTTTGGAGCTGGTAACCGTCACAATGTAATCGGAATTTAAAAGGAGAATTAATATGTTGAATCGTTTATCCACTAAGTGGATGCTTTCAGGTTTTTTGATGATAATTATAGTTCTTTTTTCGTTAAGTGCCTGCTCGGATTCCAAATCCTCAGGGCAGTCTGATAGTCAGGTAAAGGGTGGAGCGGTTGTTTACCGGGACACCTTAAATGTTGCTATTGCATCGGAAGCAACCTCATACGATACCCACCGGGATCAGGGTAATTCGCCAAAAATGGTGGGTGATGGACAGGTTTTTGAAAAGCTTGTTACCCTTAATGCTGCGGGAGAAGTTGTACCCGAACTTGCTGAAAGCTGGACGGTATCTCCTGACGGTAGGGAGATTACCTTCTATCTCCGTAAGGGGGTTAAGTTCCATGACGGTACGGAACTTACGGCTATCGACGCAGCAACCTCAATGAACCGGTGGATACGTTATTTCGGTATTGCAACGACTCTGGCAAAAGAGGCTCGGTTTGTAGAGGTAGATAGGTATACTCTTAAAATTAACCTGCCTAATCCGGCGGCCGCCTTTGTTGATATTCTTGCCGGTGCGGCCCAGCCTGCAACGGTTACTACCGCAGCCTCCAACGAAAACCTTGATGTGAATGGATTTTGGAAAGAGTATATTGGCACCGGTCCCTATAAATTTGTAGAATGGGTTCAGAATCAGTATATACTGTTGGAAAAATTTGATGACTATGTTCCCTATGGAGACCCCGATGTACTTGCTGATGGTAAGGCCGGTTATAAATATGGGTTTCTTAAGAAAATTTATTATTGGTATGTTCCCGATCCGATAACAAGGGTTATGGGCCTGGAAACCGGTCAGTATGATGCTATTTTTGCGCTCTCCGTAGATGACGAAGACCGGGTTAAAAATAATCCTGATCTGGAAGTTGTTCCTGCCTTGAACGGAATCGCCTATATGCAGGTTAATAAAAAACAAGGTCCTCTCAAGGATGTCAATCTTAGAAAGGCCATCAACTATATGCTGAATAACGAAGACTTGTTGCTGGCTCAGATGGGGACTCACTATGTACTGGATTCATCTTATATGAACAGGCCTCAGTATTGGTATAGCACCGCAGGTTCGCAGTATTATAATCAGCAGGATCTTGTTAAGGCCAGGGAGTATCTTGCAAAATCTAATTATCGGGGTGAGCCTATCCGCATTAATTCCAGCAATGCCATGGCTACAGTATTGCAGCGGCAGCTCATTGATTTTGGCTTGAATGCCCAGCTTATTGCCGGTGACAGTGCTGCCAGCTCTTCCATTGCGCCGGACCCTAGTAAATGGGAGCTTACCATTGGAACCCAGGTCATTCATCCTATTCCGGTTATTAAACCCTTCTTGGATGCAAACGCACGGGGCTGGGCGGACGATGAAACTTTGCAGAATTATATCACAGAATTCTACGCTCAGCCTACCAAAGAAGAAGCCAAGGCCGTGTGGGACAAAATACAGCTTTACTGCTGGGAGGAATATATTCCTACTTTCCTCATTGGGCATCAGGATAATCTCTATGCCTGGAATAAAAAACTGGAAGGGGTAGTAACCAAAGAGGGAATTTTCTTTTGGAATGCCAAGATCAGGCAGTAGGAAAAAACCGGAAACATCGGCAGTTTCCTGCCGATGGCATTCACAGGTAAGAGGACAAGGGTTATGCACAAATATCTGATTCAAAGGCTATTATCTACTATTCCGGTATTGATAGTGGTATCAGTGATTATTTTCATTATTATTCGCATGGCTCCGGGAGACCCTGCTATGGTTATACTGGGGGAAGATGCTAGCGCAGAAACCCTCGCTGATTTGAGGGAGAGAATGGGCCTGAATCTCGAGCCGATTATCCAATATGGCCGCTGGGTTTCAAATATACTCCGCGGCAATTTGGGCATATCCACAGTTTCCAGGGGTCTGCCGGTAGCGGAACTTATCGGGAATTCTATACGGCCCACTTTATCGCTCACCTTGTTTTCGATGGTCATTAGCATTACAGTGTCCTTGACCCTGGGAATCCTCAGTGCGAGGAAGCATGGCGGTGCATTGGACCATGGCATTGCGGCAATAACAATGTTTGGCATATCAGTTCCCAATTTTCTTTTTGGGCTTGGTTTGATGTTTGTGTTTTCAGTAAAATTGCGATGGTTTCCGGTTTCGGGCTACAAGGATTGGAATGCCGGGTTTGCCGCTCATTTCCATCCCTTGGTTCTCCCGGCTATTTCACTGGGTCTCATGCATTCCGCACTCTTGATGCGCATGACTAGAGCATCGGTTCTGGAAGTATTGGGGAGCGATTTTATACTGCTTGCCAAAGCCAAAGGGGTAGGGGAATTCTCTCTCTTGGTAAGACATACCCTGCGTAATGCACTGTTACCTATTATAACGGTCATAGGCCAGAGTTTTATTGGGGCTCTTTCCGGGGCGGCAGTCATTGAGTCCATGTTTAATATTCCCGGCATGGGGCAGTTAATTGTTAATTCAATCAGCAGACGAGATTACCTTGTGATACAGACCATTGTGCTTTTTATTACACTGCTCAATGTTGCCATTAGTTTGATTGTGGATTTGCTCTATTGCGTTGTAGACCCTCGTATCAGGCTGTCTCATTGAAATTTCCGAGATACTAAAAGGAGTTGCCTAGTTATGCTAATTACGAGTGGTATTGTTCAAAAGAAAAGCATGATGGCTAATCAGCCTGATGTGCTGTCTGATTATCTAAGTGATCGCAAAATTTTATTACAGGAACAGCACAGGAATACTTTGCGGCGTATTTGGGGAAACAAAGGACTAATAGTGGGTATAATAATTGTCATTCTTTTTATACTCATTGCTATCTTCGGTCCCCGTTTTGCTAGATATTCTCCTTATGATGTAAATGTTCCTGAGCGAATCCAGGGACCGTCTGCAAAGCATTGGTTTGGTACTGATGGCATGGGGCGGGATGTATTTAGTCGGGTGGTATATGGGGCCAAGATATCTCTCACCGTTGGCCTGGGTGTGGGTATCATTTCTGGTTTAGCTGGATTAATCATCGGTTTGTACGCCAGCTATAATCAGGTTATGGATCAGCTTTTAATGCGCATCTGCGATGGCCTTAAAGCTATTCCTTCCATTTTGTTAGCAATCCTGATGATGTCTGTATTGGGGGCTGATATTAAAAATGTTATTATCAGTCTTGCTATTGTCCGTACTCCAAATATTGCCAGAGTTGCCCGTGCTGCGGCATTGGGGGTTCGGGAACAGACTTATATAGATGCAATGCATGTTTTGGGAGCCAAACCAGGAAGAATACTCTGGGGGCATATCGCTCCAAATATTCTGTCACCTATTCTGGTACAAATGACATTTGCCTTTGTGTCGGCCATACCCGCCGAGGCATCCTTAAGTTTTCTCGGCGCCGGCGTCCCACCACCTGAACCGAGCTGGGGGAGCATCCTTAGTGAAGGAAAGAACCTGATCTATAACGCATGGTGGATGATAGCCTTTCCTGGTTTATTTGCTGCAGTTTCCGTTCTTGGATTAAATCTGGTTGGCGAGGGAATGCGGGATATTTTGGATCCTCAGACCCGCAAGTAATGCGGGCAGAAATTGTTATGGAAAAACAAAAATTGAAACCAGCTAAGATTCTTGATGTACGGCAGCTTGCGACAACCTTTAATACCCAGGATGGTCCTGTCTGCGCAGTGGACGGAATTTCCTTCGAAGTATATGAAGGCGAAATCATGGGACTTGTTGGAGAATCCGGCTGCGGCAAAAGCGTTACGAGTCAGTCCATCCTTCGGCTGTATGATGAGCCGAAAGCCGTGAAATACAGCGGAGAGGTACTGTTCGGTGGACAAGATTTAATGAAGTTGTCGGAAAAGAAAGTACAGGCTATCAGGGGCAGGGATGTGGCTATGGTCTTTCAGGATGCTCTCAGTTCTCTTAATCCCTTGATGCCTGTGGGGCAGCAGATTATGGAACCCCTGGCGATACATCAAAGGATGAACAAAAAGGATGCCAAGAATGAAGCTATTGAAATACTCAGGCTTTTGGGTATACCGGCGCCGGAAAAACGGTTTTTCAGTTATCCTCACGAACTTTCAGGGGGTATGCGTCAACGGGTGATGATCGGTGTGGCCTTGGCTTGCAAGCCGAAACTGCTGATTGCCGATGAGCCTACCACTGCTCTGGATGTAACAATTCAGGCACAGATCATTGATCTGCTGGTAGAACTGAATCATAAATTTGGTATGGCAGTGATTTTGATCACCCATGATCTCGGCATAGTCGCAGAAACCTGCGACCGGGTAGTAGTGATGTACCTAGGGCAGGTTGTGGAAGAAGGAAATACCAAAGACATTTTCCATACTCCCCAGCACCCTTATACAGTAGGCCTGATGAATTCAGTGCCCCAAGTTATTGAGTCTGAACGAAAGCGGCTTAATGTGATACCCGGAATAGTACCTCCGTTAAATCAAATTCCTCCGGGATGTCGCTTTGCTCCCCGGTGCCAATTTGCTACCATGCTTTGTCATACCAAGCCCCCGGGAATTTTTTGCAATGATGAAAAACAAAAAGTCCGCTGCTGGCAATATTTATCCCCAGAGGCATTTGTCTATGGATAATCGGAATGTGGTATTGCAGGTAGATCAGTTAAAAACCTATTTCCCCATAAAAGGTGCATTAGGCCGTGTCCGTAATTATGTGAAGGCAGTGGATGATGTTTCCTTTTCCCTTTACAAAGGAGAAACCTATGGGCTCGTAGGTGAGACGGGTTGTGGTAAATCCACCCTGGGCCGAACAATTGTCCGGCTGGTTGAGGCTATTCATGGAACGGTTTTTTTTGAAAATCAGGATATCCTAAAACTTAGTTCCAAACAACTTTTCGCGCTGAGGCCGAAAATCCAGATGGTCTTTCAGGATCCTTATTCATCATTGAATCCGCGTAAGCGTGTTGGTGATATCTTGGCAGAGGTATTGGATATCCATAACATCGGGGCGAAAAATGAACGCTTGCAAATCGTTCTTGAAGTGATGAGTAAGGTCGGCCTCCGGTCTGAGCAGTACTTTCGCTATCCCAATGAATTTTCAGGCGGTCAACGGCAACGGATAGGACTTGCTCGGGCACTTTTACTGAAGCCTCAACTAATTATCTGTGATGAACCAGTCTCTGCATTAGACGTTTCCATTCGTTCTCAGATAATCAATTTGATGCAGGATATGCAGGAAGCTGAAAAACTGACTTATCTCTTTATCGCACATGATCTGAGCATTGTACGATATATCTCCAACCGGATAGGGGTAATGTATCTTGGGCATATCGTAGAAGAAGCGCTCAGTGAGGAACTCTTCAATAATCCTCTGCATCCTTATACCCAGGCCTTGCTGGCAGCTTCACCTTCCATGGATGTGGATCAACCCCATAAGCGGGAACGTTTGCAGGGGGAACTTCCTTCCCCTATTGATCCGCCTCCGGGTTGCCCTTTCCATACCCGCTGTATAAAGGCATCAGCTGCTTGCAGGGACTATACGCTGAAATTTCAGGATATGGGCAGGGAACATAAGGTTGCATGCCGACTTTATGGTGATTCGTAGAATTTTTAAAAGGAGGGCATTATGGCCTTAAAATTTTGGACCGCTGATGTGAGTGGTCTCAGCAGGACGCAGGTAAAGTCAAAACTCTGGGAAGAGCTTCGGCTTAAAGCGGATATCGGTACTAAAGGTATCACTATTTCAGAAGCGGCACTGAGTTCCTTGCACGGGAATGCCGAATTTAGCGGGCAGAAACTCGGAGGAGGGCGGAACCGCAAACTGCATACCGGTAAGGAGCTTCCTGCATGCATATATCTGCCCTATGGTCTCAAGGTGACTTTTAACTGGAATGAAGCCTCTCCTTATGTTATTGATATTGCGGGTGGTAAACAGGTCCTCACTTATGAAGGCAATACCTTTGGGGAAATTCAGTATGCCAAACAGCCCAAGTACCATGAACGTAAATCTTCTGACGGAGTGCCTTTGGGGCTTATTGGACGAGGTGATTTTTATGACCGTATTGTTGGTGTTACTTATAGTAACGAGTGCTGCTATATTGACAAGGATGAGGATTGCCTTTTTTGCAATATCAATTATAACAAGGACCTTTATTCAGAAAAATTCGGGCCTTATTGGCGGACTCCCAAGCAGGTCGCCGAGACGGTACAAGCCGCTTTTGAAGAAGGTGTAGCGGATCATGTGAATATTACTGGCGGAGTAATCGCCGAACGTCGGGAACTGGAATACTATATGGATACCGGTGAAGAAATCCGTAAAGCATTGAAAGTAGATGCCTTTAATGGAACAGCTGTTGCTACAGCGCCTACTGATTTCGGAAATATTGATAAATTGAAGGAAGCAGGCTTCCGTACTACTGCTATGAATCTGGAACTCTGGGATAAAGATTTTTATAAGGCAGTATGCCCGGGAAAAGCCAATAATTCCGGGGGATGGGAAAATTGGATAAATGCTCTGGAATATGCAGTGAAAGTTTTTGGTTGGGGCCGGGTACGTTCCAATTTTGTTGCAGGGATTGAGCCCATGCCAAAAACTTTGCAGGGTTTTGAATACCTCTGCGGGAAGGGGGTTGTTTGTTCTTTTAATATCTGGATGCCCAATGTGGGCTCAGCGTTTGAGGGACACCGGAGCCCAGAGACCGAATGGTATATAGATCTGGGAACAAAGCTTGCAGAGTTTTGGGGAAAGAATGGTTTTACCTTCGATAAAATACATGATGCCACCGCAGGCGATCATCGGCTACCCTCAGATATTTTCCGTATAGAGAATGAGGTTTTTGATATTTATGAGGCTGCTGGTAAAGCCGAATAAATAGTTTCAACTAGTATAGGAGTTCTTATCCCTAGGGAGGCGAAAGAACATATATAGTTACTATTATTCCTATACTAATTTTAAATTTTTAAAACACCGGCTATGCCGATGCGATTTTTGCATATCAAGGAGAAAAAAGATGGGCCAGAATGAAAAATACTGGACTGCGGATGTAAGCAGCCTTAGTAAGGAGCAGGTAAAGGCGAAATTATGGGAAGAGCTTCGCCTGAAAGCGGATATTGGAACCAAGGGCATTACAATTTCAGAGAACGCCCTTAATGCCATTCATCAGGATGAATCCTTCCGGGGGCAGAAACTTGGAGGTGGGCGGAATCGAAAGCTGTACAAGGGGAAGGATCTTCCGGGTTGTGTTTATCTACCCTACGGCCTTAAGGTTACATTTACTTGGAATGAGACTTCTTCCTATGTGGTTGAATTGGTTAATGGTAAACATACCCTCACTTACGAGGGCAAAAGTCTTGGGGAAATTCAGTATTCAAAAAAACTTCCCTATGACGGGCAAACTTCTTCCGATGGGGTTCCTCTTGATTTAATAGGCCATGCGGATTATTACGATCAACATGTAATTATATCGTACAGTAACGAGTGCTCCTATAAGGAACGGGATGAAGACTGCCTCTTTTGCAACATTAACTACAACAAGGATCTTTACACCGAAAAATTCGGTCCCTATTGGCGGACTCCTTTACAGGTTGCGGAAACTGTAAAAGCCGCCTTTGAACACGGAGTAGCAAATCACGCAACCTTGACTGGCGGAGTTGTCGCCGAGCGCCGGGAATTGGAATACTATGTCGACGCTGGTGAGGAAATTGCCAAAGCTCTAGGAGTGGAGACATTTAATGGTACCGCTACGGTGGCGGCTCCTACAGACTTTAGTAATATTCATAAACTTAAGGAAGCAGGATTCCGCACTACTGCGATGAATCTTGAATTGTGGGACAAAGTTTTTTACGAAGCTGTATGCCCGGGTAAGGCTCACGGAAGCGGTGGTTGGGATAATTGGGTAAAGGCCTTGGAATATGCCGTAGGTGTTTTCGGCTGGGGTCGGGTTCGTTCCAATTTTGTCGCCGGCATTGAGCCTATGCCCAGGACTCTTGAGGGTTTTGAGTATCTTTGTGGTAAAGGTGTTGTGTGCTCTTTTAATGTATGGGCGCCCAATGTGGGTTCCGCTTTTGAAGGCCACCGGAGTCCTGAGACCGAATGGTACATAGAAATTGCGACAAAACTTGCGGAGTTTTGGAAGAAAAATGGCTTTACCTTTGATCAGATCCATGATGCTACTGCCGGGGATTATCGACTACCTTCTGATATTTTCCGGATTGAAAATGAAGTTTTTGATATTTTTAAAGAAGCCGGCAAAGGCGCCGTCGCCTAAAATATTTATGATCACTGTAATTAAAAGCTGAGATGGGTGGGGCTCCTTATAGTGAGAGCTTTAAGTATCTTACTATAAGTGGCGGATTTATTCAGATTGAAGATGAGATTTTGCCGATATTCGACCGGAAGAAGGATGCAGTATAAAAACTGTATTTACAGTTTTAATATTATTTGTAAGGATGGATTAAATGAGTGACCTGAAAGAAACTTTGTATGAAGAGCTTAAGCTGAAGCTCGGGCTGATTGTTGACGGCGTTAGGCATGAGAAGGGTATCTTTGATCGTGTGCTTGATGGGAATAACGCGCTCAGAAGAAAGGTAAGCAGCTATTTTGAGGGAGGGCTTGCCCCTTATGCCTTCGTACTTCCCCACGGATTTCATGTTGGACTTGATTATCGTCAGGATTCTCCTTATGAAATTGTGGAAAAAAATGGAGTATTCAGTGTAACCTATTTAGGGAAATGGCAGGCTGATATAAGTTTTCCTACGCCTCCTTTGTTCTATTCAAAAACGACCAGCGACGGTGTCAGAATGAAGAACATTGGCAACGATAGTTCTTCCGGTAGTCCTGATAGATCGCTGGTTATTTCTTACAGTACCGAATGCGCCCTTACAGAAAAAGGGAAAGTTTGCCTGTTCTGCGGCATCGAACGGAATAGTAAACTGCTGGGAGAAGACAAATGCCCGGCTCTCAAGAATCCACGCCTTATTGCTGAAACGGTAAAGGCAGCATATGACGAAGGCTTTAAGCATATAACCCTTACCGGGGGCTTTGTTCCTGAACGGAGAGAATTGGAATACTACCTTGATGTGGGAGAAGCGCTCAGGGCAGAACTGGGAGTAGCTGATTTTTATGGCACCGCTTGTATCGGAGCCCCGGCAGATTTGTCAGTTATTGATAAATATAAAGAGACTGGATTTAGGACCATATCATTTAATACGGAAGTCTGGGGTAAGCAGTATTTTGAGATTGTAAATCCCGGAAAAGTGGAAATGTGCGGTGGCTATGATAACTTTATTAAAGCCATTGAACATGCTGTGGACGTATTCGGCAAGGGACGGGTACGGAGCAATTTTGTGGTGGGGCTCCAGCCTAAGAATGTGCTTTTTGAAGGACTCGAATACCTTACATCCATCGGTGTAGTTACGGTTGCTTCGAGTTTTCATCCCTGCATCGGTTCACATTTGGAAGGCCACCGATCGCCCTCAGTCGATTGGCATTGGGATGTACAGCTGCGTCATGCAGAGCTGCTCTCTAAAGCTGGCCGGACCTATGAAGAAATTTTCTATGCCACGCCAGGCAGGAATTTTTCTCATGAAATTTTCCAGATAGAAAACGGGGACCATCCTGCGTTCAGGCAGGCAGGAGAAAAACTGGCTGTATAAGTCGTTGTTCTTAAGGAATCAATAAAACGAATTAAAAAGAAAACTATACCGGTGGTGGATATCTCCGCCGGTATGGTTTATCAAAACAACAATGGAGAATGGAATGATATATCAACGTTTGTTCAAGGGGATTGAGCGCTTTGGGGCAACCAGGACAAGTATTGCCGAAATGGCCTTCAAATGCGAACCCGGTCGTATCACCGAAACAGTTATCCTCGCCCCTGTCTGGGAGCCGACAATATTTTCTGCACATACGGATTCAATTATTCCGATAGTTGAGAATAGTATTAGGAGATTGTATGAAATATCAGCCAATGGAGAAAAAATAACGTTTCTGCGCACTGGCCCGGGCGCACCTTCGGTGGCTCATGCGGTATTTGCCCTGAGCTGTACTCCCTGCAAGAATGTGATTTTTGCCGGATCTGTGGGCGGGCTTGTTGATGGGCAGGATGTGGGGGATATTGTTGTTCCTGAATATTCGGTCTGCGGAGAAGGCGCCAGCCGGTATATAACTGAAGGAAATCTTAAGGACAGTGATTGTTTCGGCGAAAAATACTATCCCAATCAGGATATTTATAAGAATCTTATTGCCGCAGCAAAAGTAGTGACATCAGGTAATAAAGCGGCTTTGCATATTGGCAAAACCTTCAGTGTGGATAATATATTTGCGGAATTCGCCCATCTTGAGGAGATACTTCAAATGGGTTGCGATAGTATTGAAATGGAAACCTCTCTCTTTTTTAAGGCAGCGGAAGTCTCCGGGCTAAAGGCAGGGGCTGTTTTTTTGATTTCGGATAATTCATTCGGTGGAAAAGCTATCTATACCGCCAGGGATCAGGCGGATAAGGATAGCCGGGAATTCTCACGGGACCATATTATACCCCGGATAATTCTTGAAACGGTAAAAAACACATAGTAGGCTTGAGAATAAAGCATTGTTTCATTCGTGGGGAAGGGGGTTAATGCCTTTTTAACCCCCGAGTCCAATTCCTTAAGAGAACAACAACCCCGCGGCAAGCTGCGGGGTTGTTGATTTTTCGCTTCTTGCCCTGGCTTGGGTTTCTTTTTAACCGAGGCCAAAGCGGTGTATTGAACCATTTTCAACTATACGCTAATCTCTTCTAAATATTTCAACGTTTTTCCTACATTTGAAGAGGTTTTCATGAATATAACTGAAATCATGTCTGAACTGGTTCTGCAATTAGGGATTATCATCTTTGCGGTCCGCCTGGGGGGCAGACTGGTCAAACGTGTCGGTATCCCCTCGGTGCTGGGGGAACTCCTGGCCGGGGTGGCTATCGGGCCCTATGCCCTGGGGGGGATATCATTGCCGGGCTTTGCCCAGGGGCTATTTCCCCTGGGGGAGGGTGCCCTGGCGGTAAGTTCGGAGCTCTACGCTTTTGCCACGGTGGCGTCGATTATTTTGCTTTTTGCCTCAGGGCTGGAAACAGATCTGGGGCTTTTTCTTAGGTATTCCCTGGCCGGCGGGGTCATCGGTATTGGGGGGGTGGTTTTCTCCTTTTCTCTGGGCGCTTTTACCGGGGTTTTCATGCTCCACGCTTCCTTTATGGATCCCCGGTGTCTTTTTCTGGGGGTTCTCTCTACCGCCACTTCCGTGGGTATCACCGCCCGGATCCTGTCGGACCATAAGCGGATGGATTCCCCCGAGGGGGTCACCATTTTGGCGGCGGCGGTCTTTGACGATGTGCTGGGAATTATTGCTCTGGCGGTGGTCTTGGGGATTGTGGCCCTCCTCACCGGGGGGCAGGGCGGCAGCCTGAACGGCGCCGCTATTTTGGGCATTGCGGGGAAGGCTTTTGGCATCTGGCTGGGCTTTACCGCTCTGGGGCTGATCTTTTCCAGAAAGATTGCCGGCTTTCTTAAACTGTTCAAGAGCACCTTTGATTTTTCCGTGCTAGCCCTTGGGATTGCCCTGCTGCTGGCGGGGGTCTTTGAAAAACAGGGGCTGGCCATGATTATCGGCGCTTATGTTACCGGGCTTTCCCTTTCTAAAACCGATATTGCTGCGGTGATCCAGGAACGGATCCATGGGCTTTACGAATTTTTTGTGCCCATCTTTTTCGCGGTCATGGGTATGATGGTAAACCTCAGAGAAATTGCCTCGCCCCCGGTGCTGATCTTCGGCGCCATCTATACCTTGGCGGCGGTCTTTTCCAAGGTGGCAGGCTGTGGCGGGCCGGCCCTTCTTTTGGGGTTTAATTTCCGGGGCGCCCTGCGGATCGGCGCTGGGATGGTGCCCCGGGGCGAAGTGGCCCTGATCATCGCCGGCATAGGACGGGCTTCCGGTGTCCTGGACGATCAGCTTTTTGGGGTGATCATCATCATGACCCTGATCACCACCCTGGCTGCGGCGCCCCTTTTGAGCGCTTCCCTGAAAATACCCGGCCCGGGGACCAGGAAACCTGTCAAGGGGGATGATTCGGCAGTTTCTGAATGGGAATTTTTCTCCGATGAGATCGCAGATTTAGTGGTAGACAACCTTCTCAGGGACCTCAAAGCCGAAGGCTTCTATGTTCAGATGATGAATATTGATGAGGGGCTCTCCCAGGCCAGGAAAGACGATATCAGTCTTTCTATCACTGAGGCGGAGAGTATGGTAACCATAGAAACTTCCGGTATGGATATGCCTTTTGTAAAGACTGCGGTGTACGAAGTAATACTGCGGCTCAGTGATACTATTCAGAAACTAAAGGATTCTTCGGACCCCGGCGCCATGAAAAAAGGGCTTTTGGATCCCGGCGGACGGACCAATGATGATGTGCTGTCCCTGATTCAGGCAGAATGTGTTTCCCTGGATCTTAAGGGAAACACCAAGGAAGAAATACTCACAGAAATGGTAGAGATTCTGCATTCCCAGGGAAAATTGGAGGATAGGGATCAGGTCCTGGAGGATGTGTCCCAGAGGGAAAAGACCATGAGTACGGGCATGCAAAATGGTATCGCCCTGCCTCATGCCAAGACCGAGGGGGTACGGGATATCTGTGTGGCCGTGGGTATCAAGAAACAGGGCGTGGACTTTGAATCCATGGACGGTCTGCCCTCCCGGCTTTTCATCATGGTGGTTTCCGCTAAAAAAACCACGGGTCCCCACATCCAGTTTCTGGCCTCAGTGGGTGCTGTACTGAACAACCCTGATGTCAGGGAAAAGATAATTGAAGCAAAAACCCGGGAAGATCTGGTAGCATTACTGCACGGGAAACTTCGTTGAAAGTAGCGAAAGGAAAGGTTTAGTTTGCCAGGCCGGTTATTTTGCAGAGATACAGATCCATCAACACCTCTGCAAATCCTGAACCGGTAGATCTGATGCGCATATCAAAGTCTGCGGTTAAGGCAAGGCATGCGTCGGCGCCGATAGTTCCGTAGCGGGGGCCGGCGGCGGCATAGTCTTTTCTTACCCTGGTAGAGGCCAGGCCGATTTTTCTGAATTCAAAATCATTAGGAGCGCCGTTTGCGGTGAGGGCGATATAGTCCCGGAGTTTCCTGAAGCACCATGCCATGACCCCTAAAATAGCCGTTGGCGTTTCTTTTGCGGCCAGGAGGGTGTGCAGTATTTCTGCGCTTCGGCTCAGGTCTCCTTCGGCGATGCGGGAAAAGAGGGTGAAGGCCGATTCTTCCCTGGTATGGGACAGCCATTTTTCTACCTCTGTTTCTCCCACAACTTCGTCCTTCCCCAAAAAGAGCATGAGCCGGGAACATTCCCGTCTGAGGCTGTCGGTGTTGTTTTCCACCAGTTCCAGGATGGCCTCTATGCCCTCGCTGTTGATCCGGTAGCCCTCACGGCGGAAAAAATTTGCCACCCATTCTGTCTTTTTATTTTCAAAGAGTTCCCAGAAGATCCGTTTCCCCTCCTTGCTCACCACTTTTTCCAGGGCCTTGTCCAAGCTGGTGTTGTCAGAGATGAGGATAAGAGTGGTATCTTCCTGAGGGGCGGCCATGTAAGAACCCAGAAGTTCCAAATCGTCCTTCTTTTTAAGGAGTTCGGCGTTTTTGATAAAGAAAAGCTGGGCGTCGAAAAAAAGAGAGCCGTTGCGCAGTACCGAGACCATCTCGTTTACTGCGGTTTCCCCCACATAGAAGGAACCCTCCTCTGGGGGGGCGCCGTACTGTTTTTGCAAATTCTTTCGTATAAGTTCAATAGCATCCTGCTTTTCCCCGAATTCGGGGCCCAGGAACAGAAGGCAGTTTCCTTTGGCCATTTCAGTCTCAGTAGGAACGGATGATGTGAGCCAGACGCCCCAGGATACGGGCATTCTGGGTAAAAATGGGTTTGTATTTAGGATTTTCCGGTTCCAGCCGGATCCGGTTGCTTTCTTTGAAGAACCGTTTCAGGGTTACCGCCTCATCCACCAGGGCTACTACGATTTCCTGATTTTCCGCAGATTCCCGCTTTTCAATCACCGCTATATCCCCGTCCATAATGCCCGCCCCAATCATGGAATCTCCCCGGACCGTGAGGGCAAAGTGGTCGGCGTTTCTTTTGAGCAACGAGTGGTGAATGGGGATGGTCCCCTCCCAGTTTTCCTCAGAAAGTATGGGCCGTCCAGCGGCAACGGTTCCCAAAAGGGGCACCTCCAGGATCTGCTTGAATTTAACTCCCGGATTGGTATCCGGATCGTCCTTTATTATTTCTAAGGTTCTGGAACGTTTATCTCCCAGCCGGAGGAAGCCCTTTTTCCGCAGGGCCTCCACATGATCGTAGGCCCCTTTCACGGAGATGGAAAAATACTCCCCAATTTCCCGCATGGTAGGCGGAAAGGCATGGTCTTTAATGTATCCAGTAATAAAATCCAGTACATTTCTTTGCTTCTGGGTAAGCTCTTTCATCGTTCTGTCCTTAATCCGTATTTTCGTATTTTTGCATGGAGATTACTTGGATAAACACCGATGGCCTCGGCGGTTCGGGAAATGATGCCGCCGTTTTGAGCAAGCTGGTACTCCAAATAGTTCTTTTCAAATACTTCTTTGGCTTCTGTATAATCAAGTTTAAATATATCCAGTGGCAATTGGTTTTGTAAAGTGTCCCCCCCGGATTTTTCCGGATTTTTTTCTGCCCCGGGGTTTTTTTTGAGCATATCCTGGAGCACCCCGGTTTTGATTTTTTCCCCATTGCAGAGTACAGCAATTCGCTCCGCCAGGTTTTTAAGTTCCCGCACATTCCCAGGCCATGGGTGGGCCAGAAGCATATCCCGGGCTCCGTCTTCCATTTCCGGCCATTCCACCCCCAGCTCTCCCAGAAAGTGGCGGAGCAGCAGGAGTATGTCCCCGGGCCGCTCCCGGAGTGGGGGCATATTGATGGGGATCACGTTGAGCCGGAAGAAGAGGTCCTGCCGGAAGCGGCCCCGCGCGCATTCTTCCTCCAGGTTTTTATTGGTGGCCGCCAGGATACGCACATCCGTATCAATGGTTTTTTCACCCCCCACCCGCTCAAGTTTCTGTTCCTGGATGACCCGCAGGACCTTGGCCTGGGCTGCCAGGCTCATATCCCCAATCTCGTCCAGGAAAAGGGTCCCCTGGTAGGCCAGTTCGAAGCGGCCCTTGCGGCTTGCGACCGCATCGGTAAAGGCCCCCTTTTCATGGCCGAAGAGTTCGCTTTCGATGAGGGTTTCCGGAATGGCCGCGCAGTTCACTTCCACAAAAGCCTTGCCCGCCCGGGAGGAAAGCCGGTGCACCGCCCGGGCCACCAGTTCCTTGCCCGTGCCGTTTTCCCCGGTGATCAGGATCCGGGCGTCGCTGATAGCGGCCTGTTTGATCAGTTCCCGAACCCGGGCTATGGGTTCACTGGCGCCGATGATATCATCGCTGTTCAGGATATTTTTTCGCAGGTCCGTATTTTCTTCTCTGAGTTTTTGCAGTGCCAGGGCGTTACGGCAAACCGTAAGCACCTTGTCCAGGGACAGGGGCTTTTCCAGAAAATCAAAGGCCCCTAGTTTTACTGCCCGGACTGCCATGTCCACATTGGCGTGCCCGGAAATGATCACCACCTCTATCCCGGGCCATTTTTTATGGATCCGGTCCAGGGCTTCAAGGCCCCCCAGGCGGGGCAGCAGCACATCAAGAAAAATCAGGTTCACCGGTTCCTGTTCCAGAAAGTCCATCCCCATGATAGCGTCCTCCGAAGTATGCACAAGGTAGTGTTCATCTTCCAATATGGAGGCAAGGGTTTTCCGTATCCCCGGTTCATCATCAATGATTAGTATTTTTGTCATTGCTTATCCTGATTTTCGCCGTTGTCCGGAGCGCCCTCAAGGGGCAGCGGCTCTTCATCCAGGGGCAGGTCTATAAAAAAGGTAGTCCCCACCCCTACTGCCGAATTAAACCAGATGGTCCCCCCGTGATCATTCACTATCCGTTCTATAATGGGAAGCCCCAGGCCGGTGCCGGATTCCTTGGTGGTAAAATAGGGGGTAAAGACATCAGGCCGGTCCTGTTCTTCAATACCCTTCCCGGTATCCCTGATACTCAGTCTACAATACCGGCTCTCCCGCTTTTTTACAAGGTCGGTCCGTATCTCCAGCCGGCCCTGGTTGTTCATGGCATCAATGCCGTTGATGATCAGGTTGGTCAGTATCTGGGAAAGGTAGCGTTTTTCCATTTTTACCGAAATATTCGCTCCCACATGCTCAATGTCAAATAACACCTCCGGGTAGCTGCCCCGGTAAATTTCTATGTTTTCTTCAATCTGTTCCCGTATCATGGTCTGGCTTCGGGACAGTTCTGTAGGCCGGGAGAGGGTACGGAATTCGGTAAGCATGGTGGAGAGGCCTTCCACCTCCTGTATGATGGCCAGCATGGAGCTTTCCAGTATTTCCCCGGTCTCTTCAGGCTTGGTCCGCCAGCGGCGGAGCACCCGTTCTGCGGATAATTTGATCGGTGTCAGGGGGTTTTTTATCTCATGGGCCAGTTGCTGAGCCATGCTCTGCCAGACCGAAATTTTCTCCGCCTTGAGCAGGGCGGTTTGGGATTTTTCCAGATTTTGTACCATGGCGTTGAAGGAACTAATCAGCCGCCCCAGCTCGTCATCCGGGCGGGAGACGATCTGGATGGAAAAATCCCCCTCCGCGACCCGGGAAGTAGCCTCCGCCAGTTCCACAATGGGCGCCGTAATCTTCCGGGAAAAGGAAAGGGTGATAATGATCGTCATGAGCAGGGTGGGGAAAAGAAAGACCCCGTAATAGTAGACAACCAGGGGTTTTACATTCAGCTCAAGGGAATTGATAACCTCGAACCGGGCCCGTTCCTCCTCTATGTCCGCTATGGCAGCGTCAAACCCTTCTCCCAGATGATAGCTGAGTACCCGTACCAGGTCCTTGCTTGGGAGTACATACCGGATCGTGTCTGTATCCCGGGGAAGTTCCCGGGATATAAAGCCCTGTTGATTACCCGGAAGAGTTTTGATTTCCTGGGTTTCGTCCCCCAAAAAAGCCCGGCTGATCCAGTTGCCGTTTTCATCCGGAGAGAAGTCCTGGATAGCCCGGAGCCCCTCGGGAAAGTCCTGCACGGACAGTTTCGTTTGGCTGGTCCTAGAGATGTTAAAATCACTGCTCAGGGAAAGTTTTTCAAACCGCTCCAGGTTTATGGTGTAATTTTCCAGGGCCAAATTCCGGGCATACTGGAGGGTATCACTGATATTAATGGAACGCCAGAACCGTACCAACTCATAGACCGACTGGACGGTTATGATGGTTACCGGCGCTGCGGAAAGTATCACGGCGATGATAAAGTAGCTGATCAGCCGGGCTTGGAATTTGCTGCCCAGCCGGCGCTGTACCATATCCCAGATAAGGCGTACCAGGGAGAAAGCCAGGAATACCAGCAGCACCACCGGGACGGTGAAAAACACGATACGGTTCAATAAATCCGGAACGCTGCCGTCCTGGAGAGTTTCTATGAAGAAGGTATGGGAAAAGAGAACCGTGAGTATACAGAGCAGAACATAGAGTAGAATTAAAACCCGGACATTAATAATAGAATATTTTGGACGAGTCCGGACCATTTTCACTGGATAGGAGCCCTCATTCCTCTTCGAATTTTTGGTCGAATAGCTTTACCATGGCTTCCAGGGCCGCCTGCTCATCCTCCCCTTCGGTGATAACCTTAATTTCGGTACCGTAGGAAGCGCCCAGGGTAAGGATGCCCATGATGGACTTGCCGTTAATACGGTCGTTTCCCTTTTCCAAATAGATGTTAGACTTAAAGTCCTTGGCAGTCTGCACCAGCATAGCCGATGGACGGGCATGGATTCCGGCTCTGTTCTGAATTGTCACCATTTGTTCAACCATTAATTATTTCTCTCTGTTATATAATATCATCCTGCCCGAAATACACCGAGCGGGTAGCATCACTTTCAATCCATTTTAGAATATTCTGATTGAATTCCCTGGCCGAATTGTACCCCATTTTCTTAAGCCGTTCATTCATAGCGGCGGTTTCTATAATAATGGGAATATTCCGCCCGGGTTTTACGGGAATTTCCAATTTGGGGATACTGACCCCCAGAAATTCGGCAAATTTTTCTTCCATACCCAGACGGTCATACATCTTGGAAGAATCCCACTCCTCCAATTTAACCACCAACTGTATCCGTTTCTGGTCCCGGATAGCCCGAACCCCAAAAAGGTGGGTAATATTGATAATCCCCAAGCCCCGGATCTCCATGTGGTGACCGATAATCTTATTCGCCCCGGCGCCGATGAGGGTATTGCCGTTTACGCAGAGTATTTCCACCACATCATCCGCCACCAGCCGGTGTCCCCGTTCTATCAGCTCCAGGGCGGTTTCGCTCTTCCCAACCCCGGAATCCCCCAGGATGAGGATCCCCAGGCCGTATACCTCCACCAACACCCCATGAACGCTCTGCCTGGGGGCGAACACATTAGAGAGTATCCGCATGAGCCGGGAAGAAAAATCTGCGGTTTCCAGGTCTGTTTGAAGCACCGGGCACTCCGCCGCTTCGGCGGCCTCGAAGAAAGTCCTGGTGGGGGTAAGATTATAGGTAAAAATGCAGCAGGGGATGATATAGGTGAACATCTGCCTGATCGTGTCCTGGTTGCCCTCGGCTTCCAGCTTGTTCAGGTAGGCCACCTCTCCCCGCCCGAACAATTGGATACGCTGGTGGGCAAAAATATTGTAAAAGCCGGAAATAGCCAAGCCGGGGTGGTTTAAATCCGGGCTGGCTATTTCCCGGGAAAGCCCTTTACGGCCCCCAATACAGTGCAGGTTGAGAGAGTTATGTTCCTTCAGATCTATATCAATAAGATCCAAAACGGTAAACTGCTTTTCCGCCATAGGGATATCATAGAACAAGGGAAACCCTCTGACAAGGCCGATAAAAGTGGCATACTATACCCTTTAAATTAACTTGTTGACAATCCCCTCTAATGCTATTACACTAATACCTATAAATTTGGGTTTTCTTTTGCCATTTCATGTGGCTATTTCAGGAAAGCTTGTTTTTATATAGGAATTGTATGGAACTAAGGATACGGAAGAACCAGGAAATATACATCATTGATGTTCAGGGAGAGCTGGATCTGTATAATTCGTATAAACTCAAGGATTTGCTGGTGAAGATGCTGGAGAAAAAGATCGAGCGCTTTATCATAAACCTTGACGAAGTTGAGTATATCGATTCCAGTGGCATCGGCGCCCTCATCTATATAGCCTCCACTATTAAAAAATTAAATCTTAAGCTTGCTATAACCAATATTCACGGCTCAGTTAAAAAGGTAATCGAATTGACAAAATTGATGGGGTACTTCCCTATTACGGCGACCTTGGACGAGGCTATGAAGAAAGTCAATGTCTAGGGAACTGCAAAGAGGGTTTAGGTATGAAAGAAAATTTCGAGATAGAAATAGACGGTTCTTCGCCCTTATTTGATAAGACCGGAATGGACTATAGGGAATTTCCCTCTGATTTTACTCGGATCAGGCATTATACCATGGAGCTGATTCGGACTGCCCCCTCAGGAATACGGGGATTTAACCTTCTGGAACAGCAGATATCGGAGATCATTAAAAATGCCGTAAAACATGGCAATAATAATGATCCCAATAAAATAGTAAGAATATGGTATAAGCTTACCCTTGAAACGGCCCATCTTATCGTCGAGGACCAGGGGGAGGGCTTCAAAGACCTGGAAAAGTGGAATGTCTTTAATCGGAAACGTCTCCAATGTATCAATGAACAGCAGGCTGACCACCTGGGGGACTATGTCTCTTTCAGAGGAGCCAACAGCGACAACTTTGACGGGGGAAACGCCCTGTTTGCTGCGGTGGAATACTGGAACCTCGGCATGGTTTTTAACGAAAAACGAAACGCCGTTGCCATAAAGCGGCGTTTCAATGTTAGTAAGGATACTTCTGTAGAAGATGTCTTGTCAGATATTACGCCCTGGGATGTGGACCGTTTCTGAAACCCCTAAACATGGCCAGTGAGGAAAGATGCGTCCGCATCGGTAAAGGGCTTTCCGTAAATGTACTCAAAGAGAAACCGTATATCCTCCGGGGCTATATCCAGGAACTGGCAGCCGAAGTAGTTGGCGCTGGCGTCCTTAAACCGCCGTACTATGTGGGCAGTGGCGTTGACCGTCCTTTTGGGGGCGGTCAGTTTAACCGAAAGCTCACTATCCGGTAGCAGGGCGGCAGCCAGATCCGAATGGGGGTAGGCGAAGAGCAGCCCCGATGCGCTGATATCGATAACATTCCCCGCAAAGGGTTCATTTTTGATTTTCCCCGATTCAAAATAGCCATTGATCTTCAGGGAGAAAGCTAAAATCCGGGCGAACTGGTAGACGGTCTCAATAATATCGTAATTCAGGGGGGCAAGCCCTTCCTTGCTAATCCAGATGTGGATATACCCAATCACATATTCCTGAAAGATGATGGGAACCCAAAGGTCCGAATAGATGCCACTGTCAAATTTGGAGCGGATGAACCGGGCAGCGGCGTCATCCAGAAACTTCTGTCCTACCCCGGTACTTTCCAGATAGCGTTTCAGCATATCGTCGGTAATCAGCCGTTTTTTGGGGAGGGGGTCCGTGTGGGGCAGGGAGCCCAGGGTGGAGGCCAGAAATAAGGTCTTGCCGGTTTCTGCCAGGATTTTTTCTTCCGCCGTGTTGGGATGCACATCCTTAAAAATGATCATTTTGTAGCCACTGGCAAAACCTTTGACCCACTCTGCCAGTTGATCGATGAGTCCCGAGAGGTTGTGGGGGTCCAGGTTTTTCATAAATTCGGCAATTTCCCCGGTTTCGTATTCGGGTATTTTAGGGAAGGAAAGGGAATACCGGTCTCCCCGGAAAGTAAACTGGATCTGTAGATCCGGGGGGGTGACCACCCGGGAATGGGAGCGGGCCAGGTTTTTATACATAAATTCCGGGGTTGCAGCGGTGATGTGGTTATCCCGGAGGGTCCTCACTTCCAGGGAAAAGGTTATGACCTGCCCATGGTGCTCAAACATCAGATCCATTTTTTTCCGGGGTTTCAGCCCCGGTATGGGGCGATCCGACTGGAGCTGAATTTCATCCTTGGCAGGCCGCTCAACACGCAGCACATATTCGGTACGGTTCCGTAAAAAAATGATAGGAAGCTGTTCGTCATACAGTACTTTGAGAAAAAAATCCTTTTCAATACGCTTAATCGGTGTTGCCATACCCCTCCAGGCTAAAAGAATCGTTCATAGGGAGAGAAATCAAACTTGTAGCTGTTTCCTCCCTCAGAAATATTCCGTGCTTCCTCTACAATAATATCTTCAATTTTCCAGGTACTTTCATTGAGCCTGAGGTACAGTTCCCCCGCCAAGCTCTGATCTCTTCCAATAAAACGAAACAGAAAGGATGTGCTGCCATCCGGCTCTTCCCGGCCGCCCCCAATGCGGTAGCGCTGGGACCCCAGGGGCTCCAGGCCGGCGAACAATTCCTCGAGCATGCCGGGATCAATCCCCCCAAGGAGGGCCGATTCCCGATTCCCCGAAAGAACCCCCTGCAGCAGATTCCGGGCCAAGCGCCAAGCGCCATCAGGGGCAGTCCCCTGGCCCAGTTCCCCGATGACCAAATCCCGGGGGTAGCGGGGCGACTCTCCCCCCCGCTGGGGCAGCCGTAGGGCTTCCGGTACAGGTCCCTGATTAAAAGCCTGCTCTTCCTCCAGGGCAAGCGGTTCCGCTAAATCTGCAGAACTGCCGAATTCCTGGCCGGGTAACAAAAAGGCAGCGGAACAGGTAAATACCACCGTCCCTATTAAAACCTTCCAGGATTTAATTGCCATTCCCATAATGCTATATTCTAGCGCGAATGGAAAGAAAGATCAAAGGGATGGACAGGAATCACCTGCACGGGTAGTATTTTATCATGGGTCAGGATGTGTATGCCGCGCTTCGGGATGGGTTTACGGATCCCATCAGGGATGTACTGTGGGGGCATATATATCTTACCCCGGAACTGGCGGCGCTGACTAAATCGGCGCCCTTTATGCGGCTCTACCGGATATTTCAGCTTGGCCCTGCCTATGCGGTCTATCCCGGGGCCACCCATACCAGGGCTGCTCATTCCATCGGGGTTTACCATTTGGCCCGGCGTCTTCTTTTAAACCTGGCAAACCGGGGCGCCGAATCCTGGCTGAGTCCGGTCGGGGCAGTTTCTTTTCTCTGCGCCGCATTGCTCCACGATCTGGGCCATTTTCCCTACACCCATTCACTTAAGGAACTGCCCCTGCGCCGCCATGAAGAACTTACCGCGGAGATTATACTCAGTGAGCCGGTAAAGTCTTTGGTAGCCCGTGCCGGAGGCGACCCTGCTCTGAGCGCCGCCATTGTGGACACCGGGCTTCCCGTGGGCAGTGAAAAGGAACCGGTTTTTTACCGTAAGCTCCTTTCCGGGGTCCTGGACCCGGATAAACTGGACTATTTGAACCGGGATGCCCGGTACTGCGGGGTTCCCTACGGCGCCCAGGATGTAGATTTTATTCTGAGCCGCCTCTATCCCCATCAGGAACAGGGAGTAACCATCGATAGCAAGGGAATTCCCAGCGTGGAATCCATCCTTTTTTCAAAATACCTGATGTACCGGGCAGTTTACTGGCACCCTATAGTACGTTCTGCCACAGGGATGGTAAAAAAAGCCCTTCTGGCCGGGCTTGAAGAGGGGATCATCCGGGCGGAGGAGCTCTACGGCCTGGATGACGCCGGTTTGTTTGCCCTCCTGGCCAGCCGGCCCCACCCCCTGTTTCGCCTAGTCGAGCAGGTCCGGATAGGGCGGTTTTACGGGGCGGTGGCAGAATTTCCCTTTAACGGGGCGGATCACCGGGATTTGCTGGATATAAGCCGCCGTTCCCGGTACGAGGAAGCCCTGGCGACAGAGCTTTCCGAAGCCTTAGGGGAGACCCTGCGCCCCGAGGATGTACTTATTGATGTGCCTGAGCCCATTTCTTTTGAGACCGGCCTCTATGTCAGCGATGAGGGCTGTTACTTTTCCGAAAGTTCCAGCGTTTTTAATGCCGGATCCGTGGAAAGTTTTGTAAAATCTTTGCGAATTATACGGATATTTGTGGATCCTGAGCATGAAAACAGGGTAAAATCATGCTCGAAGCTTAACGAGATATTGCATATACGCAAAAAATGGTTAAATTTGATGTAACCGGGAGGTTCGTAATGGAGATACATAATACCACAGAGGATATTGTTTTTACGACGATAGATGAGATTTGCGCTTCCATTGAAAGCAAGGGCAATCCGGACAAGCTCTGCCTCTGCGAAAGGTGTCGGACCGATGTGGCTTGCTTTGTCCTGAACCGTGTGCCCCCCTATTATATTATTTCCAACCGGGGCGCCGCCCGGATTGAACAGGAAACCATCAAAAAGCAGCAAAGCGCGGCGGACACCGCGACCCTGGTTTTTGAGGCCTTCAAAAGGGTCAGTCACAACCAGCGGCCCAATTCCAACCATTCCCAGCCGGAGGCCAAGACCAAGGACCTTCCGGCCTTTAATATTCCAACCATTGTGGGCAGGGTCTTTAATGGCATCAATTTTTCACCCATGGCTAATGTAAGCGTGGAATTATGGCGGGATGGGATCCTGGTGCCCATGAAAGACCAGGGCTGGCAGAACCCCTATAGCCTGGTGGCGAACACCCAGGGGACTTTTACCTTCTGGCCTGAATCTATCCCGGCGGATACGGCTGATATCCGTAAACCCTTTGAATACTCCATACGGATTGAAAGCGAAGGCCTGGAAACCCTGAACCATTTTTTCCAGGTTCCGGTGGTCAGCGAATCCCGTTCTGCGGGTTCCTTCTCCATGGGCCGGACTTTCAAGCTCCCTGACCTCTACATGTTCCCCCCCGGGGGCGATGACGATTAGGGCTCCGCTTTAACTTTTTTCGGAGAGGGGGGATTCGGGGTTCCGTCGCAAACCTTCCAGCCCTACGCATCCTGCTACGGGCTTCCAGGCCGGGGTGTTCGCTTCCAGCGCCATCCATGGCGCTTTTCCCTCCCGTTGGTCGGCGCTCACACCCACTCACCCCTTTGGGGTTCGTCCTGTTTGCTCCTCCACCCCCGGCTACGCCACCTGTCGGCGCCATCCATGGCGCCTTTTCCTCCCGTTGGTCGGCGGTGGCTCCGCTTCGAATCCCCCTGTTTTTTGGTGGTTTTAATTTTTTCGGAGAGGGGGGATTCGAACCCCCGACAGCCAGTTCCCAAAACTGGCGGCTTAACCACTAGCCAACCCTCCGCTGTGAATCCTTACTATAAGCGAATCCTCAATGATGGTCAATTATACTTCCTAATTATAATGCCGGATAGTTGTGGGATGGTGGTGTGCAAATTTTTTGTTTTATATTATAATTGTTCTTAGGGAAAAACGATTTTTCAATATTTAGTAAATATGGCGGTGACAGATGATAAAAACATTGACGGCTTATACAAATGAGATAGATGACGTTGAAAAGGCGCTTGGTGAAATCTTTGATCAGCTGGATCTTGGTAAAAACCTCCTGAAAAATTCCATAGGGATCATCTCATGTTTTGCGGACTTTCTTAATTCCGGGGTGGTAAAGGCACTGGTCGGGAAACTTCCTTTTGATCTGGTCGGCGCTACAACCCTGGGGGGGTCCACCGGCGGGAATTTGGGTGAAACCATCCTAATCCTCACGGTGCTGACCGGGGATGAGGTGGAATTTGTCACTGGTATTACGGACCCCATTTTGGAGGAGGATGAAGGCCTGTTCCGCAGGGCCTACGAAAAAGCCGCCGGGAGCCGCAAAGATAAGCCGGCCTTGATGCTCAGTTTTGCCCCCCTTTTGCGGAACGTGAGCTGTGACTATATGGTAAACACCTTCACTGCCATAAGCGGCAATGTTCCCAATTTCGGCACCCAGGCGGTGGATCATAACAGCGATTATCACGCATCCCAAACCATCCTGAATGGGGATGCTTTCCCTGAGCGCTATGTATTTGTCCTGGTATACGGCCCCCTGAACCCTTCGTTTATTATTGGGGGTATTTCCGAGGAGCGGGTATTCCCTGAAAAGGGGCTGATTACCGCTTCCCAGGGTAATCAGCTGCAAACGGTTAACGGCCTGTCGGTGATCGACTATTTGGTGAGCCTGGGACTTTCAAAAGATGAGAATGGTTCCATTGTGGGGATCAATTCTTTCCCCTTTGTTTTGGATTATAAGGACGGCGCTCAGCCGGTTATCCGGGTGATGTTTGCAATTACCCCGGATGGTTATGCAGTGTGCGGCGGCAACATGCCCGTGGGCGCTATCCTGGGAGTGGGAACCATCAGTGCCGAGGAAGTAATAGCCACCACCGAGCGGGCGCTGAAAGGTGCCCTCCAGGGGGGGAAGAAAAACGGTATGCTGATCTTTTCCTGCATAGGACGGTTTTTTGCCCAGGGGTTCAACCCCACTGCAGAAATGGAAAAGGTTCAGGAAGTGATCAATAACGGGGTCCCCTTTCACCTGGGCTATTCAGGCGGAGAAATATGCCCGGTTTACGGAAAGGACGGGAGCATCATTAATCGCAATCACAATGATACTATTGTAATCTGTGTTTTTTAGTTGTCATAGAAAAGTTGTCAAACAGAGAAAGGAATGGATGAGAATTAATGGTTGATGATGAGGATACGCCCCTGGGGGCGGAACTGAAAAAAGTCCAGTTGGAAGTAAAAAAACTTACCCGGGAACTTAATTTGGCAAACACGGTAATTGCGAGGAACAAGATCGCTGCGGAAGCCAAAGACAATCTGAGTAAAATAATTTCAGAGAAAAAATCAGCCCTTGAAAAATACATGAATTTGCTGCTCGAAAACTGTCCCGACATTATTTTGCTCTTTGATCAGGAGGGGAAGATAGTTTACTGTACCGAGGCGTTCCTTAAATGCAGCCATATTCCCGCCTTCGGTATTATTAACGGTTCTTCATACCGGGATATTTTAGCCGATGTTAGCTCCCCTGCTCTGTTAGACCGGATCGACGCTATCTACGGGTCTTCTGTCGCGGGTGATCCAATAATCACCAACGAGGTTATTGACTTTAGCCGGGACGGCAATCCCCGGGATTACAGTATTCAGATAACCCCCATGCTGGTGGAAGGGGGCATTTCCATGGGGGCCATGGTTTTGTTCTACGATACCACGGAAATTTTGGTTGCCCAAAGGGAAGCCGAAAACGCCAATAAGGCCAAGTCAGACTTTCTTGCCACGGTGTCCCATGAGATACGCACCCCCATGAACGCCATCATCGGTATTTCCAATATATTGAAAAGCACCGATTTGACAGGTGAGCAGCAAAATTATCTCAAGAGCATTCAGAATTCTTCCCAGGTGCTGCTTACCCTGATCAATGATATTCTTGACTTCTCAAAAATCGAAGCAGGTAAACTGGAACTCATCCCTGATTTTTTCAGCCTGACAGGATTGCTGTCGCGCCTTAATACCATGTTTGAAATGATGTTTACGGAAAAAAGACTGGGCTTCAGCTGCGATTTCAGTGAGACCCTGCCTGGGGTGGTTTTTGGGGATGAAAAGCGGATAGGCCAGGTATTAACCAATATCCTCAATAACGCCTTAAAGTATACCAATTCAGGCTGGGTTAAATTCCGGGCGGCACCTGACGGGGATGGGATTTTTGCTTTTGCTGTGGAGGATACGGGCATAGGCATCCGGGAAGAGGCGATCCCCCGTTTGTTCACCGCCTTTGAGCAACTGGACCAGGTGAGGAATAAGAACGTGGTCGGTACCGGCCTGGGGCTGGCGATTACCAAGCGTCTCTGCACCATGATGAACGGTTCCATCGACATAAAAAGTGTTTATGGCGAAGGATCGGTTTTTACCATCCGCTTGCCCCTCAAGCCGGGTACCGCAGCTGATCTCCCTCAGCAGAATGTCCCGCTTATCAATTTTACTGCTCCTGATGCTCGGGTGCTCCTGGTAGATGACATCGAAATCAATTTGGAAGTTGCAGAATATTTGCTTGGTACCTTTGGAATCAAACCGGATACGGCAAAAAGCGGCCGGGAAGCGGTAGCCCTGGCAGGAGAAAAGCGTTACGACTTGATTCTGATGGATCACATGATGCCGGAAATGGATGGCATTGAGGCTACAAGGATCATCCGAATCACGGAAGGACCGAACGCCCTTGTATCTATCATAGCTCTGACCGCTAATGCCGTAAGCGGCGCCAAGGAAATGTTTCTGGCAAATGGGTTCTCCGGCTTCCTCTCCAAGCCCATGGATAGTTTATCCCTGACAGAGGGGCTTCTGCGCTGGCTGCCGGAAAATCTTATCTGCAAGCAGGAGTAATGGTACTGTAATGGGAATCAGAAAATGATAATCCTACGATAGATTGTATTTTGTATCGAATTTGGGGGGTGAACAAAGGAGCTCGGAGTTGGTATACTGGGGGCCAAAAGGAGCGGATATGGCCCACGATTCCCATGGCGTGAAATCCCCCGGAAAGACCTCGATCAAGCGCCGGTTTGCGGTTTTTTCCCTGGTTGTTTTTCTGATTATTCTTGCGGGCGGGGCGGTGGCCTTCTTCCTTTCCATGAGGCAGATTGTCCGGAATACCACGGACCAGGAATTGTCCCGGATTGTTGAAACCCGTCGGCTGCAATTTGAAGGGCAGGTCAACGGGGAAATAGCCCTGGCTATGAAGATGGCCGATTCTCCTTTGATAAAAGAATATTTCCTTAATCCCGGCAATTCTGAACTGGAGGGCCTCGCCTTCAGGGAAATTGCCGGGTACCGCCGTTCCTTTACGGGAAACAACGTGTTCTGGATTAACGATACGGACAAGAAATATTACTTCGGCAACGAATATGTCTACACCCTGGACCCGGCTGACCCTGATTCGTCCTGGTATGGCTGGACCCTTAATCAGAAAGAAGATTTCAATTTTAATATAAACTACGATATCGGGCTGAAAAAAACGTTTTGCTGGATAAATGTGCAGGTGATGGAAAACGGGCGGCCCATCGGCATCGTGGGGACCGGCATAGACCTGACTGATTTTATCGATGTTTTGTTTGACGGCTTTGACGCCAGCGCGGAGCTCTACCTTTTTGACAGTGACGGAAAAATAACTGGAGTTCGGGATGCTGCGTTGCTGGCAAAGGAAGGCAGCCTTGCTGACCATCTGGGGGCAACCGGAACAGCGGTGGTCGCCGCGGCAAAGGTGCTGAGAGCCGATGAGCTTCGCCTCTTCACCCTGGATAGGGATGAATACGCGGTGGGTCGTATTCCACGGCTTAACTGGTATATGTCCGTGTCCATGCCCCTGAAAATAGGGATGATCCTCAGGAGCCCTCTGGCGGGAATATTTTTAGTCATGATCCTCGTAGTGTTATTGATATTTATAATTTTCAACGTGTTTATCATCAGAATCCTTAAGCCCCTGGAAAATATGATAGTGATAATAGGGGAAATATCGGCGGACTGGGACCTGACCAAGCGGCTTCCTGTAACCGGTAAGGATGAAATAGGCAATCTGGCGGAATTCCTTAATTTGACCTTTGAAAAAATACAGAATTTAATTACCCTGATCAAACAACAAGCGCTTTTGCTTGAAACTACGGGAACCGAGCTGGAAAGCAAAATGGGCGCCACCGCAGAAACGGTGAGCGAAATAGCTGAAAATATCCGGAACATAAAGAACCATGTAAACAACCAGGCGGATGATGTAACCAAAACCGGGGACGCCATGGGGCGGATCAGGGAAAGTGCGGATGACCTTAATGGGCATATAGTTGTGCAGTCCGAAGATGTGGCCAAATCTTCTGCGGCCATAGAGGAAATGTTTACCCATATCCGGATAGTGGTGGAAACCCTTGTTAGTAATACTGCCAATGTCAGCGCCCTCACTGAATCATCGGAAATCGGCAGGGCTGATATCCAGCTTGTTTCTTCCAACATCCAGGAAATTGCCAAGGATTCAGAAGGACTCCTGGAGATAAATTCCGTTATGCAGAATATTTCTTCCCAGACCAACCTCCTGTCCATGAACGCCGCCATAGAAGCAGCCCACGCGGGGGAAGCGGGCAAGGGTTTTGCGGTAGTTGCCGACGAGATACGAAAACTGGCTGAATCTTCCGGGCAGCAGTCAAAAACCATCAGCAGCGTTCTTAAAAAAATCAAAGCCTCCATTGATTCGATTACCCAGTCAACCCAGGTGGTACTGAACCGTTTCGGAACCATTGAGGAAGCGGTCAGAACCGTGTCCGATCAGGAGGCCAATATCCGCACCTCCATGGAAGAACAGGAAATGGGCAGTAAAGATATTCTGGACGCCATAGCCCGGCTGAATGATGTTACCGGCAAGGTGCGGCAGGGCTCCACAGACATGACCGCTGAAAGTGGAGAAGTAATGCGTCAGAGCGCCGAGCTGATGAAGTCAACCAGGGAGGTCGCCATGAGTATGGACGAAATGTCCTCCGGGGCGGATAGGATCACTGGGGCGGTAAACCGGGTTAATGAAATAAGCGAAGAGAACAAGCGTAATATTGATACCCTGAACGAAGAGGTATCGAAATTTAAGGTTTAAAAAACATTCGACGTACAGCTTATTTGCGCGGGAATTATCCTATTTGCGCGGTTTAGCTCCAAGCCTTCACTGAATGCAGATACTCGATCACAGCCAGCCCATCCGCAGCGCTGGACTGGGGCTGCCGCCCGCTTTCCCGGCAGCAGGCAACGGCGTCTTCCATCATGTTGGCAAAGTACCCCGTCTTTCCCTCAAAGGCTTCCCCGGTTCTGGCAAGGGACCGGAACCCCTCGGCGTAGGGGCTCTCAGCGCTTTCCCAAACCTCGAAGACCCCGTTCCCGATCCGCAGCCGCCCCCGGGCGCAGGAAAATTCCAGCTCAAAGACCAGGTGATCCCGCCCCGCCCCAATCTCCATGAGGAAAGGAATCCGCTCTGTCTTGCCAGCCCCTGTTATGCCAGTTTTCGAAGCATCGGCTGGCGAGGCATTCTGTTTCGTTTGAAACCACCCTTCCAGCCAGGCGGTCCCTTTTCCGGCGCCGAGCCGCGCCCCCCAATGCCGCCGGTGTTGCAGGGTCCCGCCGATCAGGAACATAGCCGCATCAGCCAGGTGGGTCCCGTCATGCCAGAGCACGTCCAGGAGACGCCGGGTCTTGCCCATGTACAGGGCCATCCGCACGCTGAGCAGGGGGCCGAGCCGTTCCTCTTCCAGGATCGCCTTTGCCCGGACATAGTCCGCAGAGTAGCGCCGTTCGTGGTTGGTAAGGATTTTAATCCGCCCGCTTTTATGGAGCGCCGCGATTTTCCGGGCTTCCCGCAAAGTATCCGCCAGGGGCTTCTCGCAAACCACCACCGGAACCCCGTGACGGGCGGCAAGCTCGCAGTAATAGTAATGGCTATCCGGGTGGGTGGCGATGTGGACTATGCCGGGGCGCTGGGCTTCCAGCATGGCAGCGGCATCCGCATAGACCGGGCTAGTCCAGCGTTCCGCAAAGAGCCGGCGGCGCTCCTCATCACGGTCGCAGCCCGCAGCAATAGTGCAGTCCTGGTTGGCGGCGATTGCCCCGGCATGGGTGCAGGGTTTTTCCCGGAGAGCGTCGTCTTCCAGGAGACTGGCGATGCGGCCTAAGCCGATGATGGCAACGGGGATTGGTTTCAAACGGGCCTCTTTGAATAGTATATGACAATAATATATACCTTCGGACTTTTCTGATCAAAGCCCCAGCGTAGATCTGTGAAATAGATAGAGGTTTGGGAGGCAAATTTGGAGAAAAAATCGATTTTTTCTTCTGTTCTTGTAAGGCGCCGTTTTGTATCCGAGACTTGCTGTTCAATGCGTTCAAAACGCTGGTTTACAGAATACCCTTTTAGCAGATATTCTTTAAGAACACGGTTTGCCCAAATTCTGAACTGAATTCCTCGCTGGGATTTTACCCGATAGCCCACGGATAAAATCATGTCAAGGTTATAGTATTCTACTTGGTAAATTTTACCGTCTGCCGCAGTTGTCGCAAAATTTGCGACAACTGAAAAATTTGCTAATTCTTCATTTAAGGCATTATTGATATGCTTACCGATTGTTTTTATATCCCTTTCAAACAAATCCGCTATCTGTCGGCGGTTAAGCCATACGGTCTCATCTTCCAGCCGAACTTCCAGTTTAACTGCGCTATCCGGCTGATAGAGGATTATTTCATTGGCAGGTGTATTAGGTTTCATTCCTTCTCCTCCTCCCTTAGCTCCGGCAAATACTTCCAGTAACGCCGGGGCATGAACTGCCGCTGAAGCTGGGGATTGATCCGGCTTTCATTGGTAACGCTCCGGTGGTAGTTTTGCCAAAGTCCCTCCCAGGGGTCCCCCCAGGGATCCGCCCCCGCCTGCGCCGCTCCAGGGGCATCCGCAATGCCTGTGGGTAGTTCCTCCAGCCCAAGGATCCGGGCTTCCTCCCCGGGGAGGCGGAACAGCCCCAAGCCCCGTGCCTCGTCGATGATGGCCCAGGGTGTTTCCCCGAAGCGCAGGGTAAAGTGGACCCCCAGCCCGGGCAGCACAAAGTGGTCCGGGGCACAGCGGGCAATATGAATCCCCGCAGCATTCGGTGAAAAGCGGAGGAGCCCCCGGAGCCGGTCTATCTCCTTCCAGACCTTGTAGGCCGCCTCCAGCACCCGCTGGGTCACCGGATCCCCCCGATCCGCTGCCACCTGTTCCGCCGCCGCCCGCGCTTCCGGCGACCCCGCCCCCTGGGGAAGGCGCCGGCCTGCAGCAAGCACGTTCCAGGCAAAGTGTATAAGTTCCGCCTCAATAGGAAGCTCGCTCATCCATCCATAAACAAAGCGGTCAAACGCATCAGCGGAAAGCTCCTGAAATTCCAGCGCCACTGATGACAGGGTTTCCGGCTCCTGCATAGGGAACTCCCCTGCTGAAGCCGCCGCTGAAAATACCGCAGGTCGCTCTCCAGCTAAAGCCCTCGCTGGAAATACCCCAGGGCGCTCTTCTGCTGAAGCCGGCACAGAAAACACCCGCTGCGGCTGGCTGTCGACCGCTGTTTCCCCATCAAAAAGCTCCAGCTGGCCAGTTTCCGCTGCGCCGCCTTTCCCCCTGGCTCCCCCAGCCCGGCGTATATGGCTTGGCAGCGCCGCCTCCGGCTCAGCCGCCCCGCAAACCGTCTCAAGAATGTCAAAAAGCCCCTCCAGGGAGCCGTCATAGGTATATTCTATCATAATATCTTCCATATACACTATACACACGTTTAGTATGAATTACAAGGGGAAAAACCCGCCACCAGTAATTCTCAATTTAGCCAAAGGCGGTTCTCAGGAATGGGATAAACTATGGGAAACCAAGCCTTCCATGCCATTGTGTGTAGTAATCCCTTTAAGGTAACTATACCGGGATAAAGGCAGGGTCTGGGGGGCAATTCCCCCCAGACCCGGTCACTACCCCAGCACAGCCAACATAAACTGTCCATTGCTAAACAACATCCTCCACTTGCCCAAAAAAACAGAACATGCTATAACCAGAAAAGATTACCAAGTAAGTACTATAAAATACATACACCGTTATCGATTGTTACACACGATTTTTTAATGGGCTAGGGAGATACTTTGTATGTTGAAATATATCATTAAACGGCTTTTATTACTGATCCCCGTATTGCTGGGGGTCACCTTCATTGTCTTTTTCATCATGAATTTAACCCCCGGGGATCCTGCGGCGATTATCCTGGGCGACCAGGCTACTGCGGAGGCCTTGGCGCAGACTAGGGTTGAGCTGGGGCTTAACGATCCCCTGCTGATCCGGTATTTCAGGTACGTCAAAAACATGTGCCAGGGGGACCTGGGGATTTCCTACCGTAATAAGCTCAGTGTGTGGGATCAGGTTTGGGACAAATTTCCCAATACTTGTATCTTGGCTTTTTCGGGGATAGTGGTGGCCCTGATCATTGGTATTCCCATAGGGATACTGTCGGCGAAAAAGCAGTATACCGCCCTGGATAATGCCTCCATAGTCCTTTCCCTGGTGGGGGTTTCCATGCCGAATTTCTGGCTGGGGCTCCTCTTGTCTCTGCTCTTTGCGCTCAAGTTGGGGTGGCTTCCTTCCCAGGGTATGGGAACCGGATTTATCCCCCTGCTGCGGAGCATCGTGCTTCCCGCTATAACCCTGGGTACCGGGGTCGCCGCCACGGTGGTGCGTATGACCCGGTCTTCCATGCTGGAGGTTATCCGGCAGGATTATATCTTTACCGCCCGGTCAAAGGGGATCACCGAAAAAGAAGTAACCCGGAAGCATATGTTTAAAAACGCCCTTATCCCGATTATCACCGCGGTGGGCCTCCAGTTCGGCCACCTTTTGGGGGGGGCCATGCTGACGGAAACCGTCTTTTCCTGG
The DNA here is from genome assembly GCF_000214375.1 of Treponema primitia ZAS-2. NCBI lineage: Bacteria > Pseudomonadati > Spirochaetota > Spirochaetia > Treponematales > Treponemataceae > Treponema > Treponema primitia. The sequence goes on along the minus strand of NC_015578.1, from coordinate 3,613,415 downwards.
CCCGGCCTGGGGCGGCTCATGGTGGATTCCATCACCCGCAAGGATATCCCCATGGTTATGGGGGCGGTGGTTTTCATGGCCATCATGTTTTCGGTAGTAAATCTGGTGGTGGATATTATTTATGGGTTCGTGGACCCCCGGATAAAATCTCAGTACAAGGGCACTGCGAGGAAAGCGGCATGAAAGAAAATAAACAGCGTTCCCTTTGGGGGGAGGCTTGGCGGCGGCTGAAGAAAAATAAACTTGCCCTGGTGGGTTTGGGCTTTCTCCTTGCCCTTTTTGCAATTGCCGTAGGAACAATTATTATCGACCTGGTAACCCACAATGGGGTGTACAACGATTATGTGATCAAACAGAATCTCAGGCTGCGGCTCCAGGGGCCCAGCCCGCAGTATCCCTTTGGGCTTGATGAATTTGGGCGGAATGTTCTTTTCAGGATGCTCTGGGCTGTGCGGAATTCCCTTTTTATGGGAAGCGCTGCTGTCATCATTTCTACTATAATAGGGAGCGTTTTGGGCGCCCTGGCGGGGTATTACGGCAAGATTCCGGATAATGCAATTATGCGTTTCATGGATATCCTGCTGGCTATCCCGTCCATGCTCCTGGCAACAGCGATTGTGGCGGCCCTGGGGACCAGCCTGGTGAACGTGCTTATCGCCATTGCGGTGGCCTATATTCCTACCTTTGCCCGGACGGTCCGGGCTTCGGTGCTGATGGTGAAGGAGCAGGAATATATCGAGGCTGCCCGGGCCCTGGGCGCGGGGGATATGCGGATCATTTTCCGGTATATACTCCCCAACTCCCTGGCGCCTCTGATTATCCAAGCTACCTTGGGTGTGGCCGGGGCCATTCTTTCCATTGCGGGGCTTTCCTTTCTGGGGCTGGGTATACAACCTCCCACCCCTGAATGGGGTTCCATGCTTTCCGGGGCCCGGTCCTATATACGGGACGGCTGGCATATCACGGTTATTCCCGGGCTCGGTATCATGCTGACCATCCTGGCTCTCAATGTGCTGGGGGACGGTCTGCGGGATGCCCTGGATCCCCGGCTAAAGACCTGAGGCACCTATGGCTGAACAGGAATTGCTCCGTATTGAAGATTTGGTTATCCGGTATGTTACCGACGACGGCATTGTGGAAGCCCTGAACGGGGTGAGTTTTTCCATGAAGGAAAAGCATACCCTGGGCCTGGTGGGGGAAACCGGGGCGGGAAAGACAACCCTGGCCCGGGGCGTCATGGGGCTTATTCCTCGCCCGCCTGGGGAAGTCCTGGGGGGCAAGGTGATCTTTGACGGCCAGGACCTCCTCAGGATAGGGGAGGCGAAGATGCGGGAGATCCGGGGCAAGCAGATATCCATGATCTTCCAGGACCCCATGACCAGCCTTAACCCGGTGATGACCGTGGGTGATCAGATCATGGAAGTCATCAGGACCCACAATAAAATGACCCCCAAAGAGGTTATTTCTGCTGCGGCGGATATGCTTGAAATGGTGGGCATTTCTGCGGATCGCCTCAACGAGTACCCCCACCAGTTCTCCGGGGGGATGAAGCAGCGGGTCATCATCGCCATTGCCCTGGCCTGCAACCCCAAGCTGCTTATTGCCGATGAGCCCACCACCGCCCTAGATGTGACTATCCAGGCCCAGGTGCTGGAAATGATCCGATCACTGAAAACCAGGTTAAACACCTCCATGCTGCTCATCACCCACGACCTTGGGGTGGTGGCCCAGAACTGCGATCATGTGGCCATCATTTATGCGGGTGAGATTGTGGAATACGGAAGCCTCAGGGATATTTTTAAGAACCCGAAGCATCCCTATACCATGGGGCTTCTGGGGTCCATCCCCAGCCTTGCAAAAGAAGTAAAGCGGCTTAATCCCATCAGGGGGCTCATGCCGGACCCCACCAATTTGCCCTCGGGATGCAAATTCCATACCCGCTGCGATTATGTTTCCGATGCCTGCGGCAGGGAGCATCCGGAACTGGCTGGCATAGCTTCTGCTGATGGGCACCAGGTGCGCTGTATCCATGCCCGGACCGGGTTGCCGCCCATGCAGACAGCCATACTGGCGGATTTGTCCAAAGGAGGGGAACTAGGGTGAGCAAGGAACTCCTCCAGGTAGAAAACCTGAAAAAATATTTCCATACCCCTGCAGGGATGCTCCATGCGGTTGATGATGTCAGCTTTACTGTTTCAACCGGGGCTACTCTGGGGATAGTAGGGGAGTCGGGCTGCGGTAAAAGTACCCTGGGTCGGACCATACTCCGGCTCCATGAGCCGACTTCGGGTAGGGTGTTTTTTAACGGGTACAATATCCTTCACTACGATAAGAATCAGCTGAAGAGCTTGCGCAGGGATATGCAGATCATTTTCCAGGACCCCTTTGCGTCTCTTAATCCCCGGATGACCGTGAGCCAGACCATCAGCGAAGCTCTGATAATACAGAAACTCTATTCACCCCGTGACAGGGAGGGGCTGAACAAGCGTTCCCTGGAACTGATGGACATGGTGGGCCTTGCCCCCCGGCTGGTCAACACCTACCCCCATGAGCTGGACGGCGGCCGGCGGCAGCGCATCGGCATTGCCCGGGTGCTGGCCCTTAATCCCAAGCTTATTATCTGCGATGAACCGGTAAGCGCCCTGGACGTTTCTATCCAGGCCCAGATACTCAACCTCATGCAGGACCTCCAGGAAGAGTTGGGCTTTACCTATCTTTTTATCACCCATGATCTTTCGGTGGTGAAACACCTTTCCGACGATATCCTGGTGATGTACCTGGGGCAGATGGTGGAAAAGGCCCCGGCGGCGCAGCTTTTTGAAAAGCCCCTACACCCCTATACACAGGCCCTGCTTTCGGCGATTCCTGTACCGGACCCGGATTTTGACATGCAGCGCACCATCCTAAAGGGGGAGCTGACTTCCCCCATAGAACCGGCCCCGGGCTGCCGCTTTGCAAAACGCTGTCCCAGGGCTCAGGAAACTTGTGTGGGGACCGATATCCCCTTCCGGGAAGTGGGGGAAAATCATTTTGCTGCATGTACACTGATTGCGTAGAAAAACTGCCGTGTTACGGCGTTATAATTGTTAAGGAGGAGTAAGATGAAAAAACAGAATATCTGTTTTGCAATTGGTTTGATCTGCCTGGTAATGGCGCTTGCCGGTTGTGGAAAAAGCGGATCCAAGGCCCAGGCGGGTGGGTACAAGGATACTATCATTTTTGGACAGGGGGCGGATGTAACTTCCCTTGACCCCCATATCGGCAAGGAAACGCCGGCGGTCACGGTAACTAACCATATCTTTGATACCCTGGTGGAAGTTGACGGGGTTACCAACGAGCTTAAGCCCCAGATCGCGGAACGGTGGGAACAACTGTCACCCACTTCCTACCGCTTCTTTATCAGAAAGGGAATCAAATTCCACGACGGGACCGAACTGACCGCTGCGGATGTTAAGTTCTCCCTGGACCGGGCCATCGCAACCCCTGCGGTCGCCTACATTGTGGACTTTATTTCCAATGTTACTGTGGAGGATCCCTATACGGTGGTGGTTAATACCCACGCCCCCTACGGCCCCACTCTCCGTAACCTGTCGGTACCCTTTGCGGCTATTATTCCCAAGGCTGCTGTGGAAGCCAATCCCACCGGGTTTATCCAGCACCCCATCGGATCCGGGCCCTATAAGTTCGTTTCCTGGAAGCAGAGCGATTCTGTGCAGATGGAAGCCTTTGCGGATTATTATGCCGGCGCTCCTAAGACAAAAAACCTTATTATGAAGGTTATTCCCGAGCCGTCCCAGCGGACCATCGCCCTGGAAACCGGGGAATTGGATCTTGCCTACGATCTTACCCCCAATGACTTAAAAATTATCACCGGAAATGACAAGCTTACTGTTTTTAAGGCTCCCTCCCTTTCCTGTACCTATATTTCTATGAACATGCGGAAGGCCCCCTTTAACAACAAGTTGGTCCGCCAGGCAATCAGCCACGCCATCGACCGGCAGCTCATTGTGGATACCGTATTGAGCGGCGCCGGCCAGGCTGCGGATGCTATTATCGCACCGGCGGTGTATGGCTACTTTGAAACCGGGGTTGACAAATTTGACCCAGAACTTTCTAAACAGCTTCTTGCCCAGGCAGGGTATCCCAATGGCTTTAGCTGTTCTCTGTGGGTTAATAACAGTGTGCAGCGGGTTGAAATTTGCCAGGCTATTATAGAGATGCTCAGGAACGTGGGCATTACCGCCCGGCTTGAAGTTATGGAATTAGGCGCCTTTATCCAGCGTTCTACCGCGGGTGAACATGACATGGGCGCCTTTGGGTGGGTAACTTCCACCAAGGACGCGGATTATACCTATTATTCCCTGGAACACTCCAGCCAGCAGGGCGCCGCGGGTAACCGCACCTTTACTGCGGATCCCGAAGTTGACCGCCTGGTGGACCTGGGCCGTACCAGCGTGGACCCTGCAATCCGGGAAAAGGCCTATAAGGATCTGGCCATTTATCTGGCGGACCTAGAGAATAACGTTAATATTGCCTATACGGAAATTAATGTAGGCGGTAATAATAATGTAGAGAACTTTTTCATTGATCCTATCGGATATCATAAGCTGGAAAATGTTCAGGTAAAAAAGTAAAAGTAATTTCAATCCCGGCCCAAACGCCGGGATTGAAACAATTTAACGGAGGATATATGCGCTTAGCTCACATGACCTGGCCTCAGGCGGAGACTTATTTTAAAACCCACGATACGGTGCTCCTGACTGTGGGCAGTATCGAATGTCACGGACGGCATCTGCCTCTGGGCACGGATACCATGATTCCCAATCGGATACTGGAACTGTTGGAAGAAAAAAACAAGGACATCCTGATTGTTCCCACCATCCCCTTTGGTTCCTGTGACAGTCTGGAACCTTTCCCGGGTACCATCAACCTGGGGGTGGATCTGCTCTATCAGCTCCTTCGCCGCATTGTGGACAGCCTTAAACTCCATGGGGCGAGGAAATTTATTTTTCTTAACGGCCACGGGGGAAATGTCAGAACCATAGAAAAGCTGGGCATTGAGTTGGACAAAGAGGGCTGCCTCCTGTCGCTTCTTAACTGGTGGCTCAATGTGTGGGAAATGGACCCTGCCTGGAAGGGCGGCCACGGGGGTGGCGAGGAAACTGCGGGAATCATGGGGATCGATCCCTCCCTGGTGGACATGAATGAGATCAACAAGGATATGATTTTGAAGGATGTCTCCCCGGCCTTCAAGGCTACGGGATTCAATACCGTTGAGTACAAGGGGATTCAGGTGACCATTCCCCGGCTTACCAACCATGTAACCGACAATGGCTGGATTGGCCCGGATCACCCCAATACCGCCACCGAAGAATGGGGAAAGAAGATGCTTCAGGCCATGGCTGATTATCTCGCAGATTTTGTGCTTGAATTTGAAAAGGTAAAACTTCCCCGCTGAACAAAGCAAAGGATAACAAGATGGAAAAGAAACAAACTTTAGGAATGATAGAAGCGATTTCCAATGCCCCGGGGGTTTCGGGCTTTGAGGATGAGGCTGTGGCGGTTCTCCGCCGTTACGGTGAAGGGCTGGGAGAATTTTCCGAGGATGCCATGCGGAATCTCTACCTGAAACGTTCCGGCCATAAGCCGGGGCTCCCCCAGGTGCAGCTTGACGCCCACAGCGACGAAGTGGGCTTTATGGTCAAGGCCATACGCCCCAATGGGGTGCTGGATTTTATCACCCTGGGTGGCTGGGTTCCTTCCAATATACCCGCCCACCGGGTCCGGGTCCTCAATCAGGATGGGCAGTGGATATCCGGGGTTATTTGCAGTAAGCCCCCCCACTTCCTTTCGGATGCGGAAAGAAAGGCGGTCCCCGATGTTTCTGACATGGCCATTGATGTAGGCGCCTCCAGCGATCGGGAAATCCGGGAAGAGTACCGGATTAAGGTTGCCGCCCCGGTGATCCCGGATGTTCAGTTTGAATACCAGGAGAACCGGGATACCATGATAGGCAAGGCTTTTGACAACCGCCTGGGAAGCGCGGCGATCCTGGCTACCCTGCGGGAGCTGGCGGGGACAGAGCTGGGGGTAAATGTTACCGGGGCCTTTGCCGCCCAGGAAGAGGTGGGGCTCCGGGGCGCCACGGTTACCGCCCAGGTAGTCAGGCCGGACATCGCCGTTTCCTTTGAGGGCAGCCCGGCGGACGATACGGTGGTGGATGCCTACGCCGTCCAGACCGCCCTACGGAAGGGGCCCATGCTCAGGCATATCGACGCCCGGATGATCACCAACCCCCGGTTCCAACGCTTTGCTCTGGATCTGGCGGGTAAAAAGGGCATTCCGGTTCAGGATGCGGTCCGCACCGGGGGCTCCACCAACGGCGGGATCATCCACCTTACCGGGAAAGCGGTTCCGGTCATTGTCATCGGTATTCCGGTGCGGTACATCCATACCCATTACGGCATCGCTTCCTACGCGGATTTTGAAAATTCCGTGAAGCTTGGCTGCGAGGTGATCCGCGCCCTGAGTGCGGAGATTATCGCCGGTTTCTAAGGGGACCCATGGGTGTAGGGGGAATGTTTGGCCTGGAGGACGCCGGTGCGTACCCCGGGGAAAAACAGGACATAAGGGAAATCCTCGGCGGAGAGGATCTGCGGTTCTGTATGTCCGGCCGCTGCGCCATCTATTACTGTCTCCGGGACTTTATGCAAGGAGACACAAAACGAGTCGCCTACCTTCCCGCCTATACCTGTGAAACCGTCATTGCCCCCTACAAAAAAGCCGGGTATGCCCTGCGCTTTTACGACGTGTCCCCGGATCGGCTTACCCCGATTTTTGACAGGGACCTTATCCCTCACATTTCTGTTCTCGGCCTCTGCGGTTACTATGGTTTTTCATTTTATGATCCGGAATTTGTCAGGGAATGTGCGGACGCCGGGGTGGGGATCATCCAAGACCTGACCCACAGTATCTTTTCTGCGGACGGCATTGATGAAAGGGCGGATTATACCGCAGGCAGTCTGCGGAAGTGGATGGGGATTCCCTCGGGGGGCGTGGCGGTAAAGCGGCACGGTCATTTCAGCCAGTCCCTGCTTCCCCCGGAAGGGGAGCATGTCCGGGGCCGGCTGGAGTGTTTTGAGGAACAGGGCCGGGTCCTGGCCCATTCCCCAGGCGCTACGGAAGAGCGGGTAAGCGAAATTTTCTGGGCCACTGAAATGCGCCTGCGTCAGATCTTCGACGCTTTTGAAAGCGACGAGCTTTCGGAGCGTATTATGACACAGTATCCCTACAGGGAACTTATTGAGAGGCGCCGGGGAAATTATGCCGCGGTGCTTTCCCGGGACCCCTTCAGCGATGCTGTCTACCCGGTGTTTTCGGAGCTGGGGGAAGGGGTCTGCCCCAGCCACTTAGCCCTATACTCCCCGGACCGGGAGAAAGTCCGGGAAGTCCTGGCCGGGGAGGGGGTAAAAACCACGGTGTACTGGCCCTTCCACGGCGAAGTAAACCTGGCCGATTATCCCGGGGCGGATTATATTTACAGCCGTATCTTTTCGGTCTCCCTTGATCAGCGCTATTCTGCAGAAGAAATGACCCAGGTCTGCGAAGCCCTGAAAAAAATAGCCCGGTAAGGCCGCAGCCGTTCCGGGCAATCAACAACAGTAATTGTAATCCCAAATTACTTGGCGCTAAGGGCCGCCATGGTAATATAGTTGTAGGGCTGGTTGAAGTGGGGCAGGAAGAATATGTCCAGCAGCTTCAGCTTATCAATGGTAACCTTTTCTTCAATCGCCAGGGAGAACATGTGTATCCCCATGGAAATATCGTTGTAGGAAGCCATCTGGGTCCCCAGTACCCGGCGGGTGGTTTTGTCGTATACAATGCGGATCTTTACCTTGTGGTTATCGTCCTTGATAAAGGCCGGTTTCTGGAAATCCTCAAACTGGGTGTAGACCGGGGTAAAGCCCGCCTTCTCCGCCGCCTTGAGGTTGAGCCCTGTGGAAACCATCTTGTAGCCGAAGATGCAGATGCCGTTGGAGCCCTGGACCCCCACTGATTCCAGGGGAGTGCCCCCGGCATTATGGCCCGCCACAACACCGCTGCGCACCGCATTGGTGGCCAGGGCGATATAGGCGCTGTTCTGGGTAGCGTTACTGTACACCGTGGCACAGTCCCCGACAGCGTAAACCCCGGGTTTGCTGGTTTCCTGTTTGAGGTTGACCTTGTAGGCGCCGTTGGCAAATACTTCCAGGTCCTTCCCCCCCAGGCTGCTATTGGGCCGGAAGCCGATGGCCATGATCACCAGATCCACCGGATACTCCCCCTTGTCGGTGGTGATGGCCTTAACCTTCCCGTCACCCTTAATTTCCTTCACCATCTCGCCGAAGTGGAGCACCACCCCGTTAGCCGAGAGGACCTTGTCCATGTCATGGGTGAACCAGTCGTCGTAATAATTGGAAAGGCTGGTATCCGCAGCCTCAAAGAGCAGGGCATTCTTTCCCCGGCGGCGTATGGCTTCCGCAATCTCCACCCCGATATATCCGGCGCCGATTACCGCCACGTTCTTAACCGCATCCCCCTCCAGGAGTTTGTCGATCTTCTGTCCGTCCTGGTAGAGTTTGACAAATTCCACATTCCCCAGATCCATGCCCGGCAGTTTTGGGGTGATGGGAAGGGACCCGGTGGCCAGGATGAGCTTGTCATAGCCCTCCACAATTTCCTTCCCGCTCTTGTCAGTGGCATAGACCTTCTTGGCGTCAAAATCGACCCGCTTGATCTCGGTCTCCATGTGGACCACTGCTTTTTTGGCGGTGAGTTTTTCCTTGGATGAATAGAACAGAGTCTGGGGATCATCGATCTGCCGTCCAATGTAGAGGGCGGTACCGCAGCCCAGATAGCTGATATTATTGTTGCCATCGAAAATGACCAACTCATTCCCGGGATAATTGTCCAGGATAGTGTTGGCCGCCGCCGTCCCCGCATGATTTGCGCCGATTAATACGATTTTGCTCATAGATCACTCCTTACTATTTGTTTACTTTTTTAGTATGTATTACTAAAATTTACCCTATTTTTTGGGAAAAATCAAGAAAAAATAGAAAGATATCGATAAATAATGCACTATAGTGAAAGAAAATTATATCCTCCCTGGGTAGCAATTCTTCGAAGCTTGCTCCGCAGAGGTTCATTCTATTTAGGTATCCTCCGATAATAAAGGGTATCTGTCTTTTTTATACTATAGTATTATATGAGTGATAGGATTAATTCTGTGTTTGTTTCCCGAAAGGCTGCGCTGAGTTTATTGATTTCCCTGTTGTTATTCGCCGGTTTTACGATCCTGGCGTTTTCCGGTCTGTTAAATCGCTTGGAAATCCGGTTTTATAACCCTTCAGTAACCAGGGCTATCACCCGGGAAATCAATGGGGATGCAAAAACCATCGAGGAATTTCTCCGGGAACTGCAAATCCGTTTTGCCGCTACCCTGAAAGAGGGGGCTGTACGGCGGAGTTTTCTTACCAACCATGGCTCGGAGAATATTAACGAACGGTCAAGACTTTTCGGAGCCCTTCAGGACTCCCTGGGGGGGCTTCAGTACATACGGTTTATTGATTCAGGTGGGCGCATGATACACTATTCCACCTATGCCCCGGATATTCTGGGGCAGGATCGGAATTATAGTGTCTATCGGCAGTACAATGAAACAGTGGGCTATATACCCTATGGGCAGTTGGAAGTTCCTGATGGGGGGGGAGCCCGGCTTTTCCTGGATGAATCCGGGGAACGGATTATCTTCTCCTTTCCCTTTTACGACTCCTATGATTTATACCGGGGTACCGCTATTTTTTCCCTTTCTGTTCGGGCGGTCATGGAACAGATGGTAAGTGAAGGTCGGATAAAAGTGGGGGAGGATGTTTCGATTATCTCCCGGCCCCAGGGTATGGTCACCGGCCTTCCCTATACGGGGAAAAGCGTCTTGGTCCCCCTGATCAGTTCGGTCTGGAACGATGGGATACTTTCCATAAGCACCCTCAATTCAGGCTCGATAGAAACTAGACTGTTCCTTGTTTCCGCTAAAACCTCCCAGGGTATCTTTGTAGGCCGCCTGGTAAATGGGTCCCTCCTATCCTTCCCTCCGGCCATGCAGATCATCCTCCTTGCTGTCTTCTTCCTCACCGTTTATCTCATCATTTTTTTGCTCTTCAACCTCCGCCAGGACAATTTGACCATATTCCACAACCGCTTGAAACAACTCCAGGTTAATCTTATTACCGAGTACTATGAACATAAGGAGGAGGCGGACTGGAGTCGTTGGAAGAAGGAACTTGAACTGCGCCGGGAAGATGTCCGCTCAGAATTAAAGCGGGGCATTAAAACCAATGTGGCTGAGGCCAGGGAAATCGACGCCCTGATCGACAAATCCTGGGACGAGCTGGTGACGGTTATCGGCAATAGGGTGGAACAGAAAACCGGTACAACTATGGATGAGGAAAAACTCCAAGCCCTTCTAAGCCGCCTTTTTCGGGATATGCAGGATTCAGCTCCAAAACCGCCCCTGTACAACCCGCCTGAAACCAGAAAATTTGTTGTACAGGAAGAAGCGGAAGCCGCCGGTGAAAAGGAAGCTCTGGAAAATATTAAGCATGAATCACCACCTAAGCTGGACTTTGAAGAGGTATCCCTGGATAACTTTGAAATAACGAACAGCGAAGAGGAAATAGAAACCCTGGAAGAAATTTTTGATGAGCCGGCTGAGGGGGCGGACTTTTCGGCGATCAAACCCCAAAGGGTAGCGGAATTTCAGGAACTTGATCTGTCAGAATTGGACAATGACGATGGACCATCCCCTGGGCAAGATTTGGACGCCCTGGCCAGTGAAATCGAATTCAGTCCTGTCCCTGGGGAGTTGGAAAACGAAAACGAAAACGAAAACGATGGCGAGGAGGATTCACTGATCGAAGATTTTGAAATTGTATCACCCTTTTCCACCATCCTTTCGGATTTCCCCGGGGAGCATGCGTTAAAAGAGGAGCAGTTGGAACTCCTTGACGAGGAACCGGTTCAAGAGGACACCCGGGAAACCCTGGCGGAGGAAATCGGGGCCTATCTCGTAAACCCCTTATTCTCCCAGCCCTTCCAAACAGAGATGGCCAATGAAATTGAGGTTCTGGAGTCCCCGGACGATGAGGATGGCGATGTAGAGGAGAACCTTCCGGACCTTGAAATACCCCAGGAATCCGGTGAAAACGAGGATGAATTTATCCTGGAACGGGATGGGGTTAATTATATTAACGAAAACCTGCTTAGCCCGGATAGGAAAATCCTGGAAAAGCTCGACCGGGATTTTCAGGACCTGATTGATTCGGTGCTGGATAAGGAATGAGCCTCCGGGCTCCGAAACCTGCTTATTTTATTAATGCCCGTGGATTTACCGTAACGCCGTTTTTGTAAACCGTAAAATGCAGGTGGGGGCCGGTACTCAGGCCGGTGCTGCCCACGTCGCCGATAATGTCCCCGGTGCGGACGTAGGTGCCGGTCTTGGTTCTGACCAGGCTCATGTGGGCATAGAGAGTGCGGTAGCCTGAGTGATGGGTCACCACCACATAGTTCCCCGAAACCCCGTCATAGCCTATTGCAGAGACCCGTCCTGCCATGGCTGCCCGTATGGGAGTGCCATGAGCGGAGCCTATGTCCAGGCCGGTATGAAATTGCCGCTCCTTGTTGGTAAAGGGGCTGAGCCGATAACCGTAGGGGGAGGTAATGTACCCCCGCACAGGCCACATAAAGAGGTCTCCGTTGATTTCCTGGAGATCAGTCCGGGAAAGCCGGGCTCCGGGAAGGAAGAGGCTGGTGTTGGGATTGACCTGCTCGGAGAAAAGCTCATTCGCCGTTTGGATGGAGGCGGTTTCAAGTTCGTATTTTTCGGCGATAGAGGGGAGGGTGTCCCCTTTTTTCACTGTATAGAGGATGCCGTCCTGATTGGGTATGCGGAGTATCTGATCGATCTGGAGCAGCCGGGAATTCTTGATGCCGTTCAGGGACAGGAGGGTGTCCTGGTTAAGGCCGAAGGTTTCCGCCAGAACCCCGATGGTGTCCCCGGGACGGACCTTGTAGGAAAAGCAGAGCAGCATCTGGGGCTTGGAATAAGCCTCGGGCTCGGGTATGCCGGTCAGGGAAGCATCGGAAACCGTGTTTTCATTTTCCGGTAAGGCCAGGGATGCGTTTTCGAGATAGGGCATACCCATGCCGTTTTCGGCTTCCGGGAGGCTGGCTTTATTCAACTTGCTAGGGGGAAGTTCCCCCCAGAGACCAGGGGAATGGCCGGGGATGGGGAAAAAATAGATGAGGGAAAAAATCATTACTAACCGGATTATTTTTTCCATTGATTGTATTTTATATGGTTTTTTTAATATTGACAATTACATTATTATGAAAAATGTAAGTATACACCTTCATTCCTTTTTTCCCCTGTCTAAGATGGCTAAAGCATCCCGTATTTCCGCGGCCCGCTCATACTCTTCCTCTGCTACCGCCTGATCCAGTTCCATCCGGAGCGCCGTCCGGTGAGCGGCGATCCCTTCCCCGGCTATTTCTATAGTATCGGCAGAAATTGTTCCTCCCAGTGCATCAAGAAAGAATTCTACCGGCAATCCCGCCTGATCCACCACCTTCCGGGCAATGAAAACCGAACATTTACAGCGCACCGCCAGGGCCAAGGCGTCGGAAGGCCGGGAATCCAGGATCAGGGGCTTTTCCTCCTCATCCTGGGAGGAAAAAACCAGCCGGGCAAAGAAAACGCCGTCCCGTATTTCATTAATCTCAGCCCTGATTAGCGTAAGCCCCTGGGTTTTAGCCAGATCCAGGAGCAGATCCTGGATGAGGGGCCGGGACGTCGCCACTTCCCCGAAGCCGAGGAGTATGGCCTGGGCCTCATTCTGGCCTATAAAGATCGGTACGGCGATTTCCGTCCCCAGGGGATGCAGTACCGCCGCAGTTCCCTCATCTATCCGGGCGATGGTCCAAATTTCGGCCTCCAGCATCCTATCCATACCGTACCCCCTAACTGATTGAATCTATCAATTCCAAAAGCCCTTGCCCACCCTCCCGGGCGCCCTCCATGGCAAAGGTTTCCCGTGCCCCGGCAATGAGCGCAAGCCCCCGGCTTTTTGCCTCCCCCAAGGAACCGGAACGGTCAAGCTCAGCGATAAGCTCCTCCACTTCCGGGGCGCCCACCCCTGCTGCCCTGGCTGCGGTAAAACAGCGGGCCACCAAGTCACGGGCGCCCTGGTGCTGGTGAAGGTACAGCAGCACCGGGAGGCTCTTCTTCCCCTCAACAATATCGTCTCCCCGTTTTTTGCCCGGGTTGCCGGTGCTGAGGTTCTTCACATCGTCCAGTATCTGGAAACCCACCCCCAGTTTTTCCGCCGCATCCCCCAGCCGGGCGGACCATGGTTCGATCTCTTCGACCCGGATCCCCTTCCCGGCGGCGGCCCCATAAACTCCCAGTACTGCGGCCAGTCCTGCCAGGCAGCCGGTTTTCAGGCGGCACATGAGTTCGTATTCCTCCAGCCCCGGCAGGGAGGCAAAATCCCGGTGCCAACTGATATCCATGGCCTGGCCCAGGTGGAGCCGCCGCATGTACTCCCCCCATAAACGGTAGACCCGGTTTTTTAGCTCCATCGGGGCGTCCCAGGAATCGATGCAGCTCAGGGGGAGGAAGTACAGAAAGCAGCCCCCGTTGATAGCCGTGTCGGTCCCGTAAAGAATGTGGGCAGCCGGCTTGCCCCGGCGTTCGTCGGAGTTATCTTCTATATCATCGTGGATGAGGCTGGCGTTATGGGGAAATTCCACCAGAGGGGTCAGGACCAGGGCCGCATCGCCCCCGCCGAGGCTTTTGCAGACCAGGGTTGTAAGCAGGGGCCGCCAGCGCTTGCCCCCACGGGACAGCAAGTCCCAGCCCGGGAGGGTCAGGGACTTCACCAAATCCGCCGAGACTGTGCCGGGCAGTCCGGGAAAGACGCCGGCAATCCAGGCGGGGCCGGGGTTTTCCGGTAAATAGGCGCTTAAAACAGCTTCAATTTTTTCAAGCTCCGGAGTATACTTTGAATCCATGGTCTTATCTTATATGGGGCGGTTCATAAATTAAAGCCCTCAAAGGATTATGATGGCAAACTATGAAAAACCGGACCACTGGGCGCTGAAGGCCCAGAAAGAAGGCTACCCAGCCCGCTCTGTGTACAAACTCAAGGAAATGGACGAAAAGTTCAGTCTGCTCCGCCCCCTTGCCGGAAGCGCCGGAAACGGGCGCCCCGCCAGCCTCAAGGTCCTGGACCTGGGCGCGGCCCCGGGAAGCTGGAGCCTCTATGTGCTGCGCAAACTGGACCGGCGCTGCCTCCTCACCGCGGCGGACCTCTCCCCCCTTTCCCGGCAATACGACCAGGGCCTCTTTGATGGGGACAATTTCCGCTTTACCCAAGGGGACATCACCGAGCCCGGGGTCCGGGACGCCCTGCTTGCCCAGGGCCCCTTCAACCTGGTGATCAGCGATGTCGCCCCGGCCACCACGGGGAACCGTTCCGTGGACACCCTCCGGTCCCTGGCCCTGGCGGAGGAAGTCCTGGCTTACGGGGAAACCGCTCTGGCAGCAGGGGGCAGCCTCTTGGTAAAGGTATTCCAGGGGGGGGACACCGCCTCCTTACTCAAACGCATACGGGAACTGTTCAAAACCGGCAAAAGCTTCAAGCCCGAAGCTTGCCGCAGCGAATCCTTTGAGACCTACTATGTTGGGCTGGGGCGGAAGGCCGGGTAAGGGATGCCGTTCTCTCGGCTATGGGGCTCTAGAAAATACATACCCGCCCCATGGGCGGGTATGTTGGTAATGGTTAGGGTAGCGGCTCGAAGTCGGTGGCCACGGCGTTAATGTATGCAATCGTAAATCCAATGTTGTTTAAGCTTGTCTGCCGGTTCCATGTTTCGCCATCCTTTGACGTGGAAAGTTGGGGCTTATCGATGCCGCCCACAGCGACCCAGAGGCTGTTGCCGTTATCGTCCACGCCGTAGGCCACGCTGTCAATACCGTTGGCGATGGTGTTGGTGGTGGAGTTAGTGTCGATGTCGAAGCCGCTTGTCTTTGAGTCCCATTTTACGCCGTCTTTTGAGACGGCAAGTTCGCCGGAACTACCCACAGCGACCCAGAGGCCGCTGCCGTCAGCGTCCTTGCCGTAGGCCACGCTGTTAATGCGCTCATTGAGGCCGCCGGAGAAGCTGTCTGGCTTCTGCTGGGTCCAGGTTTCGACATCCTTTGAGGTGGCAAGTCTGCTGAAATCAGAAAAAGTGATGAGGGAGCTCCACTTGGAATTGCCCACGGCGACCCAGAGGCCATCACCATTTTCGTCCTTGCCGTAGGCTACGTCGTAAATAGAGGCGGTGTCGAAGCTGTCAGTTTTCAGCGGGTACCAGTTTGTGCCGTTATCTGAGGTAGCAATTTTGCCGTCATCACCCACGGCGACCCAGACGTTGTTGCCGGTGGCGTACTTGCCGTAGGCCACACTGTTAACGTCGGTGCTGCCAAAGCTGGTTGCACGCACGGCCCAGTTTATACCGTCGTTTGAGGTAGCAATTTTGCCGTTATTACCCACGGCGATCCAGAGGCCGTTACCAATGCTGTCCTTGCCGTAGGCCACGCCGTTAATGCCGTCGACGTTGGTGCTGCCGAAGGAGTGGCTCTGCTGGGTCCAGGTTACACCGTCGCTTGAGGTAGCAATTTTGCCGCCATTGCCGTTGCCGTAATCACTGAAGCTACCCCCGCCTACAGCGACCCAGAGGCCGTTGCCATTGCCGTCCTTGCCATGGGCCACGTCGCGAATGTAGGAGGAGCCGAAGCTGCTTGTCTGCAAGGTCCAGGTTTTGCCGTCGCTTGAGGTGGCAAAGCCGTAAGGGCCGTAAGGGAGAGAAGAGCGGAACCAATAACCGGCGGCAACAAAGTGGACCGTTGACGATGGCGGCGTCGGTGGCGGCGTTGCCCCGGTTACTGTAACGGTTGCGGTGCCGGATTTGGTGGGATCAACCGTGGATGTGGCCCGCACGGTGAGGCTTGTTGCGGTTTCATTAGAGGCTACGGTGAGGGTTGTCCCACTAAAACCAGTGCCGGTCACGCCCCCTGTAACAGACCAGGTAACGGTTTGGGCAGGACTGTTCAACCCGGAAACTGTAGCGGTAAAGGCTTGGGTTCCGCCTTTGGCAATGTTGGGGCTGGCGGGGCTTACGGTTACTGACGAAACGGTCGGTGTGCCGGCGGCTACTACCGTAACGGTCGTTATTCCGGATTTGGTGGGGTCAAACGTGGATGTGGCCCGCACGGTGAGGCTTGTTGCGGTTTCATCGGTGGCTACGATGAGGGTTGTCCCGACAAAGGTGGTTGCGGGGTTAGTGCGCCCCGTAACAGACCAGGTAACGGTTTGAGTGGGATCGTTCGACCCGGTAACCACAGCGGTAAAGGCTTGGGTTCCGCCCTTGGCAATGCTGGGGTCGGCGGGGTCTACGGTTACTAACGTAACGGTCGGGGTGCCGAAGGGTACCAGCGTAACGGTGGTTGTGCCGAATTTGGTGGGGTCAAGCGTGGATGTGGCCCGTACGGTGAGGCTTGTTACGATTTCATCGTTAGCTACGGTGAGGGTTGCCCCGTTAAAGGCAGTTGCGATTCTAGCGTTCCCCGCAACAGACCAGGTAACGGTTTGGGCGGGATCGTTGGTCCCGTCAACTACGGCGGTAAAGGCCTGGGTTGCACCCTTGGCAATGCTGGGGTCGGCGGGGCTTACGGTCACGGTGCTAACCGTGGGGGTAGTGCCGCCAATGGGGAGATTGGTGGGGCCCCCATCGGGATCACCGCAGGCAGTAAGCGCCAGGGCTATTGTCACGGCCAGCAGGGGGAAAAGGGCGTGCTTTCCTCGTGGAGCAGATTGTCCGAAAAGTTCCGGTTTTTTATATCCTGGTAAGCCTACTGGGGGAAGGCCTGGCACTGTATTACCCATTAACTTGTCAAGGGTTATTTTCATAGTATTTCTCCTTCAGCTTCTTTAAGATTGCCTATTCAGAGGGGTATGTCAAGAGTTCGCCTTCCCCCGAGCTCCCTGAGAATGAGCCACCCTTGGTTAAACTGAGATTGCTGATAAAAATGCCGCTTCATTGACAGCCATCCGCTTATTTTATTATCATGAACAACGGGTCTACGCCCCATAAAAACGTACCTGACCGGAACTGGTTGAAAAGGAATTGATATGAAGGGTGAACTACTGTATGAAGTGCGGGGGCCGAAAACCATACTGGAAATGACCGCCGCTGAATTCGGCGAAGCGGTTAAGCGGGCGCCCATTGCCGTGCTTGCCTTTGGGTCCGTGGAGAACCACTCCACCCATCTGCCCCTGTCGGCGGATACCCTGCAGGGTACGGAACTCATTAAAAGGGCCGCAGAGAAGCTGACAGAAAAGGGACTCCCCGCCTTACCGGCCTTTTGTGTGCCCTATGGGGTGGAAACCAACCGTTTTGAACGGCAGAATACCCTGGGTAATGTGTCCTTGTCCCAAAAAACCTTTATTCAAATGGTCACCGAGCTTTCCCTTTCCCTGGTTAAAAACGGTTTCAAGCGGCTGGTTTTCTGTGTCAGCCATACGGAAAATCTCGCAGCCATGCATGTGGCGGCAAAGGACCTGGGGGATGAGCATGATGTTCCGGTGATAGTGGTCAACTGGATCCCCCCTATGAACGATGAATGGCCGAAATTCCTTAAAAATGCCGCCCACCAGGGCCACGGGGGAGAGGATGAAACCGCCTGTGTCATGGCAGTTACTCCCCATTTGGTGGATATTTCCAATAGTGGTTCCTATCATCCCCCGGAGGATACCAATCCGGTAAAATCCGCAGGGCTGCATTATTACGGCGGCGCCCTGGGCATCTATACCCCTATAGGGGCGGATAAGACTCCCGGGTTTGTGGGGGATCCTTCGGATGCGGATGCAAAGGCCGGCGAAATCTGTTATGACCTTTATGCGGATTGGATTGCCGATGCGGTTTGTAAGTATTGGAAAAAATAATGAATACGCCCTTAATATCCCGGCGCTCTTCCCTGGCAGGGATAGAGGTATCCCAGGTTTGTTTCGGTACTGAACACATTAACTGCGCTTCCCCTGAATTCGGTGGGGCCATACTTGCCGAAGCAGCTAAGCTGCACGGGGTGAATTTTTGGGATACCGACAATTCCTATGGCAGCATTACCCAGGTCGCTGCGGGACTCAAGCTGGTAAACCGCCATGATGTGGTTATCAGTTCTAAAACCTACGGAACTTCCGCAGAAGAAGCGGCGGCGGATTTGGAGCGTTCTTTGGTTGAATTGGATACGGACTACATCGACCTTTTCCTGCTTCACCAGGTTCCCGAAGGCGTTTTGCCTTCCCTCATGCCCGCCTTAGAGGTGCTGGTTCAGGCAAAGAAAAAGGGAGTTATCCGGGCGGTGGGCCTTTCAAGCCACTGCACCGGTATTATTACTGCTGCGTCAGCCATTCCCGAAATAGAGATACTCTGCGCGCCCCTTAACCGGCAGGGGACGAGGATCGATGAAGGGACTATGGACAGCATGGTAAAGGCTTTGCAGGATGCCCGGCATAAATATGCCAAGGGGGTATATGTGATCAAAACCCTGGGGGCCGGTGATTTGATCCATGATATCAGGGGATCCCTGCGCTGGGTTCTGGATCACCACGATTTTATTGATGTGTACAATATCGGTGTGGCGAGCCTTTCGGAACTGCGGGAAGATCTGGCTGTTGTCAATGAATACTTTGACGGGTTGACCAATGGCTGATCTGCTTATAAAAAACGGGCTGGTGTATACCTTTATCTACGAAGGCTATAATGCACAAAAACTGCGCCATGCGGATATTCTGATTGAATCCGGGGTGATACGCAGAATCGATACGGATATAAATGCTAAATGCGAGACCCTGGACGCCGAGGGCTGCATGGTGCTGCCGGGCATGATAAACATGTCTTCCGCTTCCATCGCCTCCCGGCTGCTTGCGGGGCTTATGGCCGACAGAAACGCTGCACCCCAGGGCGGCGGCTGGTTACATTCGCGGGTGTTACCCATGCTTACCCTGGCTCAAAAAATGCTGGGCCGGGATCAGCTTTCCGCCATAGCCTTCACAGGCCTCTGGGAAGGCGTCTCCGGTGGCACCACTACGGTAGTTGAACTGTGTCTGCCTGAGTTTATCCCTCTGGTTCAGGATGCGGGGGAGCAGCTGGGATTGCCCCTGTACCCGTCGGCTGTACGCTACGATTTCCCCCGGGGATGCACCGCCGAAGCTATGGTTCGGGAAAACCGGGCCGCCGGGGGCCTTAAAGCTGTATATGCCGCTTTTTCTTCCCAGGAGGATCGCACCATAACTACCCTTTCGGACCTGGGCTTTTTAGGGCCCGGCACTACACTCTGCCAGTGCACCCTGGCGGATAAGGGGGAGCGGGAACTTATGGCATACACCGGGACTGCGGCTGCCATAAGCGCCTTGGGCTGCGCCCAGGAAGGGAAGCAATACCCCGGGGTAGACTTTCTTCGGTGTGGCGTTAATACCCCCCTGGGAACCGGGAATTATGGTAATTGCATGATCGCCGAAATGCGCACCGCCGCCCTGGCAGCAAAACAGGCGGAAGCTGACCCCGGGCGCTACAAGGCTAACGATGCGCTCTACGCTGCTACTGTGGCCGGCGCCAGGGCCCTGGGCAGGAACAGCGAGCTGGGGCGGATTGAAATAGGCATGGCAGGGAATGTTTCTGTGGTTGACCTTAGCCGGTTCCAGCCCCTTAGTTATCCTTTTATCCAGTATCTGTACGGAGCTTCTGCTGCGGATGTTCGCCATGTGGCCATTTCCGGCAAGGCACTGAAAAAAGATTTTAAATCCTCGCCGGATATTGCAGGAATACTGGAACAGTCAAAAGCAAAGGCCATAAAAGGGATAAAGATAGTGTGGGAAGAGGCGATTCGATCTATTTTATAGGTCTGATTTATATCTGATTTTTGTTTTCAAGAGGAGGAATACAATGAAAATGAAAAAAGTTGTTACTGTGGCATGTGGGGCGCTCATGTGTCTGATGGTTCTGGCGGGATGCCAGAAGAAAACACTAACCGGGCTTGAACGGATCAAGCAGAAGGGTACCTTGGTTCTGGCAACCGAATCAACCTACCCGCCTTTCCAGTACTTCATTGTTGAAAACGGCAAGACCATAAACGCCGGGCTTGATGTTGATATCTTAAAGGCATTCACCCAATCTATCGGCGTACAATTTATGACCAACGAGATGGCCTTTGATTCCATCATTCCTGCGGTTCAGGCTGGTACCGCCGATATTGGCGGTACCTTTACCCCGACTGACGAGCGGGCTCTGGTCATTGATTTCACCGCCAATTACTACCACAGTGAGCACAATATCATTATCAGGAAAGGGGAATACAATCTCTATCCAACCGCGGAGTCATTTCTGGGGAAACGTCTGGGCGCACAAAAAGGTTCGGTACAGGAAAATGTCATTAAAGAAATTGGTATTCAGGATGGCCTGAGCCTTCCCAAGGTAACCGCCCTTATCCAGGAACTGGTAAACAAGAATATTGATGGTATTGTGATGGATTTTTCGGTGGCTGATACCTATGGCGCCGCTTATCCTGATTTGATTGAGAAGTCAGCCGTCAGGATCCCTGGTGCGAACAATGGTATTGCTTTTGTGGTGGCAAAAGGCCAGGAAGATCTTGTTGCTGAACTGGATAAATTTATTACTAAAAGCGTCAATGACGGTACGGTGGACAGGTTGTACGACAAGAACATCAAGGCTGCCATTGACCAGATCCTTGAAGCGACGGAAGAATAGGGTAAAGGGGGAGGCAGCGCTTGTATAAACTGAATTTTCACTTTTTGCAGAAATACTGGTTTCTTTTTGTCAACGGCGCTGCGAACACCCTTATTCTGTCCTTTTTTACCGTTTTTTTTGGTACCCTCATAGGCGTGCTGATAGCGCTTCTGCGCCTGAGTGGGAATAGGCTCTTACGCTACCCCGCCCAGGCGTATATCGAAGTGATCCGGGGTACTCCTATGCTGGTACAGATATGTTTTATTTTCTACGCCCTGCCTCAGATGGGAATTCGTATTCCTGAGGTTCCTCTGTTCGGAGGCGATTTTCCCCGATACGTATCCGGGGTAATCGCCCTTTCCCTGAATTCCGGGGCCTATGTGGCGGAGATAATCCGGGCCGGAATACAGGCTGTGGACAAGGGACAAGTGGAAGCAGCCCGCTCCCTGGGCATGACCCAGATGCAGGCCATGGGCAAGATAATACTTCCCCAGGCTTTTAAAAACATATTACCCGCCTTGGGGAATGAGTTTGTTACTATCATTAAAGAGTCTTCAATCGTTTCAGTCATCGGCGTCGGTGAACTGATGTTCCGAACAGCAACGGTGTACGGTAATTCTTTCCGTTACTTTGAATCCCTGATAATTTGTGCCATTATCTACTTCATTATGACTTTTACAACTTCCAGACTCCTGGGGATCATGGAAAGGAGAATGCATGCCGGAGATTAACAATAAAGATGTGATCATCCATGCATCGGATTTAAAACTGAAGTTCGGCAAGCTGCATGTGCTTAAAGGCGTATCCATGGATATCAGGCAGGGGGAAGTTACTGCCATAATAGGCGCCTCCGGGGCTGGTAAATCTACCTTCCTTCGCTGTCTCAACCGGCTGGAAACCCCCACAAGCGGACAGATCCTTTTTAAAGGGGAAAGCGTGGCCCACGCAAGTAGGTTTGAAATCAACCATTTTCGTGAACACATGGGTATGGTTTTTCAGCAGTTTAATCTGTTCAATAACCTTAACGTGATGAACAACATTACCCTTGCTCCGATTTTGGTTAAGAAACTTACCACTGAAGCTGCGGAAGCGGATGCAAGAAGACTGCTTGAACGGGTAGGGCTCCTGGAAAAGGCGGGCGCCTATCCTTCCCAACTTTCCGGGGGACAGAAACAGAGAATCGCCATAGTCCGCGCCCTGGCCATGCACCCGGATGTTATGCTTTTCGATGAACCAACCTCCGCCCTGGACCCTGAAATGGTCGGCGAGGTTCTGGATGTTATCAAGGGACTTGTGGAAAGCGGCATGACCATGGTCATCGTCTCTCATGAAATGGGTTTTGTCCGTAATGTAGCGGATCGTATCGTCTTTATGGATGACGGGGTCATCGCCGAAGAGGGTCCCCCGGAACTTATATTCGGAAGCCCCAAAAACCCCAGGACCCTGGAATTTTTATCCAAAGTACTCCATTAAAAAAAATTAACCATAGATCACACGGATGGAGAAGATTTATCGCGGATAGCACAGAGGGAAGAGGCAAAAACAAATAGCCAAACTGATATCCCTTGCAATCCCTCTAAGCTTGAATAGCCTTGACCCAGTCCCCAATCTGCTTGGACACGGCGGCCCGTTCCTGCTTGCCGGGATTGACCAGGTCGATTTCTCCGGCAATGGTGTTCCCCGGGAGTAGTGCCTTGAGTTTGTCCAGGGCCTTTCCCTTGCCGCCGGCGTGGGTGACGAAGAGGGCGATGCGCTTGCCGGTAATCTTCGTTTCTCCGAGGAAACTCTGTAAGGCCGGCGCAGGGGAGCCCGCCCAAACCGGGCCGCCAATGATGATGAGCTCGTAGTCGCCGGGATTCACTGTATAGGGTTTGAGCTTGGGGGACTGGTGGGTAACGACCTGCTTGCCGCCCCAGAAGTACTTCGCCAGGCCGGTCCGCCGGGTGTCATCTTCGGTTTTAAGCTCCAGAAGATCCGCTCCGGCGGCTTTTTTGATTTCCTCAGCTGCCAGGGCGCTGTTGCCTTCGTAGGAATAGTAGATAACCAGGGTTTTCATAGTGGGCTCCTTTGGGTTTTTTAACAGTAAATGAGAAACATGATATTGAATGCCATCATGGACCTATTTAATGTAACCGAGAAATTTGACATAATCAAGCCATGAATATGAACAGCCGCCGAAATGCCGACCCCCGGCCCCTGATAGAAAAATCGCCCCTGAGGATTTTCGCCTCCTACTACCGGCCCCATTGGAAACTTTTCGTAGCGGATATGTTTGCCGCTACCCTCATTGCCGCTGTGGACCTGGCTTTCCCCATGATGACCAAATATACCATAGAACGTTTCCTCCCCAATGGGATGTATCAATTCTTCTTTATCATGATCGCTGCTATGGGTATCATGTACCTGCTCCGCATGGCCTTTACCTATTTTATCACCTACTGGGGACATACCGTGGGGGTATACCTTGAGGCGGATATGCGGCGGGACCTTTTCAGTCACCTGCAGCAGCTTCCCTTTTCCTTTTACGATAATCACCGCACCGGTCAAATCATGTCCCGGGTAACCACGGATCTTTTTGATGTTACAGAGCTTTCCCACCACGGCCCGGAGGATCTGTTCATCTCCCTGATCACCCTCATCGGTTCTGTAATACTGGTGTTCACCATACGCTGGGAAATGGCCCTGGTGCTTTTGATCATTGTGCCCTTCATGCTATTCCACATACTCAGGTCCCGTTCCCTTATGTTAAAAACTGCCCGGAAGGTGAAGGAGCGGACCGCTGAAATAAACGCCGCCCTGGAATCCAGCATTTCCGGAGTCCGTATTGCCAAGGCTTTTACTAACGAGTCCTATGAGACCGACAAGTTCCATGGGGGAAATGAAAACTACAAAACTGCACGAAAAGCTTACTACCGTTCCATGGCCTACTTCCAGAGCCGCCTGGAGTTTATCCTCCATATGCTCAATGTGGTAGTAATCGCCGTAGGTGGGTTCTTGATCATGAAAAACCGCATGACCCTGGCGGAACTTATTACCTGCAATCTCTTTGTGGCTGCCTTCCTCCAGCCTATCAGGCGGCTTCAGAATTTTGTGGAACTTTTCACCACCGGCATGGCCGGGTTCGGCCGCTTTGTGGAGATCATGCGGCTTAAGTCGGATATTGTGGACAAAAAGGATGCTGTGGCCCTGGACAAGGTGCGGGGTGATATCAGGTTCAGGGATGTGAGTTTTTCCTACAACAACGATGTGACGGTCCTGGAGCATATTAACCTGGAGGTTCCCGCGGGAAACACCGTGGCTCTGGTGGGCCCTTCCGGGGGCGGCAAAACCACCCTCTGCCATCTCCTTCCTCGGTTCTACGAAATCAGGGAGGGTAGTATTACTGTGGACGGTAAGGATATCCGGGATGTAACCCTGGAATCCCTGCGACGGAATATCGGTATAGTCCAGCAGGATGTGTTCCTCTTCGCCGGGACCATCCGGGACAATATCAAATACGGGAGAATAGACACTTCCGACGAAGAGATGATCGAAGCCGCTAAACGAGCGGAAATTCACGATGATATCATGAAGCTTCCTGAAGCCTACGACAGCCTGGTGGGTGAGCGGGGAGTAAAACTGTCCGGGGGCCAGAAACAGCGGGTCAGTATAGCCAGGATCTTTCTCAAGAACCCACCCATCCTGATCCTGGACGAAGCTACATCCGCCCTGGATACTGCCACGGAAGTAAAGATACAACGCGCCCTGGAGGAACTTTCCCGGGGCCGCACCACCATGGTTATAGCCCACCGTCTTTCCACCATCCGGGGCGCTGACTCCATCGTGGTGATCTCCGACGACGGCATACAGCAGCAGGGAACCCACGAGACCCTGCTGGAAAAAGGCGGGCTCTATGCGGAATTGTACGCAGCCCAGTTTGAAACATCAAAGCTGGAGGGGCATTTCTAAAAACCCTGTTTGTTTTTAGAAATACCCTGCATTTGCTCAGCTAAAGACTGCGAATGCTTTTTTAAGCGGTAAATCTCTAAAAACTGAAGTTTTTAGAGATGCCCTACCGTTTTTTCAGGTATTTCCGTATGTCCAAAGCCACCGCAGCAATAATGATGGCCCCTTTGACTATCTGCTGCCAGTAGGGGGACATGTTAATAAAGGTAAGGCCGTAGTTGATTACCGAAAAAATTAGTACCCCGATGACTATACCCGGCACGGTTCCTATACCGCCCAGGTTCGATACCCCGCCAACCACGCAGGCGGCGATGGCGTCAAGCTCGTAGCCGTTACCGTAGTTGTTGGTAGCCCCCCCGGTCCGGGCCGCTTCCAGGGTTCCCCCCAGCCCGAAGAGAACCCCTGCAATCGTATAAACCAGGATCAGGGTCCTGTTTACATTGACCCCCGAGACTTTTGCGGCTTCGGCGTTGCCCCCTATGGCGTAGATATTCTTTCCGTAGGTAGTTTTATTGAACAGCACATAGGTGATGAGGGTAATCACCACCGCGATAATAACTATGTAGGGGATTGAATAGAGCCCGTTGACTCCAATGTACCCCGACCCGAGGGTAGAAAAACGCCGGTCAAGGCCGCCTATGGGCTGGGCGCCGTAAGGGGGCCGGTCGAAATAGAGGGAGTTGACCCCATATACTGCAACCATGGAACCCAGGGTGGCGATGAAGGCCGGGAGCTTCAGCTTGGCAATAAAGAAGCCGTTCAGAAAACCGAAGATGCCGCAGGCCAGCATAGCCACCAGTATTGGTATCAGTAGGGGCAGTATGGGCATATCGGGGTACATTCGGCGGGGGTAATCCAGGTTTTGCAGCATGGAGGCGGAAAGTACCGCCGCCAGGCCGACCTGCCGCCCCGCAGAAAGATCCACTCCGCCGGTTATGAGGATGGCCCCCATGCCCATGGCGATGATGATCCGGGTTGCCGACATGGTAAGGATGTTACGGAAATTGTTCAGGGATAGAAAGGCGGGTTCCTTTACGGCGATAACCAGTATCAGTACCACGAATACCAGATAGATGGCGTATTGAACGCCAAAATCCTGGGCCTTCTTCAGTCTATTCGGACTCTGCTCTTGTGCTTTTGCTGCCATAGTGTTTTCTCCCATTACATGAATTTTGTTGCCAGTCGCATGATCTCTTCCTGGGTAGCGTCTTTCCGGTCAAGGATGCCCGTTACCCGTCCTGCACACATGACCATGATCCGGTCCGAGATGCCCAGAAGTTCGGGCATTTCAGAAGATATCATGATGATGCTTTTTCCCTGTTTTGCCAGGCCCAGGATGATGCTGTAGATTTCATATTTTGCACTTACGTCAATACCCCGGGTTGGTTCGTCCAGGATGAGGATATCCGGTTCCGTGAGCAGCCACCGGGCAAAGAGGACCTTCTGCTGATTACCCCCAGAAAGATCCCTGATTAAGGTCTTGCTGCCCGGGGTTTTAATATTCAGGGCTTTGATGTTTTCAGTCGCATCCGTTTCGCCCTGTTTGTCGTTGATAAGCAAGGTGGAACCCACATAACTTTTCAGGTTGGCCAGGATCATGTTGTCCTTCACAGAAAGCATGGGAACTATCCCGGTGGCCCGCCGTTCTTCGGTGAGTAGGGCCAGTTTGTGCCCCTTGGCCTGGGTGGGGCTTTTAATGGACACTTCACTGCCGTTGATAAAAACCTGACCCCCCTCAATGGTACGCAGCCCAAAGAGTGATTCTACCAGCTCGGTCCGCTGGGCGCCCACCAGACCGCCTATGCCGAGAATTTCCCCCCGGCGCACACTAAAACTGACATCCTTAAAAGAGTGATCTATCGCAGAAGTGAGGTTTTTCACCTCCATGATAAGTTCTCCGGGGGTATTGTCCTTTGGGGGGAAACGGTTGCTCAGGTCCCGGCCTACCATGTATTTTATAATTTTGTCCGTGGTTAGTTCCCCGGAGCTGTAGGTTCCTATGTGTTTGCCGTCCCGCATGATGGAGACATCATCGGAGATGGTCAGTATTTCTTCTATTTTATGGGATATATAGATAATGGCGACCCCTTCGTTTCGAAGGCGCCGGATAATGGCAAAAAGCTGTTCAACCTCATTTTCCGTAAGGGACGAGGTTGGTTCATCCATGATAATAACCTTGGAATGCCAGGACACGGCCTTGGCTATTTCCAGGGACTGGACTTTGGATACCGATAGTTCCCGGACCCATATTTTTGGATCGATCTCCATGTTAAGATCTTTAAAAAGGTCCACCGTATCCTGATACATCTTTTTGTGATCCACCAATTTAATGAAGCCGACTGAATGCTGCGGATAGCGCCCGAGCCACAGGTTTTCCATGACGCTGCGGAAAGGCACGGGCAGGAGTTCCTGATGAATCATGGAAATACCCGCATCCAGGGCCTGGCGGGAATCGTCAAAATGGACGCTTTTACCCTCCAGAACAATCTCCCCCGAATCGGGTTCGTAAATGCCAAACAGGCACTTCATGAGGGTTGATTTGCCGGCGCCATTTTCCCCCATCAGGGCATGGACCGAGCCGGGACGGACATTGATGGAAACCTTATCCAGGGCTCGTACCCCAGGAAAGGATTTGGACAGTTCATTTACTTGTAGAACATAATTGGCGTTTTCCATTGCGACCCCTCAAAAAACAGGTACCTTGGGCTTAAGCTTTTCCCAAGGTACCTATAGTGATTAGCCTAAGCTCAGTTTACTGGAAATTCTTGTAGTTGTCTTTGGTCACTTTCTGATAGGGCACCCAAATGTATTTGCCATTGGTAAGGGTCCAACTGGTGCTGCTGACTGCGGCGCCGGTGGCCAGGGCATAGGCCACATCAAAGGTGGCTTTTCCCTGGTTCTGGGCATCGTTCAGCACGGTCCCCAGGAGGGTCCCTTCAGAGAGGGCCTGGAGCGCCGGGGCGGTGGCGTCAACCCCGACTACGGGGAGGTATTTCCCGCCGGTGAAGAAGCCGGCGTTCCGGAGGGATTCGACAACCCCCAGAGCCATGTCGTCGTTATTACAGAGTACCACTTCGATCTGATCCCCGAACCGGGCATAGAAGGCGTCCATCTTCTCTACTGCCCTGGGGCGGTCCCACATGGCGGTATCTTCGGCCAGTAACTGAACCTTGAGCCCTGCGGCGATGATCGCTTTAACCGAGAATTCGGTCCTGAGCTCCGCATCCTGGTGGCCAGGTTCGCCCTTCAGCATGATGTACTGGATAACGCCGTCGCCATTCTTGTCGGCGCCGGGATTGGCCTTGAAGTACTCAGCCACAATTTCACCTTGCATGGTTCCGGATTCTTCCGCTTTGGCGCCCACATAGTAGACCTTGTCCCATTTGGCCATATCCTCGGCAAAGGGTTCGCGGTTAAAGAACACCACCGGGACATTGCCGGCTTTGGCTTTGTCGATAATGGCGCCAGCCGCAGTCCGGTCTACCGGGTTAATGGCAATGGAGTTCAGCTTTTTAGAGATGAACTGATCCACCTGATCGTTCTGGGTGGGCTGGGCGTTCTGGGAGTCCACGGTGGTCACCACCGCTTTTCCCTTGGCGTTGTTTTCAATAGCATTCCGGGTATAGGACATAAAGGTGTCGTCAAACTTATAGATGGCAACCCCAATGGTTGGCTGTCCGCCGCTTCCCCCCTGCTGACCACCGCCCGCGAATACCGCGTTAGCCGACAAAGCCAATACTAACAATGCAATTCCTGCTTTCTTCATAGTTACTCCTCCAGAGTATAAAATATTGATTATAGTATAAACCAGAACTCTCAAAATGGAAAGGTACTAAAGTACTAAAGTACTAATATAGATACTTTTTTCTATAATATAGTATATTTATAGAAATGATCAAATTTCTCCACACTGCGGATCTGCATCTAGGCAAGGTTTTTCACGAATATTCCCTGATTGAGGATCAGGCGGCCATGCTGGAACAACTCGGGGGAATCCTGAAGGATGAGTCTTATGCCGCTCTGCTCATAGCCGGGGATGTCTATGACCGTTCTAATCCCTCCCCGGAAGCGGTGACCCTCTTCAGCGCCTTTCTGGAAAGGCTCCATGCTTCCCGGCCGGATCTGGCTATCCTCATTCTGCCGGGAAACCACGATTCCGCGCCCCGGCTGGGCTTTGGCAGGGAACTCCTCGCCGGGCTGGGCATCCATATTGCCCCCGAACCTGACCAACCCTTTCAACCGGTGGTGCTTAAGCAAGGGGGCGAAACTTGCGCTTTTTTCCTCCTGCCATTTCTGTACCCCGGCTGCCTTTCTGAGGATGGGGAACCGGTACGTTCCCAGGGCAGGCTTGCCGAAATAGCCGCCGCCCGTTTAGAGAGCACCCGGGTTCGGGCGATGGAGGCCGGGGCTTCCCTGTCTGTTTTGGGGGCCCACCTCTTTACCCGGGGGGGGAAGGAGTCCGAGTCGGAGCGGATATTCCTGGGAACCGCAGAACAGGTGGATGGGACGCTTTTTCAGGGCTTTGACTATATCGCCCTGGGGCACCTCCACCGTTTCCAGAAAGCCCTTTCCAAAGGCTGGTATTCCGGGAGCCCCCTGGCCTATTCCTTTGACGAGGCGGCGGAATCCTCCGCCGAGACCAAAAGTCGAGGTTCCACTCCGGGTACGGTAGGTCCGGCGGACGCAGTAGGTCCGGATCAGGAAAAAGTGTTTCTTTCGATAGAATTGAGTGCCGGTTCCGATCCCATGGTGACCCCCATCCCGGTAAAGCTCCTGCACAGGGTTCGCCGTCTTCAGGGTTCCTTCAAATTTTTCTTTCAGGAATCCGCCCAGGACCCGGAAATACGGGACGCTGAAGGGGACTTCCTGGAAATTTCCCTCAGTGACGAGGACCTGGTCGAAAATCCCCTGGGCCTGCTCCGGCCCCGCTTTCCCCGGCTTCTTTCTATTAAACAGGGAGAGGCAGTTGAACGCCTTGCCGCTGCGGATGCCGATATCCCCAGGGAAGCGGATCTTTCTGGAAAGCGGCGGAGTCCCGATGAGGACTTTGCCGAGTTTCTTACTGTGCTCTATGGAGAGGCGGACCCGGAAAAACTGTCCCTGTTCCGGGAGCTTTTAGCGGAACTGCCCGGGGAAACTCAGGAGGATGATCGATGAGACCCCTCAAATTAACCATGGTAAACTTCGGTCCCTTTGTTGGGACCACGGAAATAGACTTTACCGATCTGGACGATATCTTTCTCATCACCGGGAAAACCGGCGCGGGCAAGACCACCATTTTTGACGCCATCTGTTATGCCCTTTACGGGACCGTTCCCGGAAGCCGCCAGGGCCACATAAATCGGCTGCGGAGTGACTATGCGGAGGAATACCAGGAGTGTTTGGTTTCCCTGGAATTTGCCATAGGGGAGAAGCAGTACCAGGTTGACCGGAACCCCAAGCACGAACGGCCTAAAAAGCGGGGTTTCGGCACCACCGGGGATAATGAAAACGCGGTGATCTATGCAATCCTCCCCGGGGAGCAGGGCGGGGTAACTAAAAAAAGCCTGAGTTCCAAAAAAGCCGATGCAGATAAGTTGATTCAGGATCTGATCGGCCTGTCGCCGGAGGAATTTTTCAAAATAGTTCTCCTGCCCCAGGGTGAATTCGCTGAGTTTCTCAGGCAAAATACCAACCAACGGCGGGATGTGCTACTTAAACTGTTCCCGGTGGATTTTGCGGTACGGGTCCGGGAACTCGCCCAGAAAAAGGCCCGGGAAGCTGAAACCCTTTCCCGTGAAGCGGAACGGTCCCTTATGGAAATTTCCCGGCGGGTTTCATATGAAACCTACCCCGAGCTTCATGCCAAGGCGGAGGAAGCTCTGCAAAAAGCCCGTGAGGAAGCCCGCCGCCTGGAGCAGGAAAATACCCGGCTTGACCGCATCCTTACCCTGGAGGAAAACCGCAAAGCCCTGGAACTACGGCAAGCCCAAACCGGGGAAGAGGCCGCCGCCCTGGATGCAAAGGCGTCTTCTATCGCGGAGAAGGAATCCCGGCTTGCCCTGTCCCGGAAAGCCCAGCCCCTGGCCCATCACCTTATCCTGGAAACGGAAAAACGGGAAATCCTGGGGGTAGCCCTGGTGGAACTGGAGAAGGTCCGCCAGGATTTGACCCAGGCGGAGCGGAAGCTCCATGAGGCGGAAACGGCGGCTGGGGAACTTCCGGCTCTGGAAAAGGAACTGGCCGGCAGCCGGGAAAAACACCCGGGCCTTGTGGAGATGGCAGGCGAAGAGAAGCTGTTGGAGCAAAAACAACGGGAACTTGATCAGATTACAAAAATTGCGGAGGAAGGCCGCCGGAATATCGGGGCGTTGAAAAAAAGTCTGGAAGAGAAAGACCGGCTTATCGCGGAGCGCCGGAGCCTGGCAGATCAGGCGGCGGCTATCAATGAAAGCCTGGACCAGGAGCGGGACCTGAAAGACCGGCTGCTTGCGCTGCGCCAGGCCGCAGTCGAAGCGGAGGAATTGGGGGCGGCCCTGGATACCGCCACTGACCGGGCCCGGGGACTGGAAGCCAAAAAAGGGGAACTGGAAAAACGGGTACCGGTACTCAGAGAAGAGCTTCGTCTGGTGGAGACGGAGAAGGAGACGGGTGAACGGGCTGATATGGCCGCCCACCTTGCGGTGGAGCTGAAACCTGGGGAACCCTGTCCGGTCTGCGGCTCCCGTGACCACCCCCTATCTGCCGCCGCCCACCCGCGATCCTTCGGTATCCAGGAGCGGATAGAATCCCTTCGCGGCTCACTCAAGGACGCTGAGCGGGACCTCACCGCCCGATCTACGGAACTGGAATCCGCAAAACAGGAACTTGCCCAGACCCAACGGAAACTGGACAAGCTGCGGGCTGGCATGGTTTCCCTCGACACTGGTTCTGATAAGCCGCTGCTGCCTGCGGTGGAATCGGATCAGGTAAGGAGGGGGCTCGTCCTTGATAAGCCTTTTCCGACAGCGGCAGAACTGGGTCGGCTTTTGGAGGCGAAGTCTCGGGAACTTACCGCCCTGGCTGCCCGGCAGAAGGAAGCCCGGACCGCCGGGGACAACATGGCAATCCTCTACCGGGAGCGGGAAGGGCTTTTAGCCAAACAAATGGAAATGGAAAAGAACGTCTCGGCGCTGGAGGAACAATTCCGGGGCCTGGAGAAAAGCGTTGTGGAAATGCGGGATAAACACCGGGGACTTCTTGAGGAAGGGAAGCTTTCCAATGCAGCCGAAGCCCTGGAAGCTCTGGACAGATCCATCGGTGATCTGGAGCGGCGTATCCGGGAAAGGCGGGAAAACCTGGACGCCGCAGGCCGGGAAGCCGCCGCAGCCAGGGCCCGGGAGGAGGGAAGCGCCGCGAACCGCAGCGAAGCGGAAAAGCAGCATCGGGAAGCCGCCGCCGCGCTGAAAGAAGCCCTGGCCTCATCGTCCTTTTCCAATGCCGAATCCCTCCGAGCCGCCATCCTGGGCCGGGACGCCGAATCCGCCCTGGAAGCTGGTATTGATCAGTGGAAGGTCGAACGGTCCCGCCTGAAAACCCAGGGGGAAGAACTGGAACGGAGCCTGGAAGAAATCCGGACCGCCCGCATTCCCCTGGGACCGTCCCCCGCAGAGCCGGAGGAAATTCAGGCCGCCCTGAAAACCCTGGCTACAGACCGGGAAAAAGCCGAAACCGGGCGGGAGCGGGTCGGCATGGAGCTTTCCGCCCTAGAACAAGATGCGGCCCGGCTGAAAGAAGCGGGGAAACGCCGGGAGGAGCTGGCCCAAAGCTCAGGGCGCTTAAGCGCCCTGGCGGCGGATCTTGGGGGGAACAATCCCAAACGGAAGCCCTTCGACGCTTGGCTCCTGGGTCTCTACCTGAAGGAGGTAGCCGCCTTTGCCACCAAGCGGCTTTACCGGATGAGCGAGTCCCGGTACTCCCTGATCCTGAACAGCGAACGGGTCGCAGGCAACGCCCTGGCCGGCCTGGACCTGGCGGTTTTCGACTCCGCCACCGGTAAGACCCGGCCCTGCGCCACCCTTTCCGGGGGCGAAAGCTTCATGGCCTCCATCAGCCTGGCCCTGGGCCTGGCCGACTCCATCCAGGCTCGTTCCGGCGGCATCCGACTGGATGCGGTTTTCATCGACGAAGGCTTCGGCAGCTTGGATGAGGGTACCCTGGACAAGGCCATGATCGTGCTGGACGAACTCCGGGAGCACCGCATGGTAGGCCTTATCTCCCACGTGGGGGAAATGCGCTCCCGCATCCCCAGCCGCATTGAAGTGATCAAAACCGGGTCCGGATCAAGGATTGTAGTAGGCGCCAATTTACCCGATTGACAGATACGGTTTTTTCGGGTAAATTAAAATTCCTTACGCGGACGTCATATAACGGTATTATCCAAGCTTCCCAAGCTTGTGACGCGGGTTCGACTCCCGTCGTCCGCTAGATTTAGCATGCCAATAAAATAATGCTACTTTACCGACCCTATGTGGAGTCGAACCGGAGCGCCTTTCAATACGGTCAAGGCGAAAGCCTTGTGAAAAGTAGTGCGCCGCACAGGACGTGCGGCGGGGCGCGTAGGCGGCCTGGAGGAGGACGGCAGGAGGCCGGACTCCGTAAGGCGACTCCCGTCGTCCGCTAGATTTAGCATGCCAATCAACAACCTCGCCCTAAAGGGACGAGGTATGTTGTTCTCATAAGGTATTTGTATTCGGGGTTTAATACCCCTCAACATGAATAAAATAATGCTACTTTACCGACCCTATGTGGAGTCGAACCGGAGCGCCTTTCAATACGGTCAAGGCGAAAGCCTTGTATTTAAACCCTCTAAGATTTAATCACTGCCTTGTTCTGCCACTTGTTGCCCTTCCACCGAATAAGGTAAAAAGTCCCCCGAACTGCCCAGTCCACCACCATGGCGTACCACACCCCCATGGAGCCGAAACCAAGGGTGTAAGATAGTAGATAGGAGACGCTTACCCGGATAGTCCACATGGAAATGATGGCAACGATCATGCTATACCGGACATCTCCGGCGGCACGGAGGGCGTTGGGCAGGACGAAGCTTAGGGGCCAGGTGATAGGGGTAAAAATGGTATGAACTAATAGGTATTTTTTTGCCAGATCCTGGGCTTCTGCGGTCAGCCCAAACATACCGGTTAAGGGGTCCATAAAGATGATGCACAAAGTACATAAAATAAGATGGCCGGCGTAGGTTAATTTTATCAACTTAGCGGCAAAATACCGGGCGTCTTCGTAAGCCCTGGCGCCTACGCACTGGCCCACAATGGTAAGCATGGCCAGAGAAGCTGCCTGTCCTGGCATAACCATAAAGGTACTAAAGATTCCGGCAATGGCATTGGCCGCTATGGCACCGGTACCAAAAAAGGTAAAGATCCGGGAGACCATGATTTTGCCGATTTGGAACATGGAATTTTCCAGGGCGCTGGGGATTCCTATGTTAAGAATACTGCGGATCATAGGGAACTCCAGCCTAATCTTGGACAAACCTGAGATTGATATGGATTCGGGCGCGCGGGATCTAAGCAGCAGTAATAACACAATGGCAGCGACGGCCCGGCTGGTAAGGGTTGCTATGGCAGCGCCGGTCACACCCATGTGGAACCCATATATCAAAATGGCGTTGCCGGCAAAATTAATCAGGTTTACCAGAATACTGATTTTCATGGGGATAGCGCTGTTACCGACACTACGGAATAGGGATGCTGCGGCATTATTGACCGCCAGGAAGGGATAGCTTAAAAGGGTTATCCAGAAATAGGTTTCGGCGGCGCCCATGACATCCGCTTCTATCTTACCGTAAATAATCTGCAGCATGGGACGGTAACACAAGAGGGACAATGCCGTGATAATCGCAGCTACAACAACGCTGGTGTAAATAAGCTGCTTAGAAGCCAGGCTTGATTTTTTAAAATCCCTGCGGCCTATATACTGGCTGACCACCACGGAACCACCGGTGGACAGGGCCCCGAAGGCAATAATAAGCAGGATGGTAATCGAATCAACCAGGGAAACTCCGGAGACAGCGTGCTGGCCAACAACCGACACCATTACTGTGTCAAGTATACCAACAGTAATAGTAAGGATCTGTTCAACCATCAGAGGCCAGAGGAGATAAAACAGCGCATGGTTATTCCATGAATTTCGCATCGTCATTGGTTACTCAATTGAAAACACCCTATACGCCCCGGTGGGGCTCTTTGTTTCCGCATCCACCTCATCCACCCTCGCTCTGGGCGGCCCCTGGTAGAGCCATTGGATCAGGGTGTCCAGGCTTTCCTGGGGCCCTTCTGCCCAGACCTCTACTTCGCCGTCATAGGTATTCCGCACCCAGCCGGTCAGTCCCAGGCGGCTTGCCTCGTGGTAAGCAGAATAACGGAACCCCACGCCCTGGACCCGTCCCCGGACCTGGGCGAAAAAGGCGCCGTTATCCCGCATGTTTTTCTGATCGGCCATGCGATCAGGCCCTTACTTTATCCGCTTGTATTCCTTGATTTCCTTCCGCAGCCGTTCGGCCAGTTCCGTCCGGGGCACCCGCACCTGTTCCATGGAATCCCGGAAGCGCAGGGTTACTGTGCCGTTGTCCTTGGACTCATAGTCGATGGTGACGCAGAAGGGGGTCCCTGCCTCGTCCTGCCGGCGGTAACGCCGACCAATAGCCCCGCCCTGATCATAATCGGTGGAGAAATCTTCCTTCAGCTCATTACGGATATCCTGGGCCAGTTCCGCCAGGCCGTCCTTCTTCATCAGCGGTAGAATCGCTACGGTGATGGGCGCTACCGTGGGGTGGAAGCGGAGCACAGTCCGCCAATCGTCGTCGTTGCCCTTGTCCGCCACTTTTTCTTCGTCGTAGGCGTCGCAGAGGATCATCAGCAAAGTCCGGGTAAGGCCCGCAGAAGTTTCGATGATGAAGGGGATGTACCGCTCATTGTTATTCTCCTGGTCGATGTACTGAAGGTCCTTGCCTGAGTATTCGGTGTGCCGGGTCAGGTCGTAGTTGGACCTGTTGTGGACACCCTCAAGCTCCTTCCAGCCCATGGGGAAAAGGTACTCAATATCGTAGGCATCCTTGGCATAGTGGGCCAGCTCATCCGGCCCGTGCTGGTGCCAGCGCAGGTGGTCCATCTTGACCCCCAGCTTTTCGTAGTAGGCCCAGCGTTGTTTTTTCCATTCGTTGAAGGTATCCACATCCGTGCCCGGTTTGACAAAGTACTGCATTTCCATTTGCTCAAATTCGCAGGTCCGGAAGATGAAGTTTTTCGTGACAATCTCGTTCCGGAAGGCCTTGCCGATTTGGGCAATCCCAAAGGGTATCTTCATCCGGTTGGACTGGATGATATTCTTGTAGTTCACGTAGATCCCCTGGGCGGTTTCCGGCCGCAGGTAGATAAGGTTGTTGTCCACCTCTCCGGCCGCCGATTCCACCGGGCCGATATGGGTCTTGAACATGAGGTTGAACTTCCTGGTATCGGTCAGCTCCCCGCCGCAGTCGGGACACTTCTTTTCCGCCAGGTTTTTCGGATCAATCTGGTCCGCCCGGAACCGGGTTTTGCACTTCTTACAGTCCACCAGGGGATCGGTAAAGTTTTCTACGTGCCCCGAGGCCTCCCAGGTCCGGGGGTGCATCAGGATAGCCGCATCCAAGCCCACGATATTGTCGTGAAGCTGGGTCATTTCCTTCCACCAGTTCCGGGAAATCCGGTTTTTCAGCTCAATCCCCAGGGGCCCATAATCCCAGGCGCCGCTCTGGCCCCCGTAAATCTCCGACGACTGAAACACAAAACCCCGTCTCTTGGCGAGGGACGTGATTTTCTCCATAGTAGCAGGGCCTTGATACTCGGTAAGTTCTTCTGACATGGAAAACTCCAAAAAATTTGATGGTCCGACCGCTGGCGCCAATGGTTAGGGGCTGCTCCGGACATGAGTTTATTATATAGAAGGGAGTAAGGGCGGGTCAATTAAGCGGGGAAAAGAATGAAGAACCGCGAAGGGGCCTCTTATGGCTTCTTTACGGCGGGTTCGGCTTTAGTTTTTTCATAAATACCCGGCTCATAGGCTTCCCGCTTATAGCCAAGCCGATCCAATTCACAGGCGAGCAGATAGTTCACCGAATCGGAAAAGCTCTTGTCGCCGTGTTCCTTCCCCCATTCGTCTATGGCGTTTGAAAGCCACCCTTCCCATCTGACATTGTGCTGAACCTTTTTCATGATCTTATTATCGAATAAATTTGCATAAATTTCAATTTACCCAAATTTTATGTTGACAATAGTCCCATTTTGGGACTATATTGGGCCACATGAAAGAACGGAAGAAGCCCCGGACAATTCAGATCCCCCTATGGATGGATGCCGCTGTTTCGGAGCTTGCATTGCTGCATAAGCGGAGCATCAGCGCTGAGATTGAGTTTCTGGTTGAAGCGGCGATGAGGGAATATGGCGAAAGGACGAAGGTATCCGAGTCGGCGCAGGTTTTGGTGGAAAAGTAGGCGAGGAAAAGGAGTGTGGATAAATCAGGTTAGGCCATTATATTTTGCTGTAACAGCAAAATATAAATATGGCTCTGTTCTATAAATTGTACTAGTCAAGATAATATCTGACACTTGTTGAAAAATATGATATACTAATCAGCAAGGAGCGGAAGATGACGAACCAACAAAAAATCATCAAAACGAAGGTCGGGATACTTGAGCTGGCAAAGCAGCTTGGGAATGTGTCGCAAGCATGCAAGGTCATGGGGTATTCCCGGGACAGTTTCTACCGGTTTAAGACCCTGTATGAGACCGGGGGCGAACTGGCGTTGCAGGAAATCAGCAAGCAAAAACCCAACGAAAAGAACCGGGTGGATCCTGAGGTGGAGAAGGCGGTGGTGGACTTTGCGTATGAGCAACCGGCCTATGGGCAATTGCGGGTCAGCAATGAGCTGAAGAAACGGGGCATGTTGGTCTCCCCCGGTGGGATTCGCAGCATCTGGCTTCGCCATGACCTGGCTACATTTAAGGCACGGCTGAAGGCGCTGGAAGCGAAGATGGCCCAGGAGCATCTCATCCTCACGGAGAGCCAATTGGCGGCCATGGAGCGAGCCCAGGAAGACAAAGAGGCTCACGGGGAAATAGAGACCGAGCATCCGGGATATTTGGGGGCTCAGGACACCTACTATGTGGGAAACATCAAGGGTGTCGGGCATATTTACCAGCAAACTTTTATCGACACGTATTCCAAGGTCGCTTTCTGCAAGGTGTACGACCGCAAGAATGCCTTGGTAGCCGCCGATATGCTGAACGATGTGGTGATTCCCTTTTTCGATTCCCAAGACATTCCCCTGCTACGGATCCTCACGGACCGGGGGAGTGAATACTGCGGGAACCGGGAGCATCACGAATATGTGTTATACCTGGATCTTGAAAACATTGAGCATACCCGGACAAAAACCCGCCATCCTCAAACGAACGGCATTTGTGAACGATTCAACAAGACCTGCAAGGAAGAGTTCTACTCGGTTGCCTTCCGTAAAAAAGTGTACCACACCATCGACGAGATACAACTTGACCTTACCGAGTGGATACGGCAATATAACTACGAGCGAACTCACAGCGGCAAGTATTGCTACGGGAAGACGCCAATGCAAACGTTCGTTGATTCAATTCCATTAGCCAAAGAAAAACTCATTGGCTATTATGAATCTGACGGTCAGTCCTAATGGATTTCTTTAAGTGTCAGACCATGTCTTGGCTAGTACATATAAATCATCCGCATGAACGACTCTTAACTGACATTTATTAAGTTTTATTAATCGGCATAAGTTTTATAAGGAGTTTTGTATGAAAAAGTTTTTTGTTTTATCTGTTCTTATGATGATACTATCTACTCTGTTTAACGGCTGTTCAATAGATATACCTGACCCACCCCCGATTTCTGCTCCAACTTATTTTTTTGTAACGGGGAGCATATCAACGCGGGCTTCAAACTTTAGAGATGTTTGTAATACGCCACAAGAAGCATATGCGTATATGGTAAAATATCCAGTATATCCTGATATTTATAGAACAAGTGATTCGGGAGTAACCAGAGAAGAGGTTATAGAAACATTCGATAGTAATCCGGTTATAGCAGCAGATAAAGCTATTTACTTACATTTATTAGATACGCGTGGCGCTTTTTTTGGTGAAGGTATCTCAATAACTGGTGAACATATATACATTTATATAGTAAAAGAATAGTTTCTAATACTCAGTAATCAAGTGGATAAGATCTATTATCCAATATTACCATCTTGGAGGAAAATATGAAAAAGTTTCTATTAATATATTTAATAGCGGTATTCTCTATTCTTACTGATAGTTGTCAACTACCAACAAATGATGACATTGAAGATTCAAATGATTATGATACAAATAAATTTACTATAACAACATCTGATTATTTAACTTATACCGCTAAATATGATGGAAA
Source organism: Treponema primitia ZAS-2 (assembly GCF_000214375.1). Taxonomy (NCBI): domain Bacteria; kingdom Pseudomonadati; phylum Spirochaetota; class Spirochaetia; order Treponematales; family Treponemataceae; genus Treponema; species Treponema primitia. The sequence goes on along the minus strand of NC_015578.1, from coordinate 3,574,116 downwards.
GGTTGTTAACGCAGCTTGGTCTATAACTGGTGGAAAGACAAGTCCTTACTCTATAGGTGCAGGTGTTACTACAAAAATGATTGGGAATTATTTATCCTTTGGCCTGGATGAAGTTTCTGATTCTTTTATTGTAAAGGCTACATATAAAAATATGACCAAGGAATATCCAATTTTGTATAACAGGACATATAATCTTGTTCTAAATACAATATTGGAAAATGACTGGTATTTTGCGGTAAACACTATGCATATTACAAAGTTGGGAACAGATATTTATTTTACAACAGGATTTGAAGTTACTGCGGCAGTAAATACTGGTACAAACTCTGATAATTTGGCAGTATTCAAAATAAATAAACCGGAATTAGAAATCGTGTCATATCTTGAAAGCATAAACTTTGATGGCATTTTTAGTCCTTACTACACAATTGAAGACTTATATGATTATATACGACCTTATTCAGGTCGTATAACTTTCTTGGTTCCTGATGTTGACGGGTATATTCGATATATTTATATTGAAAATGTTAATGGATACAGTGTTGGTAATATGGGCGATCAAACAAAATGGTCAATTCGACCAAAATAGTTCCTTATAAAAGTTCTCTGACCAAATACAAGCTTAAATTGCTCAATTGAGGAAACTCTTCGTTCACTGTATACCTCATTCCCGCTCTTTTATTGTTACTTTTATTTTCTCTCCAACCTGCTTGTTTATTTTTTGCCTTATATCTTTACGAATCCCAATTATATAGCAAATAGAGCCATCTTCATTTTTCAGGCCCATATTTACTAAACTTCCATTATATGATTCACCATTGAATGTAGCGGACACCTTTACCCTGCCTTTCCCGAATTCCTGTTTTATATCATAAGGAAATTCGATATAGGCCCCGTCAATATCAGGAACTTTCTTTATTTCAGCTATAAATTCGTACGTTTTGTTGTTCATAATTTCTGCGGCTTATTTTACACGTTTTTTATATTTTGTCAATTATTTTCAAAAACATTGCACATAACGAAGTTATGATAAAAAGAATTATTGTGTTTCTCTCATTTTCTTATAATCATAGTCCTCGGAAAATTTTATTATTCCTTTTAATTCCTTCAAATTTTGTCTTTTTCTATTATTTACATATTCCTGTAAGGCAGTTTCAATCAACTCTTTTTTTGTTGAAATATGAGAAAATTTAATGGCTTCTTCTATTAATCCATCATTTAAAACGATATTTGTTCTCATGTATATCCTCGCATATACATTATAATTATTTTTGCAGAAATGTTTTTATCCAAGTTTTACCAGCTCTCCTAAAGAATTTAAAAGGGTGTAAAACTTTGTATTATCATCAAAATCCACAAGATCAACTTTATTTGACAGCTTCCTGTCTAACATTGAATATACTCTGAAAAATTTATTAGCCGGCAGTCCGGTTATGCCAAGATCTATATCTGAATTTTCATGAATATTTCCTGTTACCAGGGAACCAAACAAAAAAACAGATTTGCAGCCTTCGTTCTTGAGTAATGTTGTTGCCATTTCTATATCTTCACGATATTTTGCCGATATTTTATTAAGCTCCATATTAATAGAATATATTACAAAAAGGCTATTGTCAATCATAATTTTTGACCCATTCTGCCCACTACACAGCTTACGCTTTTCTTCCCAGTGAAACCCCGGCGCCCGACGGCGTAAATTCCCAGGCCGCCGGGTCTATTTCATAAAGCCTATTTAACAGATCTTCGAGGGTGATTGTTGACATAGTCTGTTTGACCGCATCCCCGATTTTTTCCCGGGGCTCCATAAGAAGGGTGTGAATATTTCTGCCTACCGGGCATTTTTGAGAAACATTGGTATGGACCCCCAGTAGTTCATTAAGCGCCGAATTATCCACCGCAGCGTATATATCCAAAAGGGTGATGTCCTTCAGTTCTCGTTTCAGCGCAACCCCGCCGTTGCCCCGCAGAACGTCAATGAGCCCGGCCTCTTTCAGGCCCCCAAATATTTTTCGGATTTCCACCGGGTTGCGCCCTACGCTGGCGGCAAGGTAGTCGCTGGTTACTTTCCGGTGGGGGGCTACTACGTAAATCATCAGAAGTATATGGATTGCCGTTGAACATTTTGTATTTATACGCAAATCGATCGCCGCCTTTTTTGAGCTGGTTTCTATAATCAGATTTTATCGTTTTTGAAAAAAAAAATCAATAATGCCAGTGTAACTATTGACACTACAAACAATATGGGATATATTTAATGTAGGTTTTATTCCTACATACAAGGAGTGTGATGATGGAAACGACAAAAGCCAATAGTTTCAGAGAGGGGTGGGTCCATGAAAACTAAAATCATTACTGAGATCAAGGAATTTGTTCTCAATGACAAGCAGAATTGGTTTGATTTGACGAATGACCGCTTTTTTGACGAGCCGATCGTACAATTTGCTTCGGCAGACAATACATTGTTTGCTGATTACAAAAGTATCATTGGGAAAGAGCATTTAACGCCAAAGGAAGCTTTTGAAACGGAGTTTGGGGAGGGGACGTTTCAAAAAGGAACGGTTATCAGCGTTGTGCTGCCCCTGAATGAAAAAATCAGGGAAAGCAACAGAAAGCAAAAAGACTGGCCGTCTAAAGAATGGGCGCTGAACCGGACATTCGGGGACGGGATCCTGATTAAGAAAACGGGGAAACACCTGGAAGAACTATTGGCCGGTATGGGGTATAAGGCGGTTGCGCCATACACAGCCGGTTGGTTTAAAACCTTTGCGTCGTCCACAGGGCCGGCTTCTATCTGGTCTGAACGGCATATTGCCTATGCTGCAGGGCTTGGCACTTTTAGTTTGAACGATGGATTTATTTCAGAAAAAGGGATGGCTGTCCGCCTTATTTCTGCGGTAACAGATTTGGTGGTGAAACCGGATAAACAGGCTGCAAAAAATCATCACGAAAACTGTCTTTTTTACAGCAAGAATAAATGCGGTATCTGCATAGGCAGGTGCCCGGTAAATGCGATAACTGAAAAGGGGCATGACAAACTAAAATGTTTGCAGTATGTTTATGGGGAAGACTCACGAAAACTTGCGGTATCCTATGGGGGAGATCTAAAAAACGGTTCCGGGTGCGGATTATGCCAGACTAATGTGCCTTGCGAATATAAAATTCCGGTTGCCTGAATTGCCCAAAGAAGGCTCTGCTTTTGTAAACGCCATTATCCTCCATTGGTTACTAAAAGGTTCCTATATAATAAAAAGGTGCCTGCTTGACTTCCGGTGTATTGCGGACAATATTAGTATTGCAAGCATAAAATTAAAAGGATGGGACGTTTATGAACTATTTAGAACTGTTGAAAAGCAGGGCTTCAACCAGGAAGTTTACAGAGAAGCAGATAACAGAAAAAGAACTATCCGACATACTTCTTGCTGCTAATAGCGCCCCGGTGGGCAGCAATTTGTATAAGGATATACATTTGACGGTGGTCCAAAACAAAGAAATACTCAACAAGCTGTCGGAAGCGGCTGTTAAACGGTCTGAAGATAAAAAACGAATGAAGCAAATATCCGGGGATGTCAAACTTGATGACATGTCGGACATGTCCACTGATATTGAAACACCAGCGAAACCCCATAGCCCTTTTTACAGCGCTCCGACGGTGATTTTTGTATCCCACAGAAACCAGGATGTTCAGCCGGGGATTGAATTTTCAAACGTTGCGTGCATTGTGCTTTCCATGCATCTGGCTGCGACGGATCTCGGGCTGGGGAGTGTTTTTATGTGGCATATACTTGAGTCCATGCGTGAAATACCTGAATTGGATAATTCATATCTGCTAAATTTTCCGGAAGGTTTTTCGCCGCTTCTTGGTATTGCCCTGGGCTATCCTGAGAAGCCGCTAAAAACACGGGAATTGAGGGCGGATAAAATCAAGACAGATTATATGTAGCTACATACAGGGTTCAAATTTTCCGGGGAACCCTTGCTGATCAATATGCAATAAGTATATAATACTTACATGAGAAAGCCGCTCCCTGTTCATGGGATTTTAAGGAAACTCCCATGAACCCGCTGTTTTTTGAGTACCCCATGTCCATCCTCGGCGGCGCGGCCATAGGCTATATCACCAATTCCATCGCCGTAAATATGCTTTTCAGGAAGTTCCTTGGAAGGTGGGGCGGGGTTATCGAAGATAATTATAAAGAATTTATAGAAAATATGTCCCAGCTCGTGGAGGATGAGCTGGTTAATTCCAATACCCTGCTGTCCGAATTCAATTCCGATAAATTTAAGGCTCTGCTGCGTACCTGGATAGAAGATGTTTTAAAGAAGGAGCTGCCTGAAAAATCAGGCGCCGTTCGGCTGGAGGAAATACCGGGCATTGAGCAGAGTGTTGACCAGCTTATAGCGCTGATACGTTCCATAGAGCCTGAAATTTTACATAGCTGTTTTCAGGTTTTATCCCGCCATGAATTTAAATCCCTGGTTTCAGAAGAACAGTACAGATACTTTGTTGATCGCCATGCAGCAGGGATACTATCCGTTTTTAAAGATAACGAAGGTGAAATAAAAAAAACTCTCCGGGACTTTTTTACCGGCAAGGATCTGAAAGGATTTATTTCAGAACAGGCTATATCGCAAATCGCGAAGAATACAAATGATAGTATCCGGGACACTGACTTTTCCCGCTTTGAGGGAGATTTCGACAATTTTCACGACGAATTGATCGGGGCCCTGGATATGGACCATATTATTTCGTCCCTGGAAGAGACCCTGGGAAATATGCGGTTTACGGATTTTATCAAAAATCCCGAAGGTGTTTTTCAGGATTTTTTAAGCAAGGTCGTTGATTTTACGGATACCCCTGAGGAGGAAAAATTTCTCAAGGATATCGCAGAGCAGCTTCTTACTGAAGCTAAGAAGATAGATTTAAAAATATCGGATGTACTGGATCTATCCTTGAAAACCGGGGTTGTGCGGTTCATCAATGAAAAACTTCCCGGCATCATCGGCAGGATAGCTGATTTTATCAGGGAAAGTAAATTTGAATTAGAGGGGATGGTAAACGATACGATAGACCGGGACTTGGCTGCCAGCCCCGGCGGGCTGTTTTTAAGGGTTATCAAGGATATATCCATCGGTGATTTGGCGGCAAAATACAATGTTGTTGATATTATTTGCAATAAGATACTGGCTTATGAGAGCAAAGCAGGAAAAATGCTCGCCGATCAGTTCATGGATTATATTGAAAATAATACTATCGGCGATAGTATTGCTATGCTTCAATTGAATAAAATTGTAAGCGTCGAAAATATTGTCGGTGTTATTAACCGGAAGATGCGGGATATTTCAATCAAAGATTATGACAGCCTCAGGACTGTTATGAATAAACCTATTGGAGAGTGTATTGCAGGCATTGACCTTTCTATTGTAAAAACAAAACTGGCGTCGGGGCTTTTTGAGAATTTAAAAAAAGGTTTCATTTTTACCGGGCGCTTCAAGGATACTATCGCCTTATGGATCTCGGGAAAAGCAAAGGATTTTGCAGATAGCGATGGTACTGAAATATTTAATATGAACGATGTTTCCCTGAACCTTACTGAGGATTCGGTAAAAGATAGGATGTTCAGTATTTATGAAACCATAGCGGGGGATGGGATAGATCGGATACTGGATGATCCTTTTAAGGACGGAAAAATTAATTACTCGGCGCTCTGGAATAAAAACAAATCCAGGGAACTTAACCAGGTTTATACCGCCGCGCAAAAGGGATCGGTGTATGAAACCATATCCCGGGGTGTTCTGGAGTTGGTCAATCAGAACCTTGACAGGATTTTAAGCGGTAATGTTACAAGCCTGGTCGGCAAGGAATTGGGCAAACTGGATGCCCCCAGGGTCAATACCCTGGTTCAGGGCTTTATGGGCAGGGAGCTTAAGCCCCTCAATGCCCTGGGCGCTTTTCTCGGCGCCTTGGTGGGGTTGCTTTTTATTGTCGCCACCTCCCGCGTGGCGGCCTGGGCGAATCTACACTGGGGGATTCAGCTTTTGTGTAATGGGATTATCTTTGCCCTGGTGGGGATCGGGACCAACTGGATTGCCATCAAGATGCTCTTTCGTCCCTATAAACCCATTATCAAACAGCTCAATATTCCTATTTTTGTGGGGATAACGGCCCTGCGAAAACCCCAATTAGCAAAAAGCCTTTCAAGATTTGTCAAAAATAATGCCATGAGCGATGAATCCATCGGCCGCTATTTTGACGAAAGTAAGGGGGTTGTGAAGGAAAACATCGGGAAACTGTTCTCCGATTCCGATTATGCGTTTATTGATGCCCTGCTTGAGGACAAGGAAAGAATTGACAGTATAAATGAATTTATCCTTAGCCATATAAAAACATACATTTCAAACAACAGCGGGAGTATTGCTGAATCCATTATAGGCTTGTTGGAGGAATATGCGGAATCGGGGAAGATCGATGATTTTGTCCCCGTCTTGAGTGAACGGCTGGTCAAAAATATAAAGGCTCATGATTTTGCGCCGGCATTGAGCGGGTATATACAAAAGAAAATTGCGGGAAGGGACCTGGGGCATTATAAGAAAATTATATCCGCCTTTGCGGATGCCCGGCTGGATACTATTGTTGCATGGATACTGTCCGGCATAACCTTGGAGAAAGCGGAAAAGTTTATACTTTCGAAAAACGATCAGTTTATGGATTATGTTTCCCGGAACAGTTTTAGCGATCTCATCGGGAAGAATCCTGTTGATACTATGGGTTCTGGTGTTTATGGGTTTGTCGGCACTTTTCTTGAAGGGAGAATAAGCCGGGGCATTGATTATCTGCTGAAACAAGAATTAGACCCTAATACAAAGATACAGGATATTTTTCATGGCGCCATGGTGGATTATTTTGAAAAAAGTACTTTTCACTTTATTGAACTGATTTTAAGAGGAATAGGAAATGAACGGGAAAATATTAAGCGTGAAATAATGGCGAATATAGGAACCGGTTTTTTGGGAGAGGTGAAAGAGGCTGTTACCGAAAAACACGTCAATACCATTGTTGATATGCTGCTCGATGAGGACCTGCCCGAATTCCTCAATAAAAAGAAACAACGTTTGGCAGCTATTGCTGGCGCCCTACTTGATAACCCCCTTTCAAGCCTTGGGTTTAGCCAAAATTCCCTGGACAGAAAAGCCCTTGAATCGGCGTTTATTGGGGTCTTGAATTCCCCGCTCGTTAAGGGCAGCCTTTCCCGGTTTTTTGTCCCTCCGGTAAAGAAATACGCGGATATTTCTATAAAGTCGGTGCTGCAAATTATCAATATTACTGATATTCAGGGTTTGGTAAATTGTATTAGGCCTCTTCTTGAAAGATGCTGTACCGATCTGGTGACTAATTTGTCAGAATATGATGCTAGAATTATTGTTGGTAAATGCACTAAAGAAATAATGATTAAGACAGCAAAAACAATAAGCGTAGAGTCATTGTTGCATAGTATTGATGTTGAAACAGAACTCAGGGCAGTTTTATCCACCTTGCTAAAAGATGACGAATTTATGCGAACCATGGGTCTGACGCTGGAAAAAATGATCCGTAAGATTGCCGGGGACAAGAAGTTTTACGATGGTCGGATATTGCAGAGAGATATTGGCGGTTTTATCTCAGCACAGCTTCTGAATGACTGGCCTGCTTTAAAACCGGCGCTTGAACAGGGCCTGAGAGAGTTCTTTGCAGGATTGAACACCGCTGTTTCCGGGGAAACCAAGGACGCCCTTTGTACCGAATACCTTATCACGGCGGTTCTGGACGCCGGGGAAAAACTTTTTGGGGATATAATCGGGGCAATAGACATACAGAAGGTGGTTGAACGGGAAGTTAACGAAATGCATCCCCGGAGCATTGAGAGGATGTTTTACCGGTTTGCGGGAAAATATTTTACCAAGATCATTTTTTATGGCTGGATAGGCGTGTTTGGAGGCCTTTTAAGTTATGGTATAGTAAGGCTGATTACGTTTTTTTGGAAGTAGAGGAAAGCTCCGATGGATAAGAGCCGCAAAATATTTATTGTTACACTGTCAGTATCGCTATTCATAAATCAATTTACTGCCGGGGCGCAATCCCTGTTAGCAGAAAACGGCGAAACAATCAGAATTTTTTCCTTTAATATTCAAATATTCGGCGTTTCAAAGATGAACAAACCTGAGGTGGTGGCAATACTGACTGATATTATTTCTAAAGCGGATCTGGTTGCCATCCAGGAAGTACGGTCCCAGGATATTGCGCCGGTGGTACAGTTTATGCAGTTGCTTCCGCTAAAATACGGTTATGTGCTGGGACCGAGGGAGGGCAGGACAAGTTCAAAGGAACAGTACTGGGTGATCTATGACACCACAAAGATGCGGATTGCGGGGGAAAACACCTGGGCCGATCCTGATGATATTTTTGAACGGAATCCCCTGGGTGTGTATTTTCAGACTAAGGATGCGTTTGATTTTATTTTGATAGATAACCATATTCAGCCTTCTAATGCGGTCAGTGAAATTGCCGCCCTGCCCCTGGCTGTAAAGTATTTTCAGGAGCTCTGGGACGAAAGGGATGTGGTCATAGTTGGAGATTTTAACGCAGATGGCGGCTATTTCAATGAGGGGACACTGGCAGGTATATTCCCTGAGTATGGGTATAAAATTATCATTACCAATGACTTTGACACCACCGTTGCGGAAAGTGATAATACTTACGACCGTATTATTGTTACCGCTTCTGCCTTTGAAGATTATGCGGGTAACTGCGGGGTAATCCGCTTTGATGAACTCTACGATTTTTCAGCGCTGACCATACAGCCCCGGCACGTGAGCGATCATTTTCCGGTCTGGGCTGAATTTTTTCTTGGCACAGATACGGATTAGTATTACTGTTTTTCAGGATTAGTCAAATAGGTTTAACTGCGGGTTCTTTTCCCTTCTGGGACAGCTTGGCTTCAGTTCCGGGATCAGCGCTTCCAGGCTGCTAAGAAATCTGCTGGGCGGCTGGGTAAGTTTTCTGCCCCTGAATATCCGCGATGCGGCCCAGGACAGGTGGAGGCCGTACCGGGCCCGGGTCATGGCAACGTATAGGAGCCGCTTTTCTTCATCGATATTTTCGTTGTTGCTTTCGCCAAAGAGGGTGAAGGGAAGTATGCCCTCCTCAAGGCCGGTCACAAAGACATGGTCAAACTCTAGGCCTTTGGAAGCGTGGATGGTCATGAGGGCTACTTCCTCGGTGGACCACTTGAGGTCTTCCAGGTTTTCACCCATGAGCCGGTAGGGGATGCCGTGGTTTTGCAGGGCCTCTTCAAAAGGAGCCGCCAGAGCTGCGGCCCTGATCAGGATGGCGCATTGCCCCAGGCTGGTGAGGCCATTTTCGCCGCTTTCCCCTGAGTCTTCCGCAGCGCTGCTGTTGGCTATGCCGCTATCGATGGCGAAGAAGCCGGTTCCCCCGATGAGGGCGCTAATACGTCGGGCTATGCCTTCGGCCTCGGCCCGGTCGGTGGGGCAGGGAGTGCGGTACAGGGTTACTGCGCGGGGAACTTGCCGACTAAAGTCGGCGTTGCAAGTGGCGCGGGGAACTTGCCGACTAAAGTCGGCGTTGCAAGTAGCGCTATCGGCGCCTCTGAGCTCGGCTCCGGTAAGGGCATTCGCTGCCTGGATGATAGGATCGGCACAGCGAAAACTTTTTGTTAAGCGGTAGATTGCCGCACCGGGATAATCGCTCAGGAAACGGTCCATGTATTTGTTGGAGGCACCCCGGAATCCGTAAATTGCCTGGTTTGGGTCCCCGATGACCCAGAGTTCTTTCCGGCCCAGGAGCCGGAGAAGGGCGTACTGGGCAAAGTTGATGTCCTGGTACTCATCGGCGAAGATGTGGGTAAAACGGTCCCGGTGTTTTTTAAGCAGCTCCGGCCTGGCGACAAGGAGGCGGACGGTCCCGGCTAGGAGATCGTCGAAGTCCAGGGCGTTCCGGAGTTTCAGGGCATCCCGGTATTCTCTATAGAGCAGGTCCGGGCCGTCTTTCAGGGGCGGGATCGCCGTTTCCCGCAATGCCCCATCCAGCAGTATTTCTGTTGGCGGGCTAAGGCGCGGGATGGTTTCGCCGGGCAGGAGGAGGAAGCGTTTCCGTTCTTCGATATATGAACCGAGTTTTTCCGGAGAGACCGCCGGTTTTTTCCCTGTTGTGATATCCCGCAGTAATGCTGTTTTACCTTCTTCGTCCAATATGCCAAAGTCTTCCCTGATACCGGCCGCTGCCGCTTCAGCCTTGAGGATAGACCTGCCCAGGGAATGGAAGGTTCCTACGGTCAGACCGTCGGCCCCTTTTCCGGTGGTCCGGACTATGCGGTCCCGCAGTTCTTCTGCGGCCTTGACGGTGAAACTCAGGGCCAAGATTCGCGGCTCTTCTGTGCCGGGATTGTGTTCCATGAGCCTGGTGATGCGCCGGGCTAGGACGGAGGTCTTCCCGGTTCCCGGGCCGGCTATTATCAGGGCGGGGCCGCCGCTGTGATGGATGGCTCGCTCTTGGTCCTGGTCCGGGGTAAAGGCCGGCGGGGCGGGGCTTAGGGTAAGCGACGCTGGTTTTGCTGCCGGCCTGGGTCCGGTAGATGAGGCGGGACTTAGGGCATCTGGCGTCTGGTTTGCCATTTTGGTTTTGGCCGGCGCCCAGGGCTCTGTCTGCTTTACGCTGTTTTCCCTTGGCCTCTCGCCGCTCTTCGCCCCGTTGTCCGCCGACAAAGACGTGGTCTCTGATGGCAGCATTGCTGTTTCCTGATTTCCATCGCCCTTCGCGCTGTTGTCCGCCGTCAGAGCCGCAGTCCCTGATGGCAGCAATGCTGTTACTGGAAACATGGTCCCTGATGGCAGCGTTTCTGTTGCCGATGATTTTCCCTCATCTCCGAACAGATCCGGCCCGGTATATCCCGGGACTTTTCCCGGCGGGAAAGCCCGGATGACCCCGTACAGGCCATCGTAGCCTGGGGTAATAAAAACTTCGCCCCGGCGCATATGGTCGATGGCGGCGGCCAGGAGTTCTCCGCTGATTCCGGGACAGTTCAGTTTTTCAAGCTCCCCTATGCTTTTGTCCATGAGGATGGAAAATTCGCCGCCGCCCTTTTCAATGAGCGGACCGTAGGCCCGGCTTACCTTTTTTGAGGCGGCTCCAACGCTGAGGAGTTCCCCCAGGATTTCTACCAGGGGTATCAGGGAACGGTAGGGGCGGCGGTTGGTTCCCTGGGAATCAGCCGGGCAGGGGGCAGTTTCGCTGACCGGGCGGTCCGCCAGCTCCCGGACCCGGCTCAGGACCCCGGGGGTGAGGGCCTTGCCGCAGACCGGGCAGAGGCCCTTAGCGGCGGCGGCGGATTCGCTGTCCAGGGAGACGTCGCAGACCCGGTGACCATCGTAATGGTACTTTCCCTCTTGAGGAAAGAATTCTACCGTTTCCAGAATACCGGTTCCGGAGGCGCCGGAAAGGGCCGCTGCCAGGCCGGGGTAGGAAGGTTCCATGGACAGGACCGTGGCTTCCCGGCCCAGCTTGTCCGGGGAATGGGCATCGGAATTGGAAATGATGGCGAAACGGTCCAGGGAACTGAGGGCCCAGTTCATGGGAGGGTTGGAGGAAAGTCCGGTTTCTATGGCGTGAATATGGGGGGCCAAATCCCGGTAACATTCATCAATGGAATCAAAGCCCGAGCGGCCTAGGGCGGAAAACCAGGGGGTCCAGATATGGGCGGGGATGAGCATGGACCGCCGGTCCGATTCCAGGAGCATTTCCAGCAGGTCCCGGGAATCTAGGCCCAGGATGGGTCTGCCGTCGGAACGGATATTGCCGGCCTTTTCCAGCCGACCCTGAAAAGCCGCGGCGGCTTCAAAGTCCGGGAGCACTACCAGGTGGTGGACCTTCCGGGTTTTTCCGTCCCGGCTATAGATGGTGCTGATTTCCCCGGTCAGGACAAAGCGGACCCGGCCAGAGTCGGCCATATCACCCGGCGGTGATCCCGGATTTGGGAGCCCCGCTTCCGGCCCCGTCACCCGGTCAAAATCCCGGCGCAGATCCTCTTTCAGCGCATAAAACCCTTCCCCTACTTCGACCAGGGATTCCCGGAGATCCGACAGCCACTGGGGATGGGTGCAGTCCCCGGTACCTGCCAGGCCTATGCCCTTGATCCGGGCCCAGCGGTCCAGGATTGCCGGGGAATTCCGCCTGCTGGTGGCCCGGGAATAGGGGGAATGGATGTGGAGGTCCGCGATGATGCGCATGGGGCAAGTATAGGAGGACAAAAATAAGCGCACAAGCCCAAAAAAAGGGCTGCCGGAAATATCTCCGGCAGCCCCGATTTTTTGCTAAGCCAGGCTGTTACTAATTGTTGTAGAGCACCCGTGAAGCACTGTTAATGGTTATGTCACCACTGCCATTACCATTATAAGCGCTCAGCGTATTTGTACCAGACGCATTTGTACCAGACGCATTTGTACCAGACGCATTTGTACCAGGGGCGAATGGGCTCGCAGTAGTTGAACCTTTATAATACGATGCTCCTAATCCGGCATAATTGGATGCGGTACCTACCCCAAAGACCCAGTCATAAGTGTAGCCATTAGAAACTGGCAGGAATCCACCCAGTCCACTCAGCCTGGCGCCGTTGTCGAAGGCCAATGTCCCATGATAGCCATAACTACTGCCTCTTCCCAGAACAATGGAACCGCTGCCCAATGTGAGGTTGGCGTATTGCGACAAGGTGAGCTTACTACCCTGGGTGCCACTATCAATTCCCGGCAGAGTGATTGTACTCTTGCCGGCGTCAAGAAGGATGTACAGGGGGTCGTGATCAGAAAGATAGGCGCCCTTTTTATTGAAGTGAATCCTACCGGACGAATAACCATCCACCGGTTCAAAGGTGTAGTACCCTGTTCCCCCTGATGCGTTAAGTGATAGAGATCCTACGGTGAGCAAAGTACCACCCTTCACGGCTATTCTGTTAAACTCAAAGGTCACATCACCACCGGAAGCAGGGAAAAGAGCGGTACCGCTGGTGTTGGTATTCGTAAGCACGTAGTTTCCGCCGCCGAGTATGACTTCGCCGCCTGCTCCGATGGTGATGTTATATCCATTTTTCACATCAAAAGCGGGGCCGGTGGGTTGTGTTGTAATGAGCCTACCGTTAACTATAAGATTCCCACCAAAGTTGGTTACTACGGCCGATAAATAAGCTGTATTATCTTTCTCTACGGTTAATCCGCCGACAAAGGTGGTTTTCTGGTTGCCTGCATCTGTAACATTGGTGTGGATAAAGGTCGATCTGGCAAGGGTTGTGAAGTATGTTGTGGTAGCCACAAGCGGGGTATCGGTATACAACTTGGCGCCGGAATCCACATAGATGCCGGACACTAATTGACGGGGAGTACCGGACTGTGTAGTAATATACTCCACATCACCGGAGGTAGCAGCAGTACCTGAAGTACCATTATGATTATATACAATATCGTCTATATCACCAATGGCAATTTCCGCGGTACCTCTAATGTTGAGAGTAGCATTCTGATAAACTGTTATGGAACTGCTTTCTACATAGCCCTGAACGTTAAGAGCTCCAGCGCTACCGTTACCGCTGTAAAGAACCGTAACCGGGCCAAAAACAGCGCCTTTGACCAGTGTTTCAGGGTGGCTTGCGTCAACGCCACTTTGCCCGATGGTAACAGATGCGCCCGGCTCTACTTTTAGCCCCCCATGCACCACGCCGCTTATGGTACCGGTGGATCCGTACACATCCACTAAACCGCCCACGAAGCCGTTGGTGAAGCCATAGTCGTATTCTGAGTTGGAATAAAAGGAAGCTTCGCTCACCGTAAAGTTTCCTGCAGCAGTAACGTTATGGCCCACATGTCCAAATATATTCACATAGTTTGCACTATTCGGTTCACCATGATAAGTATTTATATTACGGCCTACAGATCCATTCGCCGCTACGGTAACATACCCGTTGGCGTCAATATCATTGCCTACGTATCCGGTTACGGTCACATAGCTATTCGTAGAGGTGACATTATTGAGTACAGATCCTACCACTTCCACATATTGATCGGCGGTGACATTATGGCCTACACGCCCGGTTATTATCACAAACCTGCCCGTGGAAGTAACATCCCGCTCCACGGATCCCTCCACGTCTACGGTCACAAATCCATCGGCTATGACATCACCATATACAGAAGCAAATTGGTTCGCTATCGTTACATTCCTTTTAGCCTGGACGGTATAGTAAGTTCCGGTGCTCCCCCCCACATGTCCCATGTCTCCCACAATCACGTCCCGGTCAGCATCGATGTTGCCATTTACCACTGCATCGCCACCGATACCTATGGCAATATCACCCCACTCAGGGTCAAGAATGTAGGTGCCGGTAGTAATATTGCCATCTACAAAGCCGTATACCGTTACTGCGCGGTTGGCGAAAATATTGCCCTTAACATAGCCATTGCCGGGGGCGGAACTAAGCCAGTAACCGCTGCCAGGAGCGCTCACGAACACATCACCCCCCGCAGTTATACCATCCGCGCCAACGTATACCGTACCGTCTACGTTCACGTTGCCCTTGGCATCCAGATAGGTGGTATAGATCGCATCGGCTTTCACAATACCGTAGGGAGCAGGGACCAGTTGGCCGTTGCCCCGGGCGATATTCAAGTCCCCTGAAATGTTGATAGTTTTTACCGCAATACTTCCAAGCACTTCAATAGTGCCGGTACCGGTAATGGCAGCATCGGTGTCATTTGCAATATACCCGCCCCGGTTAACGTGCAGTACACCGTTCAGCGCGCTGGTGCCGCTGAGTTTCAAGGTTGCGCCATTTAAAACCACCAGGGTACCGTCATCCTCCGCTTCGAGATCAATTCCCACACGGCTGGCGCCGGACTTGACTTTCGAGGCTACGTCGAACCGGGTTATGGTGCTTCCCGGTGCGGCATAGAGGGTTTTTCCCGGCGGTATCGTAACGGGCCCTGAACCGACATAGTACACTGCGTCGAATTTGTTAAACGCTTCCGCAAGGGCACGGTCTGACCCACTGGTCCCGTCAGTAGGATCCTCAATGATAGGAATATCGTCGCTGGGAATCAGGTCCACATAATAGTGACCGGAACTGGTGTCGGTATTATTGATAACAATGAACGACGGAATAACGGTATCCGAAGATTCCGGGCTGTCGCAGCCCATGAACATCAGGAATACTGCCAATGTACTGACCATGGCTCTCGCCAAAAAACTTTTTCTCATAGGGTTCTCCTTTAATTTGGGTGTTGGCCTTTCTGTTGGTGCGGCCCCCTACGAGGAGGCAATTGAGCGTTTTGGGCCTTAATTCTCTCTATTATAACGAATGCATAGGTGTATGTAAACAGCGCGGTATCCATCGGATAACCCGGGGCGGGCGCTCCCTTTTTACGGGATGATGGTGGACTCTATGGGGGAGGGGGCGCCTTGTTCGCTGGCGCCGGATTGCCATTGGCAGGAGGCGGAGAGCCACTTTCCCCGCTGGGAGCCGGCCATGGTGAAGCTGTGGGTGGGCCGAAGCCCGGACACAGGCAGGCAAGGCCCGGACATGGCGGCTTTCCCTTACCCAAGCCCTGACCCTGCCGGCCCTTGGCCATGAACGCATTGCCTTTCAGCCCATAATGTCCCATACTTTCAAAAAAAGAATCGTAGGAGGGACTATGGCTGACGTTTTTTCTCCCAAGGAACGGCTGATACGGACCCTTGAAAAAAAGGAAACCGAGCGGCCGCCGGTTATTTGTCCGGGCGGGATGATGAATTCCGCTATTGTGGAAGTGATGAACGTCACCGGCCATACCTTGCCGGCGGCGCATCATGACTGGAACCTGATGAGCGCCCTTGCTGAGGATGTCCACCGGCTTACGGGGTTTGAAAATATCGGCGCCCCCTTTTGCTTGACCGTGGAAGCGGAGGCCCTAGGTAGCGAGATTAACTACGGGACCCTTGGGTGTGAGCCGAAAATTGCGAAGGAAGCCTTTCCTTCGGTGGAGGCGGTTCAGTTCCTACCCCCGGGGACCATGGAAAAAAACAAGCGGGTAGGAACCGTGGTGCAGTCCATTGCGGAGCTTTCCAAAAAAAATCCCGATATCCCCGTGATCGGCAGCCTCACCGGGCCCTTGAGCGCCGCAGCTTCCCTGGTTGATCCCATGACCTTCCTCAAGCAGTTGCGTAAGAACCCTGCGGACGCCCATCGGCTGGTAGCATATGTGTGCGCCCACTTGATCGAATATGCGGGACTGATGGTTGAAAACGGGGTAAGCATCATAACCATTGCGGACCCTACGGCTACAGGGGAGATTCTGGGGCCCCGGTTTTTCAAAGAGTACGCCCTGTTTTACCTGAACACCCTTGCTGACGCTATCCGCGCCCTGGGGGTCCCGGTGATTATCCATATCTGCGGGGATCTGGGGGCGGTGAAACCTTATCTGGGGGAACTCCGGGGGGATGCCCTGAGCGTGGACGCCATGGTGAACCTTTCGGCGTTGAAACAGGAAAATTCAGGGCTCATTGCCATGGGTAATATTAGTACCTACCTCCTGGAATCCGGCGCAGAAGAAGTGATTGCCAAATCGACCCGATATCTGGTGGAACAGGGCATTGATATTATCGCCCCAGCCTGCGGGCTCAGCACGTCTACTCCCCTGGGCAATATTCAGGCCCTGACGCGGGCAGTGACGGAAGGGAAATAAATGCCTTCGCTTAGTTTTGTTGTTGAGGAGGGGGGTACGGGTATGCCGACGCCATTTGAAGCGCAATTACGGGAGGCCGGGGTGTACGAATACGGCGAAGTTTCCCCTGGGGACATAGAATTTACCCAGGAGGTGCGGGAGCTTTGCAAGGCGAACAAGTGCGGGCTCTACGGGAAAACCTGGGCTTGTCCCCCCGCAGTTGGGACCGTAGAGGAATGCCGCCTGCGCTGCCTTTGCTATAAAACAATGCTGGTATTTTCCGGCAAGTACGATATTGCCCGGCCCTTTGATTATAAGGCTATGCACAGCGGGATGGTCGATTTCAGGCGGGTGGCCCGGAATGTGGGGGCCGCGGCCCGGGATCACTGGTCAGATTTTCTGCTCCTGGCCAACGAGGGCTGCGATACCTGCGAAGTTTGTACCTACCCGGATAGTCCTTGCCGGTTTCCCGAAAAGTTCCACGCCGCCCTGGAGGGCTACGGGATCTACGTATTCAAACTTGCCCGCCAGGCGGGGCTACGTTATGACAATGGGGATTTGACTATTACTTTTTTTGGCGCCCTGCTGCATAATTAGGGGCTGGGGATAAAGGGCATGAGGAGGGCGGATATGTCGAAAGAAACGGAGCTATACGCGGAGCTTTCGGATGCGGTCTTTAATATGGAAGATGATGAGGCGGAGAAGCTTGCCGTCGAAGTAGTCCAATCGGGGTACGACGCGTACCAGGCGATTGAACAGGGGCTTGCCAAGGGCATGGACCGGGCAGGAAAACTGTTTGAGCAGGGCGACTATTTTGTTCCCGAACTGGTTCTCTGTTCGGACGCCATGTACCGGGGACTGGAGGTACTCAAGCCCCATATCAGGACGGATTCCGTGGCGGTCAAGCCCAAGGTGGTCATCGGGGTTATCGAAGGGGACACCCACGACATTGGCAAAAACCTGGTGAAGATCATGATGGAGGCCGGAAGTTTTGACATTATCGACCTGGGCCGGGATGTGCCGCCCCTGGAATTTGTGGAGGCCGCCAAGCGGGAGCGGGCGGCATTGATCTGCATCTCCACCCTGATGACCACCACCATGGAGGGTATGGAGAAGGTGATCCATATTTTGAACGAACAGGGCTTGCGGGATCAGTTCAAGGTTGTTGTCGGAGGCGGTCCGGTATCGGCCTCTTATGCGCGGAAAATAGGCGCCGATGGCTACGCTTCCAATGCGGCGGAAGCGGTGGGGTTCAACAAAAAACTGCTGGGCATTGGCCAGGCCCCGGAGGCGGCGGGGCTCACAGAAACAGTGATTCTGCCATGAGCATGAGTCCCAGGGAAGTTATACAGGCGGCGGTCAATTTCCGGGAACCTGACAGGATTCCTTTTTTTATTTCCGCCCATGGCATTATCCGCAGGCAGCGGGGCATGGTGATGGAACAGTTTTACCAGCGGCCCCCGGAGGAGCAGGCCGGGTTTGCGGTGGACATAATCCGTCAGTATGGCGGCGATATTGTGCTGGCCGGGCTGAGCGGCACCCTGTCGGTGAAAGCCCTGGGGGGCAAGGTCAAGTTCCGGGCAAAAGGTTCCACAGATGTGCTGGAGCCCCTGATTACGGATATTGCGGAGCTTGACAAGATAAACCTGGACCGGGTTAAAGATGACTTCCATTACCAGCGTTCCCTTGAGGTGTCCAGGCGCATAGTAGCCCTGATGGGGGATGAGTACCTGGTCTCTACCCTTTTCTGGGGCCCCTTTACCCTGGCGGGGCTGCTCATCGGCGTAGAACAACTGATGCGGAAGTGTCTCCGGGACAAGGAGGCGGTACGGGCGCTGCTTGATTTTTGCGTTGAGCTTATCAAGGTTTGTAATGAGGAAACCATCGGCCTGGGTATGGGCATGGGGGGGCTTGCGGAGCCTACCGCCTCGGGGGATATGATTTCCCGAAAGGTCTTTGAGGAATTTGCCCTGCCCTATTTGAAAAAAGTGTACGACTGGTACCGCGCAAAGAAGCTGATCACTACTCTGCACATCTGCGGGGATATCACCAACCGGCTTGACCTGATTCCCGAAACCGGGACCCACGTTCTGTCCCTGGACTACAAGGTGAGCATGAAAACTGCGGCGGAAACGCTGGGTGACAAGCTTGTTATCGCCGGTAATGCGGACCCTGTGGGGATCATCATGGAGGGTGACGAAGAAATGGTACGGAAGGCGTACCTCGAAATTTTTGAGCAGGTCCAAGGGGTTCCCTATGCGCTCATGGGGGGGTGCAGCATCCCCGGCGCTACGCCGCTGGCCAACTATGAGGTCATGCGGGACCTGGCCTACAACACGGTCCCCCATTATCGCCATTGAAATGCTGATACTGGAGAATTGAAACTTGTTCATACCCCGCAAATAGGGTATAGTCGTTTGTATTGATGAAAACAAAAACTAAACGGCAATATTTTTGCCAGGGGCTTTTCCGGTGCATCCTGTTTTTCTTCCTTGCACTGTCTGCTCAGGGCCTTTTTCCCACGGGCCTTTTCGCCCAGACTGCTGCGGCGGCTCCGGAACCCGCTTCTCCCCAGGGGGATGCGTGGATCATCACCATCCGGGGCGATATCGCCCCTTCCATGGTTAGCTTTGTCCGCAGGGAAACCAAGCGGGCATTGGACCAGGGGGCGGCCTTTCTCATTTTTGAGATCGACACCCTGGGGGGGCGGGTGGATTCGGCCTTGCAGATCAGCTCGGTTATCATGTCCGTAAAAGAAGCCCGCACTGTGGCCTGGGTGAGCGCCAGTTCCAAGTCCATGGGCATAAGCTGGTCCGCGGGCGCCTTGATCGCCCTTTCCTGTTCCAGTATTTACATGGCCCCGGGAACATCCGTGGGGGCGGCAGCCCCGGTAACCGTGGTGCCCGGGGGCGAGGCCCAGGGCGCGGGGGAAAAGTCCGTGGCGGCGGTGCGTTCCCAGATGGCCGCCCTGGCTGAGCGGAACGGGTATCCCGTGGGCATAGCCCTGGCAATGGTGGACTACGATGTGGAGCTTTGGGAAGTGACGGTGAACGGCAGCCCCCGGGCGCTGACCCTGACGGAATTACAGCGGCTTGAGCGGGAGGGGGTTAAGCTCACCAGGGTTGCCGTCATTTCCCCCCCGGGGAAACTCCTCTCCCTGACCAGCGGCGACGCCCTTCGCTACGGGCTGCTGGCTGGGATCGTCGATACCCAGGAAGCCCTGCTGGAAAGCCTGGGCGCCCATGCGGTGCTTGAGGAAAGCGAGCCGGGCATGATCGATACGATCCTTTCCCTGCTCGGTGCCGCCCCGGTCCAGGCCATTCTGATCATCCTGGGCCTGGTGATGATCTTTCTGGAGATAAATACTCCGGGCTTCGGCATTCCCGGCCTGGTAGCAATACTCTGCTTTGCCGCAGTCTTCGGCGCCGGCGCCTTGCAGGGCCAGGTGGGTTCCCTAGAGCTGATCCTCTTTCTGGCGGGGCTGGGGCTCCTGGCGGCGGAGATATTCATCATCCCCGGTTTCGGCATCGTGGGCATTTCGGGCTTTGTCTGTATCGGTCTGTCCCTGATCCTGTCCATGCAGGATTTTATCATTCCCCACAGCGACCTGGAATGGGATGTGTTGGGCCGGAACGCCCTGGTGGTCTGCATCGGCATTATCGCCGCAGTCGCCGGGATAGCCCTGATCGCCCTTTTGGGCCCTCGGCTCCGCATTTTCGATGGCCTGACCCTGCACACCCGTATTACCGGGACTGCGGGAGGGCCGGTTCAGGATGATGAGCCCCCGCCGTCGGAGAACAGAAAGCGGTCCCGGCGGAGGATAGCCGAACCGGTTCTGCCGGAAGCCGGGGACCAGGGCTACGCATCCCTGACCGGCAAAACCGGCAAAGCCGTCTCCACTCTCAGGCCCTCGGGGAAGGCGGAAATCGAGGGCCGGGCGTATGCGGTGGAAACCGAGGGGGTCTATATTGAATCCGGCGAGCCCATCAGGGTTATCCGGGTTCTGGGGAACAGGGTTGTTGTGGAAAAATCAAACCCCCAAGAGGGACAGGGCTGATGGTTATCAGGCTGTAAACAGTGTTACTGTTAAAAAATTTGTGTAAGTGAGGATGGGATGAATATGGGTATTAATATAGGTGTTATTATTGTTTTGGTGATCCTGGGGCTCTTTGTCCTGGGCTTTCTCATGCTGTTTTTTCGGTTTTTCAGTCTCTGGTTCCGGGCTCTTCTTTCCGGGGCCTATGTGGGGCTGGGAAAACTGATAGGTATGTGGCTGCGGCATGTAAATTCCGGAATTATCGTGGATACCCGGATCATGCTTTCCAAGGCGGGGATCGAGGTGGATTCGGATATGCTGGAAACCCACTTTCTGGCCCGGGGGGATGTGGTAAAAGTGGGCCGCGCCCTGGTGGCGGCTAACAAGGCCAATATACCTCTGCCCTTCCAGCGGGCCGCTGCCATCGATCTGGCGGGCCGGGATGTGCTGGAGGCGGTGCGTACCAGCGTTAACCCCAAGGTTATCGACTGCCCGGATACGACCAAGGGGAAGCATACCATTGATGCGGTGGCCAAGGACGGCATCCAACTCCAGGTTAAGGCCCGGGTAACAGTCCGGGCGAACATCGAACGCCTGGTCGGTGGCGCCACGGAGGAAACCATTATCGCCCGGGTAGGGGAGGGTATCGTTACCACTATCGGCTCTTCGGAATCCTACAAAACGGTGCTGGAAAACCCGGATACCATTTCCAAGCGGGTTCTGGAAAAAGGCCTGGATGCGGGAACCGCCTTTGAAATTCTTTCCATTGATATAGCCGACATTGATGTGGGTGAAAACGTGGGGGCCAAGCTCCAGGCGGACCAGGCCGAGGCAGACAAGCGCCGCTTCCAGGCAGAGGCTGAAAAACGCCGGGCCATTGCCCAGGCCAATGAACAGGAAATGATCGCCCTGGTCCAGGAAAATCGGGCCAAGGTGGTCCTGGCGGAAGCTGAAATACCCCTGGCCATTGCGGAGGCCTTTAGGAAGGGCAACCTGGGTATTATGGACTACTACCGGCTCAAGAACATCCAGGCCGACACGGATATGCGCTCTTCCATAGGCTCCGTTCCCAGCGAGAAATAGATGGACGCCCTTTTTGATTTGTTGGGGTCTTTTTTCCCCTTTATCATTGTGGCCGTCATCGCAGTGACCCGCATATACGCCTTGGTTCAGAAGGCAAAGCGGGGCAGCCGCCAAGCTCCCCAGGACCGTAGCGGATCGGCCCGGCAGAGCGAGACAGGGTTCCTCGCGCCAAGCTACTTGCAACACCGACTTCAGTCGGCGAGTTCCCCGCGCAGCGCCGTTACCCTGGAGCAGGGGGGGCTTGTGGCAAAATCAGCGGCGGCGCTTAAGAAAGACCAGAAGGGCGAGGAAGAATTTTCCGCCTGGAGCCTGTCGGTTGATGATGAGCCCCCGCTACCCGTGCAGAAACCAGTTTCGAATCCGAAGCCGGTCCCGGTTTTCCAAAAAAGTTTCTCTCAGCCGGCCCCCGGGCCATTTTTTCAGAAAATGCCCGAGGTGGAGGCTGGGTCCCAGGCTTCTCTTACGGCGGCCATACCCGGGGCCGTAGAACTTTCAGCGCCTGGGAAACGGATCAAGTCCCTGACGCCCCTGCAACAGGGTATGGTGTGGGCGGAAATCCTGGGACCCCCTAAGGCGCTGTAAGATGCAGCCTATCGATCACTTTTTTTCAAAGATTATAGCCTTGGAATATTCCGGCGGGGGCGCCGAAGGCCGGAACCGGCTTCGCCAGGACTTTTCCCGGCTGGTCGCCCCGGTACTGGGGGCATCTGGGGCGGAGGATCTCTGGGTCCGCACTTTGGAGCTTATTGCCGGGCAAGGGCCTGAGGCTCTGAGAAAACTGGGTTCCATGGCCGCTTTTTTTATTGGGGACTACGATGAGGAAACCATGGCCCTGGACAAAGAGGATTGGCAGGAAATACGAGAAACCCTGGAGGATGTTTCGGGGGAAATAAACATCGACACCCTGACTGAGCTAATGGGGGATTTATTGTCCCGAGGGGTTCTGGATTAGAAACCTGTAAAAAAAGCGCCGGGGTTACCCTCAGCGCTTTTTTCAAAAGCTCGACCCGGTTAAAACGAGGCTTGGGATGCGAATATCTCAGATGTTCTGTATCGTTTACCAGTTATTGCCGTAACCGCCGCCGCCGCCGGAACCACGATCCCGTCGGGGCTTGTCCATTGCCTCGTTAACCCGAAGCTGGCGGCCCTCAAATTCACGGCCGTTGGTGCCCGCAATTGCCGCGCTCGCCTCTTCCTCAGCGCCCATTTCGATGAAGCCGAACCCTTTGGAATTACCGGTTTCACGATCGAAGATGATCTTGGCGGATGCCACGTTTCCAAATTCTGAGAACAGATTCCGGAGGCCGTCTTCGGTGGTGTGTAAGAGAGGTTACCAACATACAGTTTCTTAGCCATTGAGAAAATTCCTTCACCCGGATTAAACCAGGGATCAGCCATGCTTCCAAGCCCAGCCAATCCCGGATTCAAGCGTCCAGGCACGCTTGTATTCACGCCCCATTAAACGGGACGACTCCAATCTTCTTTGCAGAAGATAAAGGGATGCAAATATAGTTCACAGGGATTTGAATAAGAAAAGGGGCGAGAAGAAACTTAATAACCGTTCCCTTAGAAACCGGCAGACTGTTACCAGGACCGCCATACTGCAAAACACTCAAAGAAATAATTCCTACTAAATTTAGGTTACTGCGGTTTTGTCAAATCGTCAAGATAAAATTTAAAATTTTGTTGTTATTTTTGGTAAAAATGTAAAATTAGGCGAATTTTTTGTAACCTTTTCACAACCATCGAAAAATGAACCTGTATTTACCGGTAATTTGGTTAAAAATCTTGACAGCATTAAATTTTATCTATTGACATTTTTTGTTGTATACTTTATACTACTTGCAAGAGTTGGAAACTCCCAGACATTATTATTCTCTTTTCTAAATACTCCTGGAAAATCTGCTATTTTTGATACTGTTCTTCAGTTTAATACAAAATATCCGGATTCCCTGCTTTTACAACCTTGAAAGGAAAATCCTGAATGTCCATTCCCAGCTTGTATCTACGCTTATCCTGGATAAGTGGACTAAAAAAGACCCGGCAGGGCCGGGCAAAGGAAGCCAAATGGCTAAAAAATTATATGTAGGTAATCTTTCCTACAATACCTATGAAGACAACCTCAGGACACTCTTCTCTCAGTACGGTACCGTGGAATCGGTCAAAATTATCACCGACCGGGATACGGGCAATTCCAAGGGCTTCGGCTTTGTGGAAATGAGTACCGAGGAAGAGGCCCAGGCCGCCATCCGGGGTACCAATAGCACGGATCTTGATGGCCGGTCCATCAAGGTCAACGAAGCTATGGACAAACCCCGCCGGGAAAACCGCTGGTAAACTCCTTTAACCGCCCCAGAATTATGGGACCTCACGGTCTTTAGGTTTTGTGGCGGTAAAGTTAAAATCCAACCTATTATAAAATACACCATAGTTCCCCTGTATTTGCAGGGGAATATTTGGCTTAAGTTCAACAGGCTCTTAGAGGTTTTCTTTCCTGAACCCTGCGCTAAACCGTTCCAGAAGTTTATCAATCTGATTTTTTGTGCTGATGCTGAAACTCTTTAGGACTTCCGGATCGAGCTGCTCAAAGGTGATGTTGCCTTTTTCATAATCACAGAACATATTGGCCAGGTAGACGGTTTCCACCATGGTACGGTACTTCTCAGGAGCCGCGGAGGGGTTATGGTGGTAACGGACAACTGCGACCAGGGCTTCGGGGAAATTCCACTTTTCGGCGATCAAGGCGCCTATGTCGGAGTGGTTCATTCCTGCGGAGAGGTCCTCCATGGTGGAAGCGGGGAGGTCTTTTTCGCTGCAAAATTCCCGGATGCGATCCATCAAATCCGGGTGGACCGTGGCAAAGACGATCTTGCCCATGTCGTGGAGTATGCCCCCCACATAGACATCGTCCAGGATGGCCGGATCCTTGTGGAAATTTTTGACCAGGTTAAAGGCGTAGAAGGCGGTTCTATAGGAGTGTTCCCAGAGGGCCTTCTTTTCGGCGGAATCCTCCCCCAGGATTTTCTGGGTTCCATAGGAATAAAGGAGATTTTTGATGCCCCGTATGCCCACCATTTTTACCGCTTCGGCAATGCCATCTACCTTTTTGGTGAGCATGTACTGGGCGGAATTGACGATTTTCAGGAGATCCGCCGTCAGGGACGGATCCATAGAAATTTTTCGGGCTATATCGGTCATTTCCGCTTTTGGGTCCGTGATGAGTTTTTGTACCAGGAGTATATTTTCCGGAAACTGGGGCAGGGAATTGACGTTTTCCACAATTGTAGAGGACAGGGCAGCCAAGTTTTCTACCCGGACCTTGTCCATGGGGATGAGAATTCGGGCTACGGTCTCTTTTTCGTTGCTGAGTATATCAAAACATTCTTCGTTGAGGCCGATTTTTTTGAGCATCAGGACCAGGATCACCAGGCCCAGTCCGGCCCCTTCGGAATCATCCAGGACTTGCCCTATGGCATCTTCCAAGCTGTCGAACTGCTGGGACCGGGCCAGTTTATCCTGGATACGGATCAACTCAGTTTTGGTGATGGCCACATTATTCCGTACTTCAATATTGATACTATTGCTCTTAATCTGGAGGATCAGTTTGATATACAGGCCTTTTTCTTTTTGGAGCTGGAGGAAATGGGCAATGTTAGTAATGGTATCCTCTTTAAAGGAAACCATTCCATCCTTGTAGTCCTTGGGGTTGGACAGGTCGAGGCCCCGTTCCATAAAATAAACCCGCTTGGTATTGGCCTTTTTTGCGTTTCCTGCCAGTTCCTGGACGCAGTATACGATATAATCTTTAAGGTCTTCCTTATCAACCTGCCGGAGGAAGACGGCTATGACCTGCTCAATGTACGCCTCCATTTCATGGGGAAGCGTGTAGGTGGTTATGGTCAAGGGTATGCCGGATTGGACGGCTTTTTTTACCTTTGATTCATCAATGGTTAATACCTGTTCCGCCATAGTTTTATCCTCTTCCTTGAGCTAACACCCAAAATATTATTTTATAGCTAATATCTCATTCACGCAAGAACCTTTTAAGGCCTATTCATAAATATTTCATCCCCTGTAAACTCGGGGTATGTGGGAACTGAGAACCCTTGAATTGTTAATAGCTTTTTTCCTCTTTTTGCCTCTGATCCGGCCCTTTGTTAAGAATTTGTGGGGACTGGATGGGCTGTCCCTACTCCCCCTGCTTGCCCTGGGAATCTTTATTGGCCTTTTCCCTGCCTATGGGATACGGCCGGAATGTCTGCCCCTGGGTTTATACGTGATTTTTCTGAATTGGGTACATCTGTCTGCCCTTAGTTCGGTATTTCAGCGGATGCGAAACGATGATTTCCGGGACCGGGGGCCGGTGGCTTCGGGGATTTACCTGGGGGTGCTCATCGCGGTTACTGCGCTGGCGGTTTATTTTGCCCCTTCCCTGGACATGGACCTTGAAGAGTCCGGGGTAAGTACTTCTGTAATCCATGACCAGGTGCGGAATGTCAATCTATACTTGCGGGTCTACGCTCCATCCCCGGATCAGGGTCGGGAAACCCCGGGCGCCCCAGGGCTCTCCGGCCAGGCTCTACGGAAGGGGCCTCTGCTGCTGCTTGTCCCCCCGGCGGCGGGTTCCGTTTTAGTGGTGGACCGGCTCTGCGAGGATCTTTCCCGCCGGGGTTTTACGGTGCTGAGCTATTCCCGCCAAGGGGTGGACGCCCCGGCGGTCCGCGAAACCGGGGCTAAGCAGCTTCTGTCCCCGGTTCGGAGTATACGGCTGTTTCAGGCCATATTTCAGGGAACCCGGCGGGCAGCGGCAAACAATCTGGGCCGCGCCATTGAGGAAGAGCGGATGCGGGACCTGGAATTTCTGATTGCTTCCATCAGAAACCGGGGCGATTCGGACCCCCCCCTGCCTGTTAGCGCCGATCGCAGCTGTATATTCATCGCCGCTTACGGCGCCGGCGGGGCAGCCCTGACTACCATGGCCTCCGTCCCGGGTTTCGCTGGGAAAAACCCCGCCATCCGGGGCATCATCTCCCTGGAAGGTCCTATCCTGTCGGCTCTAGGCCATGAGCCATTGAAAACCCCGGGGCTGTCCAGGACGGAGGCAGGATTTCTTCGCTTCCTTTTGGCGGATATCGGAGCCCGGCTCTCCAACCTGCGCCCCCGGAAAATCGCCGGCTTTGATGCACTTCCATCCCCGGAAATTCCGGCCTTCTTCATCCTCTCCGACCGGGCGCTGTATTCCCGGTACCGGGAAAGGCGGTATATGAGCGTGCTGGAATGTTTCCGCAAGGGTAATAACCCGGCAGCCTTGGCGAGGGTTCCCGGAGCCGGTCCCTTGGACTATTCGGATGTACCGAAAAAATATCCCCTCCTGAGCCTGCTCTTTCCCGGAGATCTGAAGCCTATCTGGTCCCAGGAAGAGTATATCCCCGGAACTGCGTCCCTGATCACCAACTTCGCCGCGGCCATTCTTCAGGATGACTCTCTCCGGCGGACTCCCCTGGAGGAGAGCATTTATATTGATATCAATAGGGCTTGGTATTTGGCCCCCAGGGAGTATATACTAGGCTTATGACGACCCGGATTTTGGACGCCTACTTTCGACGCATCCTGGATATTGGTGGGTTTGCTCCGGTGGATTCTTCCCTGAACGGCTTGCAGGTGGATAATGACGGGGCGGAGATCCGCAAAATCGCCTTTGCGGTGGATGCCACCCTGGAAAGTTTCCAGCGGGCCGCCGATGCCGGGGCGGGCTTGCTTTTTGTGCACCACGGGCTGTTCTGGGGAAAGCCATTGGGTGTTGAAGGGGTTCACCGGGGGCGTATCAAATTCCTCCTGGACCATAACCTGGCCCTCTACGGGGTACACCTGCCCCTGGACCAACACCCAGCACTGGGAAACAATGCGGCCCTGGCGGCGCTTCTGGGTATTGAAACGCCGGAACCCTTTGGGGAATACCACGGCCGGAAGATAGGGTACAAGGGGAAGCTGGCGAAGTCCCTGACCATTGAAGAAGCGGTTAAGCGGATCAGCTTTAAGGATCGGCCCCCCCTGGGGGTGTATCCTTTTGGAAAAAAAGAGAACCAGAGCTGCGCGGTTATTTCCGGGGGCGCTGCCCATGAGGCACTTCAGGCCATTGACGAGGAGGTGGATCTCTATGTTACCGGGGAAGCTGCCCACGAGATATACCACCAGGCTCTGGAAGGGCGGCTGAATATGATTGCCGGAGGGCACTATTCCACCGAAGTGTGGGGAGTCCGCCGAGTTATGGAAAACTGCGCTGCAGAATTGAACATCGAAGTTGAATTTATTGATGCCCCCACTGGGTTATAATGGAGAAGAACATGAAAATTGCGGATAAACATAAATTGCTGCCCTTTCTGCTGACCGGTTTGGTTATCCTTTCGGATCAGTTGGTAAAGGGATTTATCGTAAAAGGCTGGCCCATCCGGAACCCGGGGGGCGGGGAATTTATCAAGGATGTGTTCAGCAATGACTTCCTCTGGATCATCCATGTGCGGAACAAGGCTATTGCCTTCAGCCTGGGAGAAAGCCTTCCGGATTTCTTGAAACCCGCCTTGTTTGTTGTTCTGCCCCTGGTGGTTTTGGTCTTTCTGGTTTGTTATTACCTTAAATCCGATGATATTACCGGGATGCAGCGCTGGGCCTTGGCGGGGATACTTGGGGGCGGTTTCGGCAACATCATTGACCGCATTTTCCGGCCTGCGGGGGTGGTGGATTTTATCAGCGTTAAATTCTACGGTTTCCTGGGGATGGACCGGTGGCCCACCTTCAACATTGCCGATTCTAGCGTAGTTGTTTGCGGGATTCTGCTTTTCCTTTCGGTTGTTATACCCCCCAGGCAGGGTAAAGAGGTGACCCATGAACAGAAAAACTAACACCCTCCTGTTCATTCTGGGCGCCACGGCGGTAAATATTGTGATAACCCTGCTCTGTTTTTTTATCTATTACCTTCCCTACTCGTGGTTTCTGGCGCCCCGGCTGCCTCCCGGTTCCATCATCCTCAGTCTGGCTGTTATTTTTATTGTGGCCCTGGCAACTTCGTTTATTGTCTATCAGGTACTGTTGAAGCTGTTTATGAAAAAGGTGGATGTGAAGAAGTACTTTGATTCCCTGGTGGGATCAAAAAAATAGTATCCGGCGCCCTTGTTACAGGTCAGATTTTGCGCGGTTCAGATCTTTCTGGTACAGATCCTGGTAGGTGTAACTGCGGTCCTTAAGCTTATCCTTGAGGGTTTGTGGGAAGGGCATATATCGCCAGAAGATGCCCCGGACTTCCTTATCCAGTTTCTGGGTCCCCTCAGCTTCCTTGGTCATCCATAGAATATAGTCATTGATAAAAAATTCCTTCACGTCCCCTCTGTATTTTCTAGCCGCGAACCACTGATAGTAATTGCCCGTGAGTCCTTCTTCCATCCAGTAGAAGGAGGCTTTTTCTTTGGCGACCTGCCAGCGCAGATCCCCTACTGCGGTGAGGAGCGCCAGGGGCAGGCTCTTGGAGAACATGGGGACCGCGATCCGGCCCCGGCTGGTGGCCCGGTTATACCGGTCAAAGGGTTCCCAGCAGAACCCGGTATCTCCATAACTGGGGATAAGTATGACAAAGGGGACTATGCGGTTCAGCTTATTTTTGTAAGACCGGCAAAAAGCCTGGGGATCAATACCTTCCAACCAGGCAAGCTGGGTTATGATATTTTCCCGGGAAGCCACATCCTGGGGCATACAGTGGAAGTATTCCTTGGTCAGTATGGGGAACTGGTTCCCCTGGCGGCCTATGGTCATTTTGGCCATCTGCCGGATCGTACCGAATTCGGTATCCACTGCCTGGCTATCCACCCCGGCGGCTCCTTCTGCGGCGACCTTGTCGTTCAAGGTTTCAACATCCTCCAGGGCTCCCTTATATTCCCGGAGAAACACATCCAGTTCCCGGTCCGCCTTGACCAGTTGTTTCAGCAGTTCCTGGATTTCATAGAAGGTCCTTTTCTGAGAATCGCTATACAGGGAGTGGACGTCCGGCAGATCGTCCATGGGGAAGTGTTCGGTGATCTGGCCGGCCTTTTCCTGAAAAGTTTTTTCCAGGGTCATCCGCTCCTCGTCCTTAGCCTTGAGGAGGCTCCGGGCTCCATCCCGCTTACCCTCCGCCTTATCCAGGAGCTGCCGCATTTTGGCCGAGGCATTGGTATTGGTGACCTTCACCTCATCGGTGGTAGAAGGCCGGATCACCCCGGTCCCCACGGCCTTGAGCCATTCATCCAGGTAGTACACTGGTTCGGTATAGTCGTTGGTCACCACGAACTTGGAAAAAAGGTCCTTTTCCTCGGTTCCCAGAAAGCCCGGGTGCAAAATTCCGAAGCGGAGCAGGTATTTTTTAGGGTCCAAAAGCTTCCCGGGCGCCTTTTTCCCCACTCCAAGCAAAAAATCCCAATAAACGGTGATCATTTGTTGCCGAAAGACCCCTTTGTCCTTAGGATCCTTGGCATTGATGTACTTTTGGAGGAGGGTATGGAGCCGCTGGGCTATATCCCCTTCATTGGAGAGGGCTAATTTATAGTAATTAGGGTCATTAAAAGCCGTATGGGGGGTATCGGCGAACTTTTTTGTTATTTCCGGGAAGCCGGTGGAGCTAAGATCGACCTCAGGTTCCCCAATTTCCCCATCCATATCCTGAAACCCCAAAGTATCCTCAAGCCCATCAGATCCGGTACCATCACCAAAAAGGCTGGAAAAATCGGGAGGAGGTGGAGTTTTATTGCCGGCAGGTGAAGGACCCGCTGTGCCCAATAAAGCAGCCAGCTCCGGGTCCATTTCCCCCTGAAACATATTATTATCGCTCATAAGCTAAACTTCTAATAACGAAGGATCTCCCTTGTTTATATCGGCTTTTTTTACAGCTGTCAACGTAAAATTATATCATAAGGGCAGCGGTTTTTCTTGAAGATTAAGTGAAGAATAGGGGTTTTCTAGCAATCCGCGAATACCGCTTGACACAATGAGCCAGATCAGGGTAAATTCTAAAAACTCTTCTGGGGGTGTAGCTCAGTTGGCTAGAGCGCCTGAATGGCATTCACGAGGTCAGGGGTTCAATTCCCCTCACCTCCAGAACTTTTTTTTAACTTAAAACAATCATTATTACCTGAAAAAGTTCTTAAAAACCTCAACCCGTAGGGGAATTGAACCCCTGACCAGCCCTCCCAAAGGCCTAAGCGAATGCGTAAGGCCGACGGAGGGTCCCCCGGACCGAAAGCCCCTCACCTCCAGAACTTTTTTTTAACTTAAAACAATCATTATTACCTGAAAAAGTTCTTAAAAACCTCACTCCGTAGGGGAATTGAACCCCTGACCGGCCCCTCATAAGGCCCAAGCGAATGCGTAGGGCCGTTGGGGGATGCTACGGATCACCGGCCGAAGGCAATTCCCCTCACCTCCAGAACTTTTCTTTATAATACCACCTTACTCAATATTCTAACGGCTATTGAATGTACCGGAAAGAAACGTGTATACGGACCGGCATAATTGTGCATGAAAGCTGGTTTTTGTTAGGCTGTTGCTTTTTGTTTCAAGGAAAGATGGAAACCCAAAGTGTTCAAAACTTTCATGACCGTACTGAATGATGGATTCCCGTCAGGGGATAGGGAACGATATAAGCTTTCTCTGGAAAGGTTTAGATCATTGGCGATCTGCGTCATACCCTTAGACCGTGCAATATCGCCAAGGGTCGATAAAAGAAGCTCCATATCGTTTTCCTCAAGGGCTGCCTCAAGATAAGCGATTACTTCCTCTTTGGAGTTGATATGATCCGCCATGTCCCAATCAGTTACTTCCATCTTCCAATTCCTTTACAATTTTCTTTGCATTTATAATATCCTCTGTTTGGGTGGATTTATTACCTCCACAGAGCAATACCACAATTTCATTCCCTATATCTTTGTAATAAATCCGATACCCAGGCCCATAGTCGATACGTATTTCAGAAATCCCTTCGCCAACTGGTTTAACATCTCCTGGATTACCCAAAGCAAGTTGTTTAATCCGCATATCAATACGACTTCGAGCTTTTAAGTCACCCAAATTGGAAAACCATAGTCTATAAGTCCGTGTGTGCCGAACCTTGTTCATATTGAATCGTAGCTTATAAAATACAAATTGTCAAGGGGTTTTATGCTCTATCTACCCCTGCTCATAGGCCTGGGCATCGGCAAACTGAGCCTTGCCTCTCCAAAGATAGGGTTGATTAAAGGGGCAATAAGAAAGCTTGATTCAGCTACTTGTAAAAAACTTGCCCAAAAGGCACTTTCCTGTAAAAGCGCCGGGGAAGTTCATTCGCTTTTATAAAAGGGCTGCGGCCGTCCCCTCGGGGGCCGACAAAAAAAGCCGCCCCATCCGGAGCGGCCCTTTTAATCCCGGTATGGGATACTACTTCTTAAGGTTGTAGAACGCCTTCTTCCCGGCATATTCGGAAATGCCCTCAAGCTGTTCCTCGATGCGGATAAGCTGGTTGTACTTGGCCACCCGGTCGGTGCGGCTCATGGAACCGGTTTTGATCTGCCCGGTTTCCAGGCCTACCACCAGGTCGGCGATGAAGGTGTCTTCGGTTTCACCGGAGCGGTGGGAGATGATGGCGGTATAGCCCGCCCGTTTGGCCATTTCAACCGCTTCGTAGGTTTCAGTAACCGTACCGATCTGGTTGACCTTGATCAGAATGGAGTTACAAGCCCCAAGGCCGATGCCTTTCTCAAGCCGCTTGGTATTGGTAACAAAGAAGTCGTCACCGACGATCTGTATTTTGGAACCCAGGGATTTGGTGAGTTTTACATAGCCGTCCCAGTCATCCTGGTCCAGGGGATCTTCAATGGAGATAATGGGGTACTTGTTTACCCAGCCGGTGAAGATTTCTATCATCTCGTCGGCGGAAAAGAGTTTGCTCGGGTTGGATTTCCAGAACTTGTAGCCCTTTTTGTCACCTTCGCCGAAAAGTTCCGAGCTGGCGCAGTCCATGGCAATGCCGAATTGCTGGCCGTCAGCCTTGTACCCGGCTTTCTCAATAGCTTTGACAATGAATTGCAGGGCTTCCTCATTACCGATGTCCGGGGCAAAGCCGCCTTCATCCCCTACGGCGGTGTTTTTTCCTGCATCGCTGAGGAGTTTTTTCAGGTTGTGGAACACTTCGGCGGTCCAGCGGATCGCTTCCCTGACCGATTCGGCGCCTATGGGCATGACCATGAACTCCTGGAAGTCAATCTTGTTGTCCGAGTGCTTGCCACCGTTGATGATGTTGGCCATGGGGACCGGTAGCAGGTTGGAGTGGAAGGTTCCCAGGTACTTAAAGAGGGGAACCCCAAGGTGTTCCGCAGCGGCCCGGGCAGTTGCCATGGAAACCCCCAGAATGGCGTTGGCCCCGAGTTTGCTCTTATTTTCCGTGCCGTCCAGCTCGATCATGGTCCGGTCAATATCAACCTGTTCCAGGGCATCGTAGCCCTGGATTTCCGGGGCGATGATATCATTTACATTGGCCACCGCCTGCTGGACACCTTTGCCCAGGTACCGGTCTTTTTCACCGTCCCGCAGTTCCACCGCCTCGTAATCCCCGGTGGAAGCCCCGGATGGAACCGCTGCCCGGCCAAGGGAGCCGTCTTCCAGGATGACATCCACTTCTACCGTGGGGTTTCCCCGGGAATCGAGGATTTCACGGGCCTGTACATATTCAATAATGCTCATATAGATTTTTCTCCTTAATAAATTGGTCTTCTATAGGTATTGTCCGGCTTTATGGGCTCAAGGTCAATAGGCGGGGATTCGGAATTTAAGCACGCCCCTAAACGGTGACTGTCACCGTTTCAGGCAGTGAACTAATGCATTTTTCAGCCTATTGCCATACAGGGTGCAGGGGAAAGTCCGGCCGTTGGCCCGTGGGCCCCCAGTGTGGTATACTTTTGTCAGGAGCGCGGAGATGGAATCACAATATCAACATGATCCGGAATTAAGCTTTGAAAAGGTCTGGGCTATGTTTCAGGAATCGGACCAGAAATTTCAGGAGGCCCGAGAGGAATCAGACCGGAAATTTCAGGAAACCAGAGAGGCAATGGCCCGGGAGATTAAGGAATCCCAGAAGGCGACCCAAAAAATTGTCGGCGATCTGGGGCGGAAATTCGGCAGTGTGGTTGAACACATGTTCATCTCCAACCTGCACGCAAAATTTCACCAATTCGGCTATACCTTTGAAAAATCTTCGACCAATTTGTTTATTCAGGGACGTACCCATCAAATTTTTACCGAAGTTGATGTCCTCCTGGAAAACGGGGACTGTGCGATGGCGGTGGAAATTAAGACCCAGCCTAATAATAACGATATTTTCGACCATGTGGAGCGGATGGAAAAATTACGCCAATGGGCGGACCTGCATGGGGATAAGCGGAAACTCTACGGCGGTATTGCGGGGGCCATATTTCTTGATAATGTACGAGATTACGCGCTTAAACAGGGGCTCTATGTAATTGAACAATCCGGCGATACGGTTACGGTCATTGGGCCTGAGGAAACCAGGGTTAGGGCTTGGTGATGGGAGCGTTCCTCTGACGAGGACACTACGCACATTCAGCACCAGTCCTACAGGCTGAGCCGGCGGAGTTCCAGCCGGGCGCTTAGGTTGTCCGGGTCCAGGTCCTGAACATATTCCAGAACCCGGCGGCTTTCCTGATCCCTGCCCATCACATGGAGGCAATGGGCGATTTTAAGCTGAACCCGGGCGGCGTCCCGGGGGTCCTTGACCATGGAAGCGGCGGTTTCATAGTAGTCCAGGGCTGGGGCAACCGAGCGGCGGCTTTCCATGATGATCCCCAAATTGGCGGGGATCTGCCAGATGCCGCCGCCTTGCTGCTGTTCCTGCAAGAGCTCCGCCGCTTCGTCAAGCCGGCCTTCCCGGATAAGGCGAAGGGTGTCGTGCAGGGCAAGCCAGGGGCCGTCCATGCCGTTCAGCCGGGCTTGGCGCAGGAGCAGGGCGGTTTCCGAGTACTGGCGCTGCCGGTCAAAATACCAGGCTCCCCATTGGTAGAGACCTTCTTCATCGGGATGGCGGCCCAGGAGCAGCCAGGTTTCCGCCGTTACCCGCCGGATCTCCCAGCTATCCAGTCTGCGGCGCAGCAGTTCCAAATCCAGCAGGGGTTCTTTCTGGGCATCCAGTTCGGTGAGCAGGTTTTCCGCTCGATAAGCGTCAAAGAGGCGGCTGTACCCGATAACCCCGTAAATATGCCCCGGGGCTTCGGAAAACAATCCGTGGAAATAGGCGGCCTGTTTCTGTTCATCCTTACTCACCCTTGCCAGGTTGTAGAGGCTGCGAATTTTTAGAGACGTTTCCACACCGGGGGCTTGAGATCCGGCAGCTTCCCCGGTAACTAAAACCGGGGGGGAAACCAGGGCAGCCCAGATTTCTGCGGCGCCATCCTTGAAACCTGCGAGCCAGAGGGAATCAGCCAGGCGGCCCATGGAAGAGGTGTCTGAAAACCGGGAAAAGAGTTCCGCCGCCCGCATGGGGTTGTCCATATCGTAGAAAAATTCCGCCCCAAAACGGAGGGACTGGTCCCCGGCGTCTGGGGATTGGAGCAAGGAGACGACCTGGGAAAGGGCCCCCTCCTTGTCGCCCCGGAGGAGCCGGTACAGGGTGCCGTTGATGAGGAAGCTTTCCCGTTCAGTATCTGTGGTTGAGGCTGCCCCGGCGGCGAGGAGTTCGGCGCCCCGGGACAGGGCGGTTTCGGGATCCGAGAGGGCGCCCAGGAGCACCTGGATGTCCAGGGCCAGGGTGATGAAACGGCTTTCCGATAAAAGACCGGCATACTGCTCCAGCTTGTTTCGCCTATTTTCAGAAAGCCCATCAGGCAAATCCGAAATCAGGGACTCCGCGGCTATGGCTGCCAGGGGTTCCGAAAAGGGGAAGGCTTCGGCGGCCCGGGCGGCGGCTTCCCGGTAGGCGGCGCGGAAATGGTCACGGTTTTCTCCGGCGCTTAAGCGAACCAGGATTCTACGGCGTTTCAGGATGGAAAGCCGGGATTCAACGCCGATAGCCTTCTTTTCCAGCCGATCCAGAAGGGCATTAAACCGGGCCGGATCGGGATTCGCGGTTTCCCCAACGTAGAAAACACTGAGCTGGGCGTCGATTTTTTTCAGTTCCCCGGAAAAACTTCCTCCGGCGGCATCAGGACGGTGAACATAAAAGGTCAGGAACAGTATGGTTCCCAGAACCACCAGGGCAAGGGCCAAGCCCAGAAAGCAAAGTAGCTGAAGTCTGAAACGCTGAGAATCCGGCAGATGTTTCCCCGGTGGGGGAATAACAATGGCCCGCTTCATTTAGGAATTTGCCTGTCCTGCAAAGTTTGCTGTTTCTGATTCTCCGACTCCTGTAGGGTTCGGCGTATGCTATCCAGGACACCGTTTATAAAACGGTAAGAATCGTCGGTGCCGAATTCCTTTGATATGCCGATGGCTTCATCAATGACAATCGAGGGGGAAACATCTCCCTGAAACATGAGGGTATAGGAACTCATCCTGAGTATAGCCAGGTCCACCCGGTTTAACCGGGAAAAGTCCCAGTTTTTAAGGTGGGAGCGGATCATGGCGTCCACTGCGGCGATATTTTCTATGGTTCCCTGAATGAGGAGCCGTGAAAATTCGGCGGTACCCCCATCCAGGGTAGCCAGCTTTTCCGTTTCCAGCCAGGAAAAATTTAGCAACCCTTCAGGGATGAAGGGGCCGGAACCGGCTGCGGGGGACTTTCCTACAACCCCTTCAGCGGCTTCCCAGGAGTAAAGTGCCTGAAACGCCAGGATCCGTCCTTTTCTGCGTGATGCCATACGCTACCAGAGGAGAAATTGTTCATGAATCTCCACGGCGCCCTCCTTGCGGAGGTTTTCAGCTAAGGTATTGGTTACCACGGCGGCGCCTTCGGTCAGGGTTTGCTGGAGCATCTGGGACTTAATCATATCCCGGACCGTGGCGGCATTGCCCCAGCGGTAGATATCCTCCAGGCCAAGGTTGGCTTGCCGGTATTTTCTGGTCACCTTGATGATAAAGAATCCCTGCTGGCCTTCAATGACCCCGGAAACGGCGTTTTCCTCCAGGGGCAGGGCCTTATCGATAAAATTCAGCCCAAAGACCTGTTGAACCCGGGGGTCCTCGGTGGAAAGCTGAATGTACCGGGCTGAACCGGAGTTATTTGAGGTTTCGGCAATGGCGGATTCCTCGTTGAACACCGCGGAGCTGCTCCCGATTTTCTTGGCCAATTCATCAGCCCGGGCTCGGGACCTGGTTCGCGCCTCTGCACCGGTGCCGAAGGGGACGCGTATATAGTCAAAGGAAATCGTGTCGGGCCGGACAAATCGGGCTTTGTTCCGGTTGTACATGGTCTGGATCTGCTCCTCCGTGGGTTCCCCCCCGGCTATGCCTATGAGGTAGTTCTGGACCGTCAACTGCCGGCGGATCTGCCCCCGCAGGGCCGTGATGTCCATGCCCTGGCGTTTGATAAAGTCATTAAATTCTTCGTCTGTGGGCACCCGCCCCGCCTGGGAGGCCATCTCGTCCTTGAATTGCTGGATCTGTTCCTCTATTTCCCGGTCGGTAATGGAGTTTCCGGATTTCGCCTTTTCCGCCTCCTGGACTATATACTGTTCTATATACTTTTGCCTGATGAGGTCCTCGTGGAGATAGGTCTGGAAGGAGGAGAGATTCAACCCATACTGCTTTTCAATGCCCTCGGCAAATTCTTGGTCCGTTACCGGCCGGCCGGCGCTGGCCCGGATCATCTGGATCCGCTGTTCAAGCTCGGAATTAGGTGAACTGATCCCCTCCCGTTCCGCTGCCTGGAGGACCAGGCGTTCGCTGATCATGGCGTCCAGGACCATGCGCCGTAGTTCCAGGTTACTCACCCCAGGAGGTACTTCTTGCAGCTTGGAACGCCGCTCCACTTCCAGCCTGAGCTGTTTGACAAAAACGTACTCGTTCCTGGTCAGGTTTATCCTGGCCACGGTCTGTAAATCCAGCTGATCCGGCGTCAAACCGGAAGCGTTCTGGGCATCGCCCCCCGCCGATAATGGGGTCCCCTCAGGGAGGGGAGTCTGCACGGGCTCCGAATTTCCTTTACAGGACTGAAGGGTAATTCCAATGCCACCTATTAGGGCAAGGAAAAAAACAATTTTTCTGCAAATTTTCATATCCATCTTTTAAGTATACCCCTTTTTGAATCCCCCGGCTATTCTATTCCGGCGGAAATTCGGACGCTCCTATTCAAGTACCGCCCGGATGCGCCGCACCCCGGCGGAGGAAGATTGTTCCTTCTGTATCCTGAATTTCCCCATGGTGCCGGTATGCTCCACATGGGGGCCCCCGCATACTTCCGTGGAAAAATCACCGATGCTGTAGACCTTGACCTGGGATTCGTACTTTTCCCCGAAAAGTGCCATGGCGCCTAAAGCCTTGGCATCATCCAGGTTCATAACTTTCATGGTAACCTGCAGGTCCCGCTGGATCTGCTCATTCACAATGTCCTGCACCTTCTGTACTTCCTCGGGGCTCATTGGGGAGCCGTGGGAAAAGTCGAAGCGCATACGCTCGGCGGTGATGTTGGACCCCTTCTGGGCCACATGATCCCCTAAAATCATGCGCAGAGCCTTGTGGAGCAGGTGGGTGGCGGTGTGGTATTTGGTGGAAATTTCCCCCTGATCTACCAGCCCTCCCTTGAAGATCTGCTCGCTCCCGGCCCGGGAAAGCTCCTGGTGCTTCTTGAAGGCCTCGTCAAATTCCTCCCGGTTCACCTTGAGGCCCTGCTCCTGGGCAAGCTCGTCGGTCAGCTCAATAGGGAAGCCGTAGGTATCGTAGAGTTTGAAGGCCATACGGCCGGACATGATCTTCCGGGGATCCTTGATGAGGTTGGGGAGGAGTTTTTCAAATTCATGCTCCCCCTTCTGGAGGGTTTCCAGGAATTTCTCTTCCTCGCTATCGAGCTCCGTCTTTATATACTTCCAGTTTTCCTCAAGCTCCGGGTAGGGCCCCTTGAACTTTTCCACCACCACCGCGGCAATGGGGGAAAGAATCTGCCGATCCTCAATGCCCAGCTTGTGCCCGTGCCGCACCGCCCGGCGTATGAGACGGCGCAGCACATAGCCAGCACCCACATTGGAGGGGCTCACCGCCTTGGGGTCCCCCAGGATGAAGGTGGCGGTCCGGACATGGTCGCAGATGATACGTACCGACTTGTCTTTTTCAGGGTCGCTGCCATAGGTATAGCCTGAAACCTTCTCAACCGCAGCGATAATGGGGGCAAAGATCTCCGTATCGTAGACCGACTTTTTGCCGTTTAGGATGGTGACGGTCCGTTCAATGCCCATGCCGGTATCCACGCACTTCCGGGCCAGGGGCTCATAGCTCCCGTCGGCGGCCTTATTGTACTGCATGAACACGTCGTTCCAGATTTCCAGCCACTTCCCGCAGGAACAGCCCGGGCCGCATTTCGGGCCGCAGGGCTCCTTCCCGATGTCGTAGAACATCTCCGAATCCGGGCCGCAGGGGCCGGTGGTTCCTGCAGGGCCCCACCAGTTGTCCGCCCGGGGCAGGTAGGAGATGCGGCTTTCAGGAATCCCCAGGGCTTTCCAGATCGCGGCGGATTCATCGTCCCGGGGCACTGTATCGTCCCCTTCAAACACCGTAACCCCCAGCTTTTCCACGGGTATGCCCAGCCATTCCGCTGAGGTGAGGAATTCAAAGCTCATCCTGATGGCCCCGTCCTTGAAATAGTCCCCCAGTGACCAGTTTCCCAGCATCTCAAAAAAGGTCAGGTGGCTGGGGTCCCCCACGGAATCGATGTCCCCGGTGCGAATACACTTCTGGTAATCCACTAAACGGTTCCCCGCCGGGTGGGGCTCCCCCAGGAGGTAGGGCACCAGGGGGTGCATACCCGCAGTGGTAAAAAGCACCGTGGGGTCATTGTCGGGAAGCAGGGATTTGCCCTGAATCTGGGCATGGGCCTTTGACTTGAAAAACTCTACATATTTGGACCTAAGTTCCTGGGCGTTCATAAGCTGCTCCGTTTGCTGGTAATGGAAATATCGGTATCTTACAACATATACGGGATAATTAAAAGATATTGCCGGGGCAATAGGGGGGCAATTTCCTAGGCACTGAGACCGCTTACAAGCTACTCTGGCTTTTCTTTGCTAGGTTTTTTGCAGGCCCTCTTGCAATTTTGCCTTAATCTGTTCCGGGGTATACCGCTCCAAAAGGTCAAGAAAATATTTCCGGTCCTGTTCTCTGGTTTCTTCCCGGCCTTCATTCCGGCCTATAACCAGGGCCTCTTCCCTATCCTGGCGGCGTTCTTCCAGTATTGAGTTCACCAATCGGTCAAAAAGCATCTGATCCTCCTTGCCGGTAATGTGCCGGGTTATCTCCCGTAATTCGTCCCTGGGGACTTCCAGGCGGTCTAATAGGACCGTTACGACATCCTGTAATAGTTTACGCAGGTTTTCCGGGATTTTCAATGCCCAGCGCTCTATGTAATCCCGGGGTAATTTGCTCAGAGCAGAGAGGCCGTTGTGGGTTTCCAGGGTATCAACCAGCATGATGAAGGAGAGGACGTCGTTAAACCGGAGGATGTCCTCCTGGGTGTAGCGGTTCAGCTCTACCAGCTCGTACTCGAACTTGGGGATGTATTTGTGGAAGGGGCTGTTCAGGGCGGTGCGGTTCAGAAAGTTTTTTTCCGCGGTCCAGGGCGCCGGGCCATCGTAGAAGATTACCCATGACCGGAATTATTAACTTGCTTGCATCGGAGGCTGATCCCGCTAATGGAAAATTGATAAGCATCATTGGTTCCCTTGGCAGTGATGAAAAGACGACCACCGGTTTATATGCTTTGGAAAGCAGCGGTATCCGAACCCCACGGGATCTTATCGGCAAGATAATAGGTTTAAATAGTTTCGGCGCCGCGGTCGATGCTGATGAAGTCCCGCAGAAATTCGACGAATAGTTCGTGGTTGCCCAGGATGAGTTTGAAGGAATTGTCCTTGGCGTGG
Organism: Treponema primitia ZAS-2; assembly: GCF_000214375.1. NCBI lineage: Bacteria > Pseudomonadati > Spirochaetota > Spirochaetia > Treponematales > Treponemataceae > Treponema > Treponema primitia. The sequence continues at coordinate 3,533,196 of NC_015578.1, read as the reverse complement.
TAGATAGCCATACTTTGCCCCCTGCACATGGTATGGGGTTGGGGGGTATTGCGCTTTAATGGGGAGGAAAAAAGGAAAAAGGTCTAACCACAATTTACTATAAGATTTAATAACCACCAAGGACACCAAGGGACGGGAAGGAAAGGACGGGGAAGAGGTCCAAAATGGACTGGACCTCTTCCTCTTCCCCTTTGTGTCCGGCAACTTGGCGTAGCCAAGTTGCTTGGCAGTTTGCTACGCAAACTGCACGCCAAAAATGGGTGGAGTTTCGGCGCAGCCGAAACTCCTAAGCAACTTCCCGTAGGGAAGTTGCAAGCCACTTGCCCCGCTGGGTGGCGGCGGCGCGGAAGGTGTGGGTAGGATTGGTGAGCAGCACCGATTCGACGAGCAGGGCGCTGTCCGTGATGGGCGCATCAGCGATGGCGAAGAACGCCACGATGCCGCTCATGCCGTAGAGAATTTTTTTCCCCCCCGTATCCTTGTCCCGGCACTTCATTTCGACCTGGAGCACCCCCTTGGGCTCCAGGGTGAAGACCACCTGGCCACGATGTGGGTGTGGGTGTGGTCCGGGATGGGGGCCTCCAGGGCGGCGAGGATTTCGTCGGTCAGGTTGGGGTTGTAGCGGATGTACTGGTTGTGGAATTTCCGGATGGCAGCCTTGCGGCCGTTGACCAGCGCCTTCTTGGCGGCGCTGACCGAGGTGTTTACTTCCTGGATCACCAGTTCGTTCCAGGCGGCCAGGAAGGTGGCCTGGACGGTCTTCAGGGTGGAGACCGCCAGGGTGGGGAGGCTCAGCTGGGTTGCGTAGTTGTCGATCCCCGCAACGTACTGTTGGGACCAAGCGACGAATACCTCCTGGGCGGCGGGTATCCAATCTTTGTTATGTGCCATTTTCTGCTCCTTTTCCGGGGTATGTCCTTTTCACCCCCCGGTTTTTTCATACTATCAGCCCCTCCGACGAGGGTCTGAACGAACCCGGTGATGGGTCCGATACTGCCACTATTGCCCTAAACGTCGACGCTCGTGGGCTGCGCGTCGACGTTCGTGGGCTACGCGTCGACGTTCGTGGGCTACGCGTTGTTGCCCCACGTCTAGTGTCCCCTATGGAGGGGGGACACTAGGTAATTTTGGTGCCAGGCGCCGTTTCTTCCCCTTTCCCCCCCCCACGCTTGGGCCCGATACCCGGCTCTATGGGCGCCGGGCACGGCGCCTGCACTCCGGGAGCTGGTCTCGCGGAGTGCAGGAGGGGTCGGTTAGGGGTCTAGTGGGGTTATAACCAGATTTACATTCCCGAACTTGCTGCTGTTATTTCCCCGCCACGTGTCGTAGGCACCAAACCGATCCGGCGGGTACTTTGAGCGCAATGTCTTTAAGGGGAATCCCATTGAATATATAGAAGCCGACGGTAGGCAGCGTTTCGCCCAAGGTTATCGACGCAAGGCTGGGGCATTCCTGGAAGGCGTTGTTGTTGATGGTGGTGGCCTTCGGGAGGTCCACCGACGTAAGGCTGGTGCAGGCCTCGAAGGCGCTTACTCTGATGGTGGTGGCCTTCGGGAGGCTCACTGATGTAAGCCTGGTGCATTTCTGGAAGGCGTTGTTGTTGATGGAGGTGGCCTCCGGGAGGTCCACCGACGTAAGGCTGGTGCAGTTGTAGAAGGCTTCGCTGCCCACGGTCACGGCATTCGCGCCGTACACGGATTTCAGGTTCGAAAAATTAGCAAAAGTGCCCGCGTCAAGGGTGGTGCCACTCGGTATCTCAGTGAGCGTAGCGGGCAGCACCAGGGAGACAATCTTCTCTTTCCCCGGTGTTACGCCATTGGCGAAAGTATCCGTTGTTGTTGCGCTTTCCAGGTCCAGGACAACAAACTTCCCGGCGGTATTAAGAGCGGCGTACAGGTCAGCCAGGGTTACACTGCCGATTAATGTTGCGACGATGGGATTGTCTGCGTCGTTGTCCGGAAGGTCTTCCAGGTAGCTGAAAAGAGTGGCAACGGAAGCGTAGACGGAGTCGCCCTTGTCGCCTTTGTCGCCTTTGTCGCCTTTGTCGCCTTTCTCTCCGGTGGCTCCGTCCTCGCCGTCCTGTGCCAGTATCTGCCAATATGTGCCGTCATAGATGTAGGACTTCTTGTCATCGGTGTTGTAGTAGGCCCAGTTGGTCACGGGGCTTTCGGGGGCGCTTGCCAAACTGCCCTTCTAGGTGATGCCCACGCCGTTACCGCCGGGGGCGCCCGCATCGCCGGTATCGCCCTTGGCGCCGGTGGCTCCGGTATCGCCTTTGTCGCCATCTTTTCCATCGACTCCATCACTTCCATCCTGGCTGAAGATGGTCCAGGCGCCGTCGGCATAGATGTATGACTTCTTGTCAGTGGTGTTATAGTACGCCCAGTTGGTTTGGGGGTTTTCGGGGGCGCTTGCCAAACTGCCCTTCCAGGTGATGCCCACGCCGTTGGTGCCGCTGGGACCGGTGGGGTATTGGCAGGCGCCAAAGCCAACAAGCAGCAGGGCTATAAGCGCAAGACTTAGGTTACGCCGAAACGCGTGTGGGGGGGTATAATTCGTTACTATACAATGACTTATCAAAAGCGGTTTGCATGGCGTGTCTCCTTTAGTGACTGGTAACGGTCTACAGGGGCCGAACGGCTATAGGATAGCACACTGGGGGGCGGATTTGAAAGGGGGCGGGTGAGGAAGCAGGGGCGGAAGGGGACGGAGCGGGGTTTGCCAGAAGGGCCTTACGGGCCTTCATGGCGATGCCATCAGGTTCCTCGAATTCAGGTATCTTTTTGGCTATACCGGGAAATTTGTTCTTCCAGCTCCCGGATCCTGCGGGCCATCTCCTGCTTTTCCCGCTCTCTGGCCTCTGCCTGGCGCTTGACAGCTTCCAGTTCATCATAGAGCGCGTCTATTTTCTCGAGCCGGGTTAAATCCAATACCATATGGGCCTCCTCGAATTCAGGTATCTTTTTAGCCCTTCCGGGAAAGTTGTTCTTCCAGCTCCCGGATCCTGCGGGCCATCTCTTGCTTTTCCCGCTCTCTGGCCTCCGCCCTGCGCAGTGCTTCCTGCTTTTCCTCCCTGGCAGCTTCCAGTTCATCATACAGCGCGTCAATTTTCTCGATTTTGGTCAAATCCAATAGCATATGGGCCTCCTCGAATTCAGTATATCCCAAATATAAACGATCGTGCAATTGTTCGGTCATTTCAAACAATTTTTCGCGATCCCGATAGGTGATGCTTCCCTCCGCCTCTCCGCGCTTGAATGCTGCCGCCAGTTCCCCGTAGATGGCCTTCAGCTCTTCCGCTAATTGTTTCCTCGCTGCGGGGCTTTTTGCCTTCCGCAGCCGTTTCCGTATCTTGAGGACGTAGAAGGGAAGCAGTAATCCCAGCTTGCGGTCCATCAGTTCCCGAATGCTGAGGTCCAGGACTTTGACGGTCTTTACCTGGTAATCCCAGGATCCATCGGGAAACTCCAGCCGCAGGGTCTGCACATCCGGGGTTTGGGACGTGGGTTCCAGGTAAATCACCCGGACCTGGGGGAAGCGGAGGGTGAGGACCCCGTCCTTTTCCTGCAGGTCCTGTTTACCGAAGGCAAAGGCGTATTCAAAGACCCGGAAGGCCATGGTATCGTCATCGTCTATCTGGCATTCAATGAGATAGGACCTGGCGTCCCGGCCGTCGGGGCTGGTAATGGTGATCACCATGTCGGAGAATAGTTTGCCCCCGCCCCGTTTGGGGAACTCGGTATTCTGCCGGGTTACCTTGCTGTCCAGGGGGTGGGTGGTGTCGAATAAGGCATTGATGAAGCTTATCACCGCGATGTCCGAAAGCCGCATCAGGGCTTTGAAGAGCTCATCGAAGATCTTATTTTTGGTTTGAGCCATTTGGCGCCTCCGTCACTATTAGGGGGCGAAGGGGTTAATTTGCTTGGGTTTGGAAGAAAAATTGCAAAAAAATTTTCAAAAAGCCTGGCCCTGTAAACGGGGTATAGCCAAAAAGATTCCTGAAACGGCCTCCGGCTTTGCCCCAGCCGACAGGGCGGCCAGGAACTGTCGGGGGCGGGTTTGTGGCGCCGCCTTCAACCCGGGCTGTATACCCTGATCTCCACCAGGTTCCCGTCCGGGTCCTGGAGGTATACGCTGTCCACCTGGGTTTCGCCCACTGTGCGGCTGACTATGCCTAAATCCCCCGCAAAGGGGGCGTTCTTTCCCCGCAATTCTTCGTAGATCGATGCGATTTTGCCCTCCGCTACCAGGCAGATGCCGGCGCTGCCCAGGGTTTCATTCCGGGGCGCAGGGATATCCTCATCACCGATTCTGCGGATATTGATCCGCTGGTTACCGAACACAAGCGAATAGCGGTCATTGGTCCGGTCCAGCTCCATGCCGAGTATGTCCACATAAAAGTGAACGGATTCAACAATATTACTGGCGGTTATCGCCACCTGATCAAACCGGATAAGCTTCACCTTACTGCCCTATCCTGCTTTCCGCATCAGCCGCTTCTTTTTTCATATTTATGGCTGCAAAAATATCCGCTGCACGGCGGTAGGCAATATTCGCAGCAACGCTGTTGCTCTGTTTCTTGTAGATATCCCCCATGACCCGCCAATCCATAGCCAGGCCGTAGGAATTTTCCGCCCGGCGGTCCAGACCCAGGGCTTCTTCCAGGGCTGAGAGGGCGGGGAGGTATTGCCCGGCCACGGATCGGACCGAGGCGGTAAGGTACCAGTCGTAGGCCGCCAGTTCCAGGTAGCCCCCCTTGAGGTGAATTCCCAGGGCCTGCTTCAGGGCATTCTCTGCCTCGGACCAGCGGCCCAGTTCTTTCTCAGCCAGGGCGACAACGGTCCAGCCCAGGGCGGCGCCGTTCTGCTCTTTTTTTATTAGATCCAGGTCCTTCCGTACCTGAGTCCGGATTTCCGCAGCAATGCTGTTCGCCGCGCCGGGCTCCTCCGCTTGGGCAGAGAGGAGGCGGCTTCTGGCAATATACACCCTGCTCAGGGCCGCCAGTTCCGGGTCGCCGATACGCTGTGCCTCAGACAGGGCTGCGTCAAAGTCGGCCCGGGATTCGGCATCCCGGTTCATGTAGGCCAGGATATTCCCCCTGGAAAGGCCTGAGCGGATGATCAGGGAAGGATCATCCGCGCTGATTGCCTGCCGCCGGGATTCGTTGATCAGGAGAAGGGCGTTTTCATAATTGCCCCGATCCGCTTCCCTGTTGGCAGCTTCAAGCTGATCCAGGGCGCCCCGCCGCTGGGACCGGATTTCAGGCTGGCCTTTGGGCGCAGAGGAACACCCCGTCAGCAACGCTGTTGCCGACAGCAGTGTTGTCAGTATCACTGCTGCCACCAACGCTGATTGCCCGGCCCTCCGGTAAAGCTCCGTCTTTCCTGCTCTGATCATTCCCAATTCCTCACTCCTCGCCTCGAATTAAAAAGAAACATCCCTTGGGCTGACGCCCCCGGTCCCGGACTGAATTTTTTGGGGGACCCCGTTTTTCAGAAGCGGGTTATTTCTGAGGGCGACCATCACATCCGCCGCCTCCCCCAGGGCTTCCCGAAGTTCCGAAAGGATAGCCCCAATCTGGGGCGCCATGGCCGGGAAGGCGGCGGCGGTGACCTCTACGCTTTCCAGGGTTCCCGAAAGGGCGGAAAGGGAGCGCTCAAGGTTGGTGTACACCGCACCTTGGGTATCCAGGGCAGTCATCACCAGGCTGTCAGGATTTGCCAGTTCCCCGGAAACTTTTTTCAAATCCCCTGCAATCAAACGTATCTCAGCGGTAATTCCCTGTATCTCCGCGGCAATTTGCCTGATATCACCCAGCACCGGGGGAAGGGATTGGTCCACATCCCCCACCAGGGTAGAAACGCCTTTGACGGTTGCCTCTATCCCGGTTATGGTGCGCCCCAGGGTGGTAGCCTCGGTTCCCCGGATGGCGTCCCGGAGCTGGGTTACCGCGCCGTTAACATTCTGCAGCAGGTTATTTACCCTGGTAATGATAACAGTAATACTGTCATCATTACTGGAAATGACGACCAGGCCTTTTTCAAGGTACTCCCTGCCTTCTTCGGAATTAACCGTGGGTATAAAATCCCCTTCCATGGATTCTTCCGGGAGGCCGGGGTGAAAGATAAACTGTCCTCCCCCGATGCCGATGGGGTTCACCCGGAGTTCCACCAGGGAACCCACCCTGACCCGGTCAAGGTAAGTGTCGTAGATGGTGAACCGGACCTCCACCTTATCATCATCGGTCAGGTCAAAGGACTTTACATTTCCGATGGTAAAACCTTTGTACTGTACTGGCATATTGGCACTGAGGCCTGAGGCGGAATCGAAATGGGAACGGTAGGTCTGATCCTTGGCGAACCAGCGTTGCTGTGAGCCGAGCATAAAAATAGCAAACACCAGGATGGCCAGGGCCAGGATAATAAGGAGCCCTACAATCTGATCCGCAAAACGTATCCTGAACTTCATGAAGCAATTCCTTTCTCAATCATCTGAGACAGGTTTTCATTTTCCGCTATCTGATCTCTGGTCAGCTTGAGATATAGCTGTCCTCCTATGATCATCACAATATGATCCGCCAGGCTTTTGATGATCCTGAAATCGTGGCTTACAAAGATGATGGTGCGCTGTTCTTCCTGCTGGCGCCTGACCAGGGTAATAAGCCGTTGGGCGGCGGTATCGTCCAGGGATTCAGTCCACTCATCCAGGAAGAGGAGCTCGGGTTTACAGATCATAGCCCGGGCAAAGGCGATGAGTTTTTGTTCCCCCGTGGAAAGCATGGCCGGCCGGATATTGGTATCCTTTTTATAACCCACCTCGTTCAGGACCTCCCGGATACGCTTCTCGCGATCCGCCTGGCTCATTTTTGGGAAGTGTACCTTCAGGGGCAGTTCCAGGCACTGGTACAGGTTCTGGTTTGACCAAAGGGCTGAATCCTGAAAAACCACCGCCCCTTCCCGGCGAAAGTCCAGGTTCTGGACCCGGTTCATGGCGGCGATGCTCTTCCCCTTGAAAAGAATTTTCCCCCCCGTGGGGACCAGGAGGCCTGCAGCCAGCTTGAGTACCGTACTTTTGCCACCCCCCGAAGGGCCCACCAGTGCAAGGGTTTTTCCTTCATCAATTTTCAGGGAAATATTCCTGACTATTTCCACATTTTGGGAGGAGAAGGATACGTCTTTTATTTCGATAATGGGTTCTACCATGGTATCCTCAGCTCAGGGCCGTATAATACAGGGCCGATAACAGTATATCCACAATGATACACCATGCAAAGGAAGAGCCCACGGATTTAAGCCCCACAATGGGGATCTCCGTACTGGCCCGTTCAACCGAGAACCCGTTACTGATCGCCAGAACCGCGATGATCATCCCAAAACAGATGCTTTTTATTATTGAGATAGATATATCATGGATGGTAAGGGCCTGGAACAGGCTGCTAAAATAGTACTCTGCCGGCAGGGGGTTGAAAATCCGGACCACCCCATAGGACCCGGCCAGGCCGAATACGGAAAAATAGATATTCAGTAAAAACATGGAAACCGTGACCCCCAGGAAACGGGGTACTGCCAGGTATTCAATGGGGTCCACCCCAACGGCAATATAGGCCTCCACCTCGTGGGAAATCACCATCCCCCCGATTTCGGTGGCGATAGCCGTGGCAGAACGGGCAATGATGATAAAGGCCGCCAGCAGGGGCCCCAGTTCACGGGTAATGATGATGATCAGCAGACTGTAGATAAGCCGGGGTTGGGAAAGGTTCAGCAACAGGGGCATACCGATCACATATACTGCCGCACCTATGCCCAAGGCCAGGAGAGAGGCAATCCCCAGGGCCTCCACAAAGGTAAAGAGTATCTGCAAGGTGAGAACCTTATAAGCCGCCCCCCCCCGGAGGACAAAATTCCCTATGCCCCTGATGGTTCTGGCAAAAAAGCCCAGAGTATAAAATGCGTCATCCAGATTAACGAAGCGTATCTTCATCTATTTATAAATTATATTATAAATTTGCGATTTTATATAGTATCGATCTCTGGTTCCTCACATAATCCGGCTCAGGACCATATACACTGCGGTCCCGCCGATAATGCTGATCAGGGAATTCCGCTTCCAGAGATGGACTAGGGCAGTGAAGGCCGCCGCGGCAAGTACCGGGATGCTGCCCTGGGGATTCTCCCGTATGGGACCTCCGATGGCATTGAAGGCCAGTACTGTCATGGCCACCGGGGGGGCGGTCTTCTCCACCAGGGAAAGGAAGGCAGCCTGGGCTTTCCCCTTTTTACCAGTCTTCTGATCGGCCCTAAGATCTCCCCGAAAGAAAAAGAAGGGAAACACCCGGCAAAAGAAGATCACCAGACCCATCAGGGCGGTCATAATCGCCGCCTGCCCAAGGCTAACCATTTCCGTCCTCCTTTTGCCCGGCACGGCTCTGGTTTCCGGTTAGTAATTGTGTGGTACCCAGGGCAATCACCAGGGCTGTAAGCAGGGAAAGCCGGGAGGGCAGAAAGGCCACTCCCAGGAGCGCCGCCAGGGCGGAAATGATGAAGGGGCCGGGCCGCTTGACCCGGAGTATCTGTTCGGTCATGAGGACCACAAACATGGCAGTCAGGGCAAAGCCGATTCCCTCCATATTAAAGGGGATCAGCGCCCCCGCCACGGCGCCTATCACCGAACCGGCGACCCAGTAGGCCTGGTCCAGGAGGGCAACCATGAACATGAACCGGCTCTGTATCTTTCTGGCTTCCGCATCCTGTTCTTCCTCAAGAGAGGAGAGGAGGGCAAAGGTTTCGTCCGAAAGGCCGAAGATAAGGTAGTATTTATACAGGCCTGCGGCGTTAAAGCGCTTAAGCATGGTCAGTCCATAGGCCATGTGCCGGGCATTTACCACCAGTTGCACCAGCACAGCCTCCCAAAGCCCGGCCCCGGCGGCAAAGAGCCCCACGGCGATGTACTGCCCGGCCCCGGCATACATGACCAGGCTCATGACCAGGGCAAGCCACCAGGGATAGCCCGCGTCGACCAGGAGAAGCCCAAAGGCAAAGCCTATGGCCAGATAACCCAGGAGGACTGGAAAGGAGTATTTCAGGGCATCGGTGAAGGATCTTTTGCTGTTTTGCTCATTCGTCATAGATGGTTCTCAAATTCTCGGATCCATGGTACACTAATTTTATGGATTTTACTATAAATTCTGAAGAACGTAAGGCCCTTTTAGGGGATGCCCGGGAAACTATCGCCGCCAGGCTGGAAAACCGCCCTCCCGTATATACCCGCATTCCGGAGCTTCAATCTCCGGGGGACGGTTCCTCCGCCCTGCTCCAACCCTGCGGTGCCTTTGTGACCCTTCACCTCAAGGGCAAGCTCCGGGGCTGCATAGGCAGGATGTCTTCTCCGGACCCGCTGGAAAGAACTGTCCGCATTATGGCAGGGGAGGCCGCCTTTGAGGACCCCCGGTTCCCGCCCCTGCGCCGGGACGAATGGCCTAACTGCGACCTGGAAATCTCTGCCCTCTCCCCCATGGAACTCTGCCCGGACCCCCGTACGGTTAAGGTCGGCGTCCATGGACTCTACCTCAGCCTCCGGGGCCGTTCCGGGGTACTCCTCCCCCAGGTGCCGGTGGAACAGGGCTGGAACCGGGAGGAATACCTGGACTATATCTGTGTCAAAGCGGGGCTGCCCCCGGGCTCATTTGCGAACCCCGAGGCGAAGCTCTATACCTTCACGGCGGCGGTGTTTGGGGAAAAGTAACGGTTTCTTTTTTCTCTGTTCTGTTGTAAACTATAACCATGAACATAGATGATCCCCGTGTTGCGGAAAACCTTGGTGAGCTGTCCCGGACCCTGGCGGATGCAGGGGATCCCGAGCTTATCGAATCTTTCCTCCGCTGCCTCCTCACCCCTGGGGAGACCGCAGATATCGCAGCCCGGTGGGCCCTGGTTAAAGCCCTGGATCGGGGCATGCCCCAGCGGGAAATCGCGAAAAACCTGGGGCTTTCGCTCTGCAAAATTACCCGGGGCTCCCGGGAACTGAAAAAAGAAAAATCCGCATTCCGGCGCTTCCTGGGAATGGTTAAAAAGCCGGCGGAGCGGACTCTTTAATAGGGATTCACGAATACCGAATATTCATCAATTCTATTATTTCTGCCGGGCTATCAATGATCCGGTCCGCCCCTGCGTTTTCCAGGATTTTCCGACCCCGGAAGCCCCAGCTGACCCCCAGGGCGCTGCATTCCGCCGCATGGGCGGTTGCGACATCGATTTCCGAATCCCCCACAAACAGGGCTTCCCGGGGGCTTACGTCCATTTCTGTGAGGATATCCCAGGTGGAGGTAGGATCCGGTTTGCGGGGAACATTGGGCTGTTCTCCAATAACCATGTCAAAGGAATTGGGGGGGAACAGTTTTGCTATTATGATTTTTGAAATAGAATCTGCCTTATTGGATAATACGGCGGTTTTTACTTTTTTCATCCGTAATTCCGTCACCACCTCCACTATCCCGGGATAGGGCGCAGCGTATACTGCCGGATGGTCCTTATAGTAGCTCAGGGCTTCCTTAGTTACGGCATCCACGGTTTGATCATCCTGTGCAGAAGGGGGAAGGGCCAGGGATGCCAGTTTTCTTATACCCTGGCCGACAATTTTGGTATACTTTTCCAGGCTGGGGGCAGGGAAGCCCCGGCTTTCCAACCCATAGTTCATTGAGGCGGCGATATCCTTAATGGTATCCACCAGGGTTCCATCAAGGTCGAAGATAATGCATTTAAACTTCATATTCTTCATTGTAATGGATTGAACATGAAAAGCAACTATGATAGTTTGAAAGAGAATGATATAAATCATGACAAAAAACCTTACCGTGGGTAATCCCGCATTGTTGATCATTTCCTTTACCGTTCCTCTGCTTATAGGAAATCTATTCCAGCAATTTTATAATATGGCGGATACCTTAATTGTGGGCCGTACCATTGGGGTATCTGCCCTAGCGGCGGTGGGCTGTACCGGGAGCCTCAGTTTCCTTATCCTGGGCTTTGTCATGGGCTTTACCTCAGGGACCGCAATAATCACCGCCCAGCGCTTCGGCGCCGGGGATGAGCCGGGGGTACGCCGGAGTTTTGCGGTAAGTATCGTTCTTTGCGTAATTATGACCCTGATCCTGACAGCCATAAGCGTGGTTTTTACCCGACCCCTCCTGAAATTACTCCGTACACCGGCGGAAATTTTTGATGGCGCCTACCTTTATATAATAATAATATTCTGGGCCGGCGCTGTGGTGGTGATGTTTAACCTCCTGTCCAATGTCATGCGGGCCGTTGGCGACAGCCGTACCCCCCTGATCGTACTGGTGGTGGCTTGCATCATTAATATTATCCTGGATTATGTTTTTATTCTGGTCTTTCATACCGGAGTTGAGGGGGCGGCCTATGCCACGGTGATCGCCCAGCTTCTTTCCAGCCTGATGTGTGTTCTGGTAATGGTCAAAAAGATACCCATACTGACCCTCGCTAAAGAGGACTGGAAGCTGAAGGCGGAGGACATTAAGAAACATATCGCCGTGGCTCTGCCCATGGGTTTCCAGATGAGCATCATTGCCATTGGGGTGGTGGTCCTGCAATTTGCCCTGAACGGCATGGGAACCATGGCAGTGGCGGCCTTTACCGCTGCCCAGAAAATAGATACCGTGGCAACCATGCCCATGGCTTCCTTTGGGATCACCATGGCGACCTATACTGCACAGAATTACGGCGCCCGGAAATATGACCGCATACGGCAGGGGGTCATCCAGAGTTCGATCATCTCCGGTTCATTTGCCATTTTTATGGGAATACTCTTTTTTCTCACCGGTAGTCAGTTGGCTGCGATTTTTATCGGTTCCGATCCCGGGGCGGTCAGATTGGCCCATATCTACCTTCAGATAAATGGTTCCAGTTATATTGTTTTAGCGTTTCTGTTTATTTTCAGGCAGACCCTTCAGGGCTTGGGGAACAGTTTTATTCCTACCATTGCGGGGATCCTGGAACTGGTTATGCGTACCCTGGCGGCGGTTTTCCTGCCGGCTTTTTTTGGGTTTGCAGGACTTTGTTTTGCCTCCCCCCTGGCATGGGTGGGCGCCTGCGTGCCCCTTGCTATAGCCCTGGCTCTGGGTATGAAAAAGCTGCTGCGCAAATCCCTGGCAGAGAAAAAGCAGCTTGTCCAACAACAGTTTAGATAATATTTCTAACGATTTTTAAGGGCCCGCTTTGCAAGCCCTGATCAGCATCACATCCCCTGCGCCGAAACGTTTCGCCGTCCTGTCCGCCAGGCGCTTAACCGGCTGCGGGGCGATTCCCGCAGCAAGGCCGCCCCAGGTGACGATTTTTTCAATGGTGAACCCCGCTTTAACCAGCAAAGCCTGCAGGGTCTTCACCGAGAACAGGTAGAGGTGGTCGAAGATGGCGGAACGCCAGCGGCCCCGGAAGAGCCGGGCCTGGAAGCCGTCTATATTCGGGGTGGTCACCATAAACCGTCCTCCGGGACTGAGGAGCCGATGGGCCTCGGTGACAAAAGAGGCGGGATCGTTCAGGTGTTCGATCAGGTGGGAGGCCAGGAGGAGATCAAATTCCTCCCCGGGGTAGCAGTTTTCCTCCAGGGGCAGCTCAGAAACATCCAGCCCCCGCTGCTGCCGGGCATAATCTGCCGAGGGGGTACAGATTTCAACCCCCCGGGTTTCCCAACCGGAACCCCGCAGTTTTTCTAACAGCGCCCCGGTGGCGCAGCCTATATCCAGAACCCTGCGGCCCGGAAGGATTTTTTTCAGTTCCTCCAGTCCCGCATCTTGCAAGGCCAGTTCCTGGAGACGCAGAAACGCTGCTTCGTTTTCTGTTTCGTAGGAAAGGTAGGCGTTTCCGTTGGTTTCCCGGTAGCGGCGGGTAACTTCGGCCTGTTCCGGTTGGGGGTTCATCTGTACCAGGCCGCAGTGGGTACAGGAAACGTAGGAAAAGCCTTCGCAGGAAAGCCGGGGCCGGAATTGATTTTGCCCGCAGAGGGCGCAGGGAATGGTCCGGCTCTTTTCCTCCCCCGCAGGGGTGGACCAGGTTTTTACGGCCCGATTCCTCCCAAGGATCGTCGTCATGGAACCTTAATCAACCTGCAACCGGTAGGTTACATTCCGGAAATTTTCGGCCATATCCTGGGCGATTATTTCCAGGGTGGCCTGTCCCCGGGTAAAGGCTATATCCCCGATCTCAAAGGCCGGGTAGGGGGCGTACACCTGCCGTACCGGCACCAGGCTGCTGCGGTAGGCCATGGCGATCCCGTCCCGGACAGAAAAGGTCTCGAAGTAGAGGCCTCCCAGTTCGATACCGTTCAGGGAACAGATAATCCGGAAGGGCGCCAGGGGCCGTTCGCCGTTATCTTCCCGGGTATCCGAAACTTCCACAGAAACCGTATACCGCCCCTGGCTGATGGTTTTGGCCTGGGCAAGATTAATATTTCTGTTATCCGAATTGCTCAAAGTAACTGACAGTATTACTGGCGGCCTGGTATCCGGCTTTGGGGAGATGATCATGGAAGGGTTAACCCAACGCCGTTCCCGCCGGTCGAAGAGGGAAAAGTAGAATCCCTCGTTTTCGGTCCACCCGGATTTCCCCGAATCGGCGATAACCGTATCCTTTTCCACCAGGGAAAGGGTCTCCGGCAGACGGCGGCCGTCAAAGCGGCTGTAGATGCTCACCATGCCGTCCCCGTGATCCATGGCGATCCAGGCCCCCAGGGGCGAAGGGATGCGGGAGGCGTCATTGTCAGGATCATTGTAGAAGAGAATTTCCCCGGCGTCCGCTGCCCGTATAGGACCCTGGACCTCAAAGCACACCCCCAGGACAGGTTTACCCTTATCGTTCCAGCCGAAGTTACGGCTCATGATCCCCTCCTGGGTGGGCCAGTCCATGCCATAGACACCGAGGGCAAGCAGGACCAGGATTGGGATACACAGTTTTGCTTTCATAGCTACCTCTTTTCCAGTTCAAAGGAGGCCAAGGTCATACCCCCACCTACATAGAGTTCCTGTCCCCGCCGACTGAGAAATGCGGTTTCGCTTCTAAATGGAGCCTGCATGACAATGACCCCCGGCAGCCGTATGGCAGCCAGGGTTTTTTCCCGTCCCCTCATAGGACTGTCGCTGTAACTCGAAACGTCTCCACTGTTAGCGGTGATAACAAAGAGCAGCCCATGGCTACCCATTTCATCCAGGGCCCTGATGGTTCCCAGGAGGGGCACCTTAAGGCTGCGCCGGGTTTCAACTTCGTAAATCCCCAGCCCCCCCTGCCGTTCAAAGGCAACCCGGTTATCGTTATCCACAAAGGCGATATGCACCGCATGCCTGAACCCGTCCTCCAGGAATTCGTGGTAGGCCACCTTGTAGGAATCCCCGAACCGTTCCAGCATGAGGAAACGTTGATCGTCGTAGCCTGAAACGATGGCAATCCGGGACCCGTCCCGGGAAATGCGACAGCCGGCGATCACCGAAAGCCGGGACCCCCCGGGTTCAAAAAAGAACACCCTTTTGCCGGATGAGTCCAGAAGTTCCACCGTGCCATCCAGGGATCCCGTGAGGATAAGCCCCGCCCCGGCGTCGATACTGGTCAGGGGCGCGGCAAAATCGTAGGTCCAGAGCAGTTCACCCAGCTCATTCACCAGGGAAAGGGAATTCTGTTGCTCCCCGACCAGGAGTATCTTTCCGTCCAAGAACAGGGGATAGCCCCGGCCACCTTCAATAAGGGTCAGCTCCTCTCCGGCGGGGCTGCGTATGCTTACCGGTTCGGGAATCGCCTCAAATTCTGACCAACCCTCGTCCGAAAGGCTGACCGTCCCCTTCATAACCTGGTTTATGGTGAATTGCCCCTTGGTATCCACATAGCCGAACCGATTTCCCAGTTTAAAAGGAACCAGGTAGTCTTCGGACAGGGGCGTATCATCTCCAAGAAAGGTAGAATAGTCGGATTCCAGGGAACTGAGCCACCGGGGCAACAGAACCGTCTCCAGGGGGATGGGCTCGGCGGCGACAAAAATATAGACAAAAAAGATGAACAAACCTAAAATGATCCAGTATTTACGCTTTTCCTTTGCCACAAAAACCCCGTCTGAACCGCTTTTTAACCTGAAATACCCCTTAAGTATACTATAAAAGGGGGGTGCGGGTATATACCCCCCTTGAAACACCATAGCGGCGACTTCAGCGCCGGGCCTGTAAAAATTTGAAAAAGTTCATATACTCCTTGACAATTTTTTGCCAAAACGAGTATATTATTCGTATCATTCCCCTGTAGCTCAGTTGGCAGAGCAAGTGGCTGTTAACCACTGGGTCCGTGGTTCAAACCCGCGCGGGGGAGTAAATGTGGCGTTCCTTTGGAACGCCGTTTTTTTTGCCAGGCGGGTTTGAAAGGTTCAGCCCGCCTCTCTAAATGCCGCGACCAAGTGGGAGCGGCTTCTTTACGGGAGGAAAAGGGGCCATGGAGGGCCCTGAGGGAAGCGTACTATAAATGCAATAAAGCAGTGATTAATCTTGATAGCTTTATCAATATTGTTAATTCGGGAGAGTTTTTAGTGGTCTTCTCAAAATCGGATACTGACGAACGATTACCTGCATTCCTACCATTGGCCTCAGGTTAGTATGCCAATAATGTATCCATCACCTTCGGTTAAAAATACGGCGAAACAAGGGGTGGTAGGGTGTGATGAATCAAAACGGAAAAAATACCTTGCCAAGCTGGAAACCATGCTCCCCGAAATCCAGTACACTTTATAGGGTGTCCTATCTGCAGATTTATACCATACCTATAGCGTTTAACATTAGTTAAGTAAAATAGTTGCATTTTCTTTAAGAATTTTCAAATTCTCGTTCACTCTTACCGATCCGCTCCCTACTTATATATATGGAGGTTTATCATGAACGCAATATCACCTACCCGCGCAGCTTATTGGAAGAAACAGGTTGAAACCCGCATAATGCAGGGAAAGGCTATCCCGGAACGGCTCGGCAAAGCTTTATGCCGGATGACGTATATTTCCCTTGACGCTACAGCGGGGGGTAACTCCCAGTATGTCCCGGATCGTTCACCGCCGGCGGTTGACGCCCTTACGGCAATCTACCAGCCCTTCCCGGAAGTATTATCTGTTATCCTGTCGGTAACGGAACCGATTGCGATAGGTAGTGTTCCTGTTAAACGCCCTAAGGCCGCCACACCCGCCGTACCGCTGATTAAATTCAGGGAGCCGAAATACGCACAACCGGTTGCCAAGCTCATTGAGGCCGGCCATCCTATCTTGCTGGTAGGCCCCGCAGGGTGTGGCAAGACCCGGCTTTTCTATGACATTGCCCAGAAAGCCCGGAAGAATATCTACCGGGTCAACTTTGACGGCGGCATGACCCCGGATGCCTTTATCGGTGGTGTTCGCCTCCGGTCGGTTAAAAATCCCGATGGGACCGCCACTCAGGAGACCTACTTTCTGGAAGGCCCGGTTGTCAAAGCCGCTAAAGAGGGCGCATGGCTTCTCCTGGACGAGATCGACAAAGCCCAGCCGGAATACGCCGCCGCCCTTCATGCCATGATCGAGGATATTCATAACCCAATCGTTCTTAATGATGACGGAGGCAAAACTATTAAACCCCATAAGGATTTCCGTATTTTAGCTACCGCCAATACCTTGGGCAACATGGAGGACATCTCCCTCGGGTACTATGGTTCATCTCCCATGAGCGCCGCATTCAAGGATCGGTTTGCCATCTTACAGGTTGATTACCCTCCCGATGAACCTGCCATCATCAATGACATCCTGCACGATAAGGATATGTCTACCCGTTTAGTCAAAGTTGCCAAACTGGTCAGGCAGGCAATGATGGATGGACGTCTAACCGGTTCTCCCTTTTCCACCCGCCGCCTTATCGCCCTTGCTTTTGCTTTCAAGTGCCTGGGGGATCTTGAAATGACAATCGAACTTGAATTGTTGGGCCGGTTCTCCAGCGCCGGACGATCGTTGGTGGAATCCTTCATTTCAAATGTTTTCACCAATAAGTGGCGAAAGGTTAAAGATACTGCCGCAGATACGGCAAGTACCACATAGGGTACAAGGGAGGACTTATGGCAAAACACATTGATCTTGACTATGGCTCAGGACGATACTCGGCCTTTTCTTTGAAAGAGTATACCACCGGCATGACCGCCGATTCAAACATACGGATCATTGAATCTTCCAAAGCGGGAACCGCTTCGGTGAATATTGAAACAAAAACCATCATCATTCCGGCGATTGATTATTCCAAACCAATGACCCGCGACCGTTACCGGATAACCAAAGGGTACATCGATCATGAAATAGCGCATATGCTCTACCCCGACACCTCTTATCTCGGCATACAGAATAATGAAATGCTCGTTAATATGGCACACCTGATTGACGACATCAGGATCGAGACCCTTTATGCAAAATCCTATGTTGGAGTGGGCGAGGATTTTCAGTATCTGAACCAATTGTTTTATGACGAGAAAAGGGCTTTCAATCGTGATAAGCTTCCGGAAAAGTCTTTCCCATCCATCATGGGGACCATCGCTACTACCTATTTCGGAATCCGCCATAGTGAGGCGCACAATTCTGAAGTATCTGATTTTCTGGAGCAGAAGGTTTTCCCTATGATTGATCGGTATCTTGCTCACAAGCATCCCGATACTTTGCAAACCGCCGAACAGATTATTTCCGCTATTCGTGATTTTCTGGATAGTATAAAACCTGATGAGGTTAAGGGATGTGATATTTCTTTCCAAATGACAAAACACATTGAGCAGGATAGTACCGTTATTCCCGAGGAAGAAAACACCATTAAACCCTATCATGACACTATTGCCGATTTGTCCGATCCCCGCTGTCTCTATAATTACGTCAACACGGAGCGGTATGAACACATCAAGCGAAAGCAGGCCCAGGTCATTTCCGCATACCGTAATATGTTCGGCGCCTTCTTGGTTTCCACTACCCATTGCCGGACCTTAAAAACCTTCCAGGGTAAATTTAACCACCGTGAAGTTGCCCTGGTCGCCGCATCTCTTAATCCCCGCATCTTCACCAGCAGGGTTACTGGCCGCCAGTTCAGCTATGATGTATCCCTACTCATGGACTGCTCCCATTCGATGGGCGGTTTCCCTATGGGCGATGGTTATTCGACTAAAATAACTAAAGCCTATGAAACCTTGGTCATTTTTGCGGAAGCGTTACAGGGGCTTCCTGATATTAACCTTGAAATCCTGGCTTTCACTGCCGATTCTTCTTATACACCGGGCATGGCCCATGCACGGTTCGACAGTTGTAACAATCAACTCTTTGTATTAAAATCCTTTGCCAATCTTTCGTCCGGTGCGCTTCCCTATTTTCCTTCTTATCATTTCTGGTATGGCATAGCGAGAAATAATTTTGATATTGGAGCTGTCTGTCTCGCTTCCCGCCGCCTCCGCCAAATGCCCCCTACAAATCGCAAGCTTCTTATTGTTCTTTCAGATGGGATTCCGGCATCAAACATAGCAAGGGGGACACACCTTCTCAAATCCTACATCGAGGAGGTTTCCCGGATACACCCGGTACTTGGCATCGGCCTTGAGAATCCCGCTATCTCCCGGTGTTATCCTGGGGGGATCAATCTGAATAACCTTGACGAGTTAAAAGACCGGGTTTTTCAGGACATTCAACACTTCCTGGTATCCCAGATGAAAACACGATCGATTGAGCATGACAGGTTTGTAAAAATGTCTGATTTCCCCTTTTAAGAACGCCATGGTGTGTGTTCATCCCAGGTGTTTCTGGTACACTATATATGGCGTTCTACCTGCGCATTTGCACTATACCTATAGCGTTTAACGTTAGTTAAGTAAAATATTTGCATTTTCTTTAAGAATTTTCAAATTCTCGTTCACTATTACCGATCTGCTCCCTACTTATATTATATATGGGTATTTTATTGCCTTCATCAGTCTATGCTAAATTCTCAATCTTACCCTATACACTATCATCATATTATGCCCTGGAGACCCGCCATGGCTAACCCCTTTGCCAACTCCATAAAATTCCTTGCCGCAATTAATCTCCTGGCTTCTCCTCAAGGGGCGACTATCAAAACCCTCATGGAACACCTCAGTATCTCCCGGCGCACCGCCTTCCGGCTCCTGGAGGCTCTGGAAGAACTCGGGCTTCCCCTCATTGACGAGCAATCAGGGCCGAGGGTTGAAAAGGTATACCGGCTCATGGATTCCTACGTTCTTAAGCTTCCCAATATGGCTATCCTCAATCCGGGCCTGACAGCCCAGGAGATTGAGACATTATTGACACTCCTTGAGTACCATGAAAAATTGCAGAAACTTGAAAAGGCTTCGACAATTAACGCTATACGTCAAAAGATTATGGCATTAATACCGAAAGGGCTGGATAAACTTACTAATAGGGGCGCCATGTTTTGACACCCCTGGAGGATATATTATATAATGGGAATCAAACTTATTCCCGAGAATGCTTCAGGAGGATTATTTTATGAAGGGTGTTGATTTTTCTGCCCGGATGGGAATTAGTGAATATCTTAAGGAAAACACTGCAAACTTGAATTTATTTTCCAAGACCGATGAGTCCCTGGCGGCTGAATTTAAACCCTACGAAGGGCATTGGGATGAACTGGCGCAATTTACCCATATAGAATTGTGCGGAGAAAATATAACAATAATTCCGGATTGTATTAAAAACCTTCCTGCATTAAACAGCATGACCATTAGATCAACGGGAATAAAAAAAATGCCTGAATGGACAGGAAAATTATCTTCGTTGAATTTTTATGACCTAACCAATGAATCGCTTGCATCTTTATTTGAATCCTTCGACGATTTATGGTTCACCACTACAAGTATAACCGAACTTACTTTACATGGGGAAGGCCTGACAGTATTCCCTGACCGCCTGAAAATACTGAACAAATTAAAAATAGTATACCTATGGAATACCGGGATAACACAAATCCCGGTTTGGATTCAAAGCCTTAAGCTGCTGGAAAAACTAAGTATTGGTGTAGCTGAAATACGCACGCTGCCGGAATGGCTTGCAAATTTTCCTTGCCTAAAAGAATTGGATCTTTACAATCTAAAAATAACCAAAATACCGGAGTGGATTGGAAATCTGAACAAACTTGAAACATTGTCAATAAATCTGTGTCCGATATCGGATCTCCCGGTATCAATTGGCAAACTTGGAATGTTAAAGAAACTGCGTATTATTCAACCTTGTATAGGCCGGTATTCATCAGAAGAAAGCCTTGCAGCTTTTCGTAATTTTACAGTGTCTTTGCCGTATTCAATAAATGATTGTACGTCCCTAAGAGAAATAGACTTACATGAATGTCCGATAATCGAATTGCCGGATATTAGCAATCTTACACAGCTTACTAATCTTGATTTGAGATCAACGGAAATAAAGGTTCTGCCCGAGAGTATCGGAAAGCTCTCGCAGCTTATCACCCTTGATTTATCGGGATCAAAAATAGAGGTACTTCCGGATTCCATAGGCAGGCTCACAAATCTCACAAATCTTGATTTAAGCTACTCATCTATAATGGCATTACCTGAGTCTATTGGAAATCTTGCATCACTGAAAAAATTAAATTTAAATAATACCAGAAATCTCAGAATTCTTCCGGAAACTATTGGTGACCTTTCAGCATTACAGGTTTTGGATATTGGTTCTTTTTTCAGCTTGCACAACGAAAAAACTATTACTATTCTGCCTGAAACGATAGGCAGGCTTCGATCCCTTAAGGTACTTCTGTTAAATGACTCCGATATTTCATCATTACCCGAAAGCATTGGTGAATTATCATCACTAAAAATATTATATTTGAATGATACCCCCATTACTGAATTACCCCAATCCATGGAGAAGCTTTGTTCGCTGGAAAAACTTAATTTGAATGGGGTTAAAATTACTGAATTACCCTTGTCTATAGGCAATATGAAATCACTTAAAATATTGCTCTTGAAGGATACTGATATAAGTTCTCTGCCGGATTCTTTTGTATATCTTTCATCCCTTGAAAAATTGGATTTAAGCGGCACAAAAATTACACATTTTCCCGAATGTATCAGCAAATTATCGACCCTCGCATCATTCCGGTTTTCAAATGGAGCCTTTGAAGAGGAAAAATTATTCAGGGGTTCGTCTTTTTTGGACGACGATTATGATTTCGGGAGCGCCATGTTTTGACACCCTGAAGGGGTGGGAAAGTTCCTTTCCGGTACGCTTTATAGAGCCAGGAAGCAGAATTGTTGTTTGCCATCCTGACTTTCTGTACATGATTTATTAACCCTTGATGAAGCAATTTCAGGTCTTGAAAGTAACAGTTTTATTAACCAGCCCAAAAACGCCAAAATACTTTACAGTACAATTTCTTCCTTATCATTCACAATCTGCACCGCGAAACTCTCAAAAACTGTCGCATATTCATTGCCCTCAAAGGTATGAATTGGGACGATGTGTTTTGGCTGTAATACTTCTACCATTTTCTTGAGACCCTCAAGGTCAGCGTGGCCGGATGTATGAATATCCTTGATAGTCATTCCTTTGTATTCAAGGTACTCAAGAAAATCCTTTACGGCCTTCTCTTTTTTGTATCCATCCCACTGTGAATAGATAAGGACCCCGCCGGACAGGTTTTTGAAATTGGTGATGTCGCTTGTCATACTCGGGCGGACAGTTACCACCACATTTTTGTATTGGGCCTTGATTTCCGGTGTGGTTATTTTATATTCCTTGAACCGGTACGCCAATTCCCCCTTCCCCTGGGCAATGACCAATTTGGTAAGGCGAAAGGGGAACCGTACTTTTATTTCCGGGAAGTTTTCAGACGGATAGGGCAGATTGTATCCCAGGGCGGCTAAATCCGCCAGAATGTTTGCAATATAAAAGTCCATTACAAATGTTTTCCCCCTTCGTTTGCAGGCCCGGTAAACTGATACAAGCCGGTCGATGTTTTGCCCTGAGCAATACACAAGGTTTATTCCATCGGTTTCCTTAAACGTCTCCACCAAGGCGGATTCAATTTCGGATTCTGTAGGGAAGCTTACACCCTTTCTGCTAAGGGAAGTCCCTTCGAGCAACAGGTAGTCAACACCCTTATCCACATGATAGCTGAACCAGTCAAAGGCTTTCATTTTCCTGCCATGAATACGGAAATCGCCGCTATAAAACAGGGACTTCCCATCTGCTTGTATCATAAACGCATAAGCATCAAAGGCGGCATGATCCATCAGATAGGGAATGACGGTAATGTCCCCAATGGCAAAGGGTTTACCCGATTCAAAATAACAGGGATTCTGTATAGCCCACTGTTGATTAGTAAAAGTATTGGTTAATTCAATCAACCTATGGGTTGCCTTCCCCAGGTAGACCTTACACTTATTAGATACATGGTTAATCAGTCCATAATGGTCCTGATGGGCATGGGATATTATCAGGGCAGTCTTTGGACTATCACTGAACAAATCGGGTATATCGGGTAAAATCCCCTGGGTGGTTAATTCATCCGGCGGTATGTTCTGTATCTTCTTTGAATAAAATGGGGAACCATCAACATTCACCAGGGGCATACCAAAGTCGATAACTATGCGGGTGGTGTCTGTCCACACTTCCACGCAGGAACCGCCTATTTCTTTTGTGCCCCGGTGAATTTTAAAGGTCATAACCATTCATTACTGATTAAATTTCAGTGGTTGCTCCTAAAACAACCTTTTTCAGATAAAATCCGTAATCCTTTGTTTTAATACTATAGAATCGAAGAATATCATCAAAGCGAGGATGAAAATAGTTGTTTACGACATAACAGGAAATGCCCACCTTTCGTAATTTGGTTATTTGAGCCGCATCAAAGATTTCAGTTATAGATGGCATTTTCAACACTAAATCACGATAGCAGCTAAAATAAAGACCGTAATCCAATATCTGCGAGATTACTTCCAATTCAGAATTATCAAGTTTCAATTCAATAACTGCCAGGTTTCCCAATTTATTGAGGGTTACAATATCAACTGCTTCGGTAGGCATTATACGGGTAGATTCACTTACCTTGCTGTTAAAAACGCCTGTAGGAAATTCACGAAGAACCCCCACATCTTTTCCTTTCATTTGGTAAAAATCCTCTCCCAGAATTGCAAGGCGGTCATTGGTTCTGGTTTCTAATCCCTTTCCATACAAGAAAGCCTGGAAAGATTTTTCTAAAAGTCCCGGCTTATCATCATCACTGCGCTTAGCTA
Source organism: Treponema primitia ZAS-2 (assembly GCF_000214375.1). Lineage (NCBI taxonomy): Bacteria > Pseudomonadati > Spirochaetota > Spirochaetia > Treponematales > Treponemataceae > Treponema > Treponema primitia. The sequence goes on along the minus strand of NC_015578.1, from coordinate 3,509,902 downwards.
CTTTGGTGTGAATTACCTCATTATCGGGCCGGTGAAACAGTGTGGTTTCATCATATAAAACAATATCCTGTTTATTAAGCGATAATGTAAATGTGATATTCGGATTGTTGATGCTTAAAAAAGAAATGCGCCGCCGCAGGGATTCAAAATTTAAATCAAAAAGCGTTTCCGCTTTTTTCGGTTTGTCTATTCTGAAATTTACGCGCAAAACTTCTGTGTCATATTTTTGTTTCGCCTCGGCAATACAGGCAAGTATCCACGGGTCAAAGCGCCTAAAATCCTTTTTGCTGAATTTGCCGACAAGTTCGGCATGGAGTTCCTTGCCGTTTCCGGTAAATGAAATGTGGATATCCCGCGGAAAGCCCCCGGGTTTCCCCTGTGAATCGGCAATCGCTTTTTCAAATTGAGTAATGTTACCCATACAATCCTCCTTGGTTTAACGGTACCTTGTCTTCTGGTATCATAAACTGTTTCCCTGTGAAACGCAAGCCCTCGCATTGCAGTATTGGATACACTAATTGGTACGCGAATAAACAGTGTTTGATAATACTGCAAGTATTGTCAGCGTCATTCCAAAATCAAGACATCCTACCAGCCAAGAGTGTCAATTCATGGCGCCCCTGACAAAAATATCGAAAAATCACCCATATTTCATTATTTTAGCCTAATAAAGGGCGAGGTATGTTGTTTTCACAAGGTATTTGTATTCGGGGTTTAATACCCCTTTAAACGCCCTAAAGCTCCCTCGTGTAAACGGGTTCTTGGGTATTACACCCCTCAACACGAATAAATTATGAAGATGTAGAGTTCATTGAACTCGTTGAAAAGAAAGTCGAAGGAGAAAGCACAAATGGACAATAATGCCAATATAAAAAGCTACCAACCATCATTGGTGACTAAGGCTACACAGGGGGCTCCGGCAACATCTCCCCAGGCAAGTGTCGCAAAAGTTATACCCCGTCAGGGCTGAACCCCGGCCCGGAAACCTAGGATTGTGAAACCAAACATACCGGACATATGTTTTTCCATGCAACATATTTTAAGCGATACGAGCAAGACACATAATGAGGCTGTAGGAAAAGTGTTTATAACAGAAGAAAGAGTACCAGACATCTTTTTGCTACGTTTGTGTATCATTAGTCAAATACTCCCGGCAAAGGGTAGTGTCTGGGTGTTGAGGAAATTAGCTCACCTAGTCAATAGCGCCTACATTCGTCCACCAATTTTTGTCCTATTCATGCCTTTCGATGGTCTGTAACATGAGCTCCCGAAGCGCCGCATTAATCCGGCTTTGATACCCTTTTCCATAAGCTTTGAACCAAGCCAAAACATCGGCATCCAAGCGAATCTGAACGGCCTTCTTAACCGGCTTGAAATACTCAGGATGCTTCGGCCGCATCTTTTTCAGTTCTTCCTCGGTTAATACCGGACAATCAGAAAAATCGGTGTTCTTAAATGCCTTTATTTCGGCAATCCTTTCAGGTGTTAAAGTTTTTACGCCATTCATAATACATTCTCTCCTCAAAGGGCTCAGCAGACCGTACCGAAATGATCCTTGTTCGGCCACTGCCCGGTTCTGTATATGACAGGTACAGAATAATAAAATCCTACAACTCCGCTAACCCCCTATACCGGATCTCTTCAACAGTTGAATGGGCTTCGTCATATAATTCAAGAATATAGGGATCATTAAAAGCGGGCAATATTTCATTGAAATATAAACCATGTAGTTCCTTATTGATCCTACTCTTGTCTTCATCCCACTCAAAAAGCCCATCTGTACTGGTGACAGTTTTACCCATTCAATGCCCTACAATAGTGTATACACAAATTTGCAGAGAAGTCAAGCCCCGTTTTTCCCTGGCAAACCCATTTTGACCAGAAACCCTGAAAATCACCAAAAAACGGTGATGATAACAGAAGTGGCGACACTTTTTGGAAGCTATTATGGGGCTTACGCTGCAACTGTTACGGCATTTTCCTTAATTGTCCGTATGATATCCATCAACTGCGACTGCCGCTTTGGGTCAAAAAGCTTCACGAAGCTTATCGGTTTGTCAAAAGGCGGCTTGGTTAAATCTTTCAAATCTTCCATATAACCGTTTTGCTCGACATGGTTAATGACCTTTTGGATAAACTCAATCTGGTTATGATTAAGTGATTGGTCATTGATGAATTGAGAGAAGGCTTGCATGGCGGCCTCGTGATTGAGTTTTGCAATTTTTCTGATGAGCAGGCCGAAGGGGGTATCGCCATATTCACGCTGGTAGTCCTCGCGGCTGCCGAGTTCGATGGTTAGGACCCTCTCTAATTCCTGGTAATCTTTTGAGCCCAGGGGGATATTGTGGGTTAGCTTGTGTATGGACATGGAGGCGGCGTGTTCTTCGATGTAGCGATTGACCTTCTTCCTGTAATCTTCAAAATCGTATGCCGGGGGCATGGGCTCACCTACGTCCCAGGAAATCACTGGATCAGTTAAGTTTGTGATGATTGTTTTAGGGCCGCTCGTTTCCACGAGGAATTTCATTAAACCGCGCAATGTTTGGCGCACTTCATCAAGGGCCAGGATATTGTTGCTGTCCCAAAAATCATCGGTGTTGATAGTTTTGATGAGAGCAATGTTTGCCTTTACCTGTGGTATGCTGATCTTTTTCTCAAACAGGAGCGCAATATCGGAAAGCTGTTTCCGGGCATAGTTGAAGCTTGGTAGATGCTCTATATCCGCCAGCATCATGCCGTACATAAAATTATCGAACCGTTTGGCGGCTTCGTCGGACGAACCTCCTGCGTCCGCGTCATCCAGGAGCACTAGGGGTGCAAGGTGTTTTATGATGTCGCCTTTATCGCCTTCACTTATAAATACATACGCAGAAGGGAGTTTGTATTTTTCCACATATTGCCGTTTGAGTTTAACGGATACCAGCTCCTGGTTGAGCGCGGCTATCTGGGATTGGCAGCCAGCAGTCAGGTTGTTTCTAAAAGACTGATAGTCATCTCCTGCATAAATGCTATCCTGCAAACACACGGCAAGGCGAATTTTTTTGCTGAATATGGATTCTGAAAGGGATTTTGTATCCGTGCTTTCAAAGCCCTCGGTATGCTCGCGGAAATATTCAAAGTTGCCGCAATAGTCAAAAATGAAAAATCGCCGCTTGTCGGTGTAAGCGCCATCTTTATTGTCCAGGCATTCCAAACCGATGCAAATGCGGGTGCCGCGGCCGATCATCTGCCAGAACTTTGTTTTTGAACGCACTTTTTTGAAAAAGACCAGGTTAACGCATTCCGGCACATCAATGCCAGTGTCCATCATATCAACCGACACCACAATACGTGGCTCTTTTTCAGGAACTTTGAAATCTTCGATAATTTCTTGTGAATAGCTATCATCGCAAATTACCCGCTGGGCGAATCCGCCTTTAAAATTCGGATGCAATTTATTGAAACGTTCCAGAACGTATTCGGCATGAAGCTTGCTCTGGGCGAAGATGATAGATTTACCAACGCGGTCCCCACCCTCAATCTTAATACCCCGCTCCATCAAGTCTTGCAACACGGTATCCACGGTTTGCTGGTTGAAGACGAACTTGTTGAGCGCGGGCGCAGGAATGAAATCGGGCAAGGTATCATCTTCCGTGAAATCATCCTCATATCGTTTTTTGTCTTCATCGGAAAGCTCATCGTACACAATGCCGTCTTCCAAAAACTTTGTTTTCACTTCGATATTATAGTAGGGTACCAAAACATGGTCAGTATACACGGCAGTCTCATAGTCGTAGGCATAGGTTGGCACACCATGCTCCATTTCGAAAAATTCATAGGTATTCCTATCCACATCGGTTTTTGGGGTGGCTGTCAAACCGAGGGTGAGGGCATCAAAATATTCGAAGATGGCACGGTATTTCTTAAAAATGCTTCGGTGGCTTTCGTCCACGATGATAAGATCAAAATGGGCGGGAGTGAAAAGTTTCAAGCCATCGGCATTCTTCGCGGTGTCGATTGCATTGAGTATGGTTGGATAGGTGGAGAAAACAATCCGCGCTGTTCTGTCATCCTTGTTGGAAAGCAGATTGCACAGAGACATATCGGGCAAGTAGTTTTTGAATGCATCTTTTGCTTGTTTGACCAAGGCCCTACGGTCAGCCAGAAACAGGGTGTTTGTAACGTGACCCCCACGGCTTAAGACATCTACCAGCCCCGCAGCAGTTCTCGTCTTTCCCGATCCGGTGGCCATAACCAACAATTGTTTTCTGAAGCCCGCTTTGATACTATCGCCGACGGCTCGAATGGCAGCTATTTGATACGGCCGTCCTGCTATTGTCGGATTAATAGGAATCTCATCAAGGTTTTTACGATCAATCCGGCGGTTCATCAGCTTTTGCAGATTGTCCTTGCTAAATATGCCGCTCACCTTCCGCTGGGGAGATGATTGATTGTCCCAGAAGTAGGTCTCGAAGCCATTGGTAGTGAAAATCATTGGGCGACGCTTAAACTGCCGCTCCAGACAGTCGGCATATAATGAGGCTTGTTTGCGTCCGGTATTCGCATCCTTGCTGGAACGTTTAGCTTCGATTACCGCAAGAGGAAGCCCATCTTTACCCAGCAGGACATAGTCGGCATAGCCTTTCTGGTCCAATACGTCCGCCATACCGTTAACTTCATATTCTTCAATGACATCGGCATCGGCGCCGGAAAAACGCCAGCCCATAAGTTTTAAATCCACATCAATGTAGATTTTACGGGTCTTGAACTCGGAAATATCATCGGCCTTGAATGTTCGATCTTGCTGGTGCTGTTCTTTCCCGGCGGTGTATTGGGGGGCCATGTCCTCTATGATCTTTTGCAGCCGCTTAATTTCAGAATCTTTCTCGTCCAGAAGGCTCTGAGTTTCCTTGATTTTCTTGGTGACAATAACCACTTTGCCTTTGGGAATGAGGGCCTCATCAAAACGGCGTTCTGCATACTTTGAACCATAGGAATAATCAATCCAATCGATAAACTCAAAAAGACCTTTCAGCGCGGTTAACGCATCGCCTGAATCTACCGCTCGTTCGGTATGCACAGCGAGATTACCCAGCTTAATGATGTAGGAAAGTTTGCCCCATGTTTTACTATCCACGGCAAAGCGAAAGGACGGCTCATGGATGAGGGACTGGATGTTGTCCTTATAGGGCATGTTAATGTTTTTATCGGCTGAGTAAACCCACTTTACTGCCAATTCGAGGGCTTTCCGGCAGCCAACAGCGCACATGGCTGAGGATGTAGCATAAACCTTCTCGGCCTCTATTGCTGCAGGCGAAAACAGGGTGTATTCGTTTTGTTGCCGAAGGAACTCAAAGTTCGACACAGCCATCCATCCTTTATCACTCGGTAGCCCAAATACCTTATAGTTATACCATGTTTGATGCTTTGGTTAAAGAACAAATTACTGAAAATCGACCAAATATTCCAAAAACGGGTCATTTTTACTCAGGCAAATGGATTTTTTGATGCTTACCGATTAAATCGGACAGCAGTGTATGCGAGGGAGCAAAAGTTTCCACCCATTTCCGATCAGAAAATTTCGATTTGTCGACTTGGTGGACGAAGGCAGCGAAGGCGTTTTGGAGGTCTTTGGGCGGTATTAGTATCGCTATATCTTGTAGCTCTTGAGCATTGATGTTAGCCATACCAATAATTTTCTTACACATCAAGTTTAAAGTTAACTTACCATAATCTGAATTGAGGACAGTGGAAAGGTATATCGGGATAGCTTTATCATTGAGTCTTATGCGGATAATATAGCCAGCAATAACCATCGGTTCATCAAGATTAAATACACAAGTTTTTCCTACCAGTTCCTTGCTATTTGTACGGTTAAAAAGGACATCACCTTTCCGAACAATATATTTTTCAATCTCATTATTGGGTAAATCTATGTATTTCATATCGGTTATATCGAGTTGCCCTCCAAAGGTTATATTGTTCATTCGTAAATATGGGTAGCTCCCCCCATCTACTGATGGTTTACTTGTACCATACTTGACTTCAGTGACAATATCTCGAATAGTGCCATGCTCCCACCCCATCGGGTTAGTCACTGGGTCCCCAAACATCTCGACAAACCGGGATTTGAGATCAGCCGATATACTTTCGGTGCGACAGTTTTACATTATTCTGGCTTACCATCGCATATTGCAGGGTGGTATCAATTTTCTGATGGCCTAAAAGCTGCTGAACCTGTTCAATTGGCATTCCTTTATCAATTGCCCTTGTAGCCAAGGTACGCCGGAATTTGTGTGGATGTACTTTTGGGATATTTAATTGCTTTCCCAGCTCTCGAAGTCGTATCTCTACGCCACTGATTTCGAGCCGATTAAATGGCTTTATCAATGAAACGAATAGGGCTGAATTATCATCAGGCCGGCTGTTAAGATAGTTTTGTAAATGTATTTTCGCTCTCGCATCAAAGTACACCGGCCGTTCTTTTTCTCCTTTACCAAGGACAACGCACTCACGGTTTGCAAAATCGATATCATTCCGGTTTAGCTTCACCATCTCGCCAACACGCATCCCGGTAGAAGCCAACAGGTCAATAATCGCTAAATCCCGAATTGAAGCACAGTTATCGCGCATCGATTCCAATGCTTCATCTGAGTACGTTTCCTTGACGGTCTGTCCCGCTTTTATCTTATGGATGCGCCGTACCGGGCTTTTGAGGATATGGTTTTCATCCTCCAGCCATGAAAAGAAACTGGACAGGATACGCCGGATATTATCAAGTGTCACTTTTCCGGCACGGTTTTTGTTTTGATAATCCGCAAGATATTGCCGCAAATCATCAGTAGTCATATGTTTTACCGTTTTACTGGCAGAATTCAGCATATTCTGTATGGTAGAGCGGTAATACTTCAGGGACTTCTCAGAGCATCCCTCCACACGCTTGGAAGCGAGAAATGAATCAAGCATAACCTCATTCGGCTGTTCCTCCTGCACCGGATTACCAGTATTTTTTGTTACGGTGACATTGTACAGGCAATGGATTAGGACTTTATGCAGGTGTTCCATTTGGGCATTGTCCAATACCGTGATCATGCCTTGTTCGATTTCGATGATAAGAGCCTCTTTCATTTTCATTCTCCTTTCCGTGATTATATTTGGCATACCGCCATTGAAGGAAAATGATTAGATTAACCGAAATACTGCTGCATAAGGGCATTATACTGAATTTCCATCTGTTTTAGTCCCTTTTGTATTTCAAATTTCGATTTGTCGACTTGGTGGACGAAGGCAGCGAAGGCATTTTGGATGGGGAGAGGGGGGACCATTATTTCCAAATTACCTAGAGTTTCTAAAGACAAGTAACTCACTGTTGTGCCTGTTGGTAATTGTTCCATTTGTTGCCTGAACCCATATGTTCCAAACAGGTAATAAACGTATATTGATTCAATTTCAATTCCTTGCTTTTCAAGCCAACTTATCATCCCATCTTGAAAATAAAATCTATCAGACGGCTGAACTATATAGCACAATCCCAAAGTTCCCCTTGATGTAACTAAAATATCTTCTGCTTTAGGTACAAGTCCACTATCCAAAAAACGCATATACTGTTCTTCGGAAATATAGAGATCACAAGAATCAATGCCGTCAAGGATTTTTCGTACTAAGTCCGATACCCGTAAAAATCGTATACCCTCGGATACTTGTTCATTCTGATAAATACGTTTACTGGATCTTACCTTATATAAATTTTTCAATTTTTTAACATCCCACCCCATCGGGTTAGTCACCGGGTCCCCAAACATCTCGACAAACCGGGATTTGACCAGTAGGTCAAGCTGTGCAAGCTGTTGTTTGCGTGATTCAATCAGAAGATTTGCTTTGTCTAGTATAGCGACGATCTGTTTTTGCGTGTTCAATGGTGGGATTGGTATAGCTGCATCTGTTAAATTACCTAATTTTATGTACTTTATAACACCACCTATTGATAATCCACGTAGTGTATCAACATAGTCACTTAAATATAAATATAGGTATGGGACAAAAAGTTTATTTTTATCGATACTTTCGATAATATAGGTTCGTTGATAAGCGTCAAATTTTCCATTATAGTATTTTACATTTAAATCGCCATTGCCTGCGACTAAAACACATTCGCAATCATAGCTGTATGAAGATATTTTTAATGGCTCTTTTGAGCACGTAAAAAAAGGGTATTCCCCATCATTGGAACTGGCATTAGCATCCAATTTACCAGTTTTTATTTTGGTTAAATCTCCCAATCGTACTTTTTCCCATTTACTCATTTCAATCTACCAATTTCGCAAACAATTCGCTCTCGTTTTCCATCAGATCATCCGCAAGATACCGCGCATCAAGATACTGAATGCCATATACGCCACCGTCAATCTGGACAGAAAGGCTACTGTGAAAATAAATGTCCATCGCTACCCTGACATCAATATTTGCTTTGTTGGCAATAATTGCAATAATGTCTTTTTCAAGAGACTCTTTACGAAGGCTCTCTAAATCGGCCTGCTTGGGATGGGTATCGCTCATAGGGCAACCTCATAGGAATCAATAAACAACAATTTTGCATCAATGAATTGCTGCGTAATGAGGCAGTATTGATCATTCATTTTATAATATTTTATTTCAGAAAGCGTTCGCTCAATATCCCATATTCCCCGATAATACATATCGACTGCGGTATATACTTTGTCATTTGCCACACTCCCAATGATAATATCATAGTTCCGGTATATATCTTTGCCACTTCTACAGGCACATACAAAGTCAATCCAAGCTTTATTATCCTGCTCAAATCGCAGAATTTGAAACCTATCAAAATCTTCATTTAAGGTATATGCACTTACAATAGGCGCCGTTCCTTTCCGCAGAGCCTTTCGTTTCGCCCAATTTTCTGCTTGTTCCTGGTATGAAGTCACATAGAAACCTTTTCCAAAATCAAGATTTTTCCTGGAGAATTTTATATCTGGTTTATTCACCACGGCTGATGACCCGTGATATACTTTCATAGTGCTACACCCTTTTCACGGACGAATTCGGTCACATCTTCTACTAAATATTCGGCGCCAAGGGTGTGTAGCGTATCGAAACAGGGGATAATATACTCATCCAGAATATTTGAGTCCGAAATTATTTTATAAGCCTCCGGCGTGGATTTGCCCCAGGATTCTGCAAGTTTGTGAATGAGAAAAATACAAAAATCCATTTCTTTTTCTGCGCAATGGATCATTTCAGCATCGCCTCCAACTCTTTTAGTCCTTTGGCTATGTTTTTTTCCAAGTCAAACAAACCTGCCATAATTTCGCTTGTAGGCGGGTATTCAACCGCTTTTGTAATCGTCTTTTTGTATTTGTTGATGCTTAAGTCGTATCCGTTATCTACAATCTCCTTTTTTGGTACTAGGAAGGACTTGTCGGTGCGTTTTCGCTTGCTTTCTTTATCAAGCGCGTGGAAGCGTGTTACGATGTCTGGTATGTCGTTATTGTTTATGCTGCTGCGCTTATCGTCCAGGGAGAAACCATCGGCCTGCATATCGTAGAACCAGACTTTATCGGTTCCGCCTGCGCCTGTTTTGGTAAACACCAGTACGGCGGTCGAAACTCCGGCATAGGGTTTGAACACTCCGGAGGGCATGGAGATTACCCCCCCAAGCTGATGGTTTTCCACAAGCTCCTTGCGGAGCGCGGTGTGGGCGTTGGAGGAGCCAAACAAAACGCCATCGGGTACGATGCAGGCGCAGCGCCCGCCTTTTTTCAGCAGCCTGAGGAAAAGGGCGATAAACAGAAGCTCTGTTTTTTTTGTGTTGGTCGCTGCCTTTAGATTATCATTGATACTTTCCTCATCCACGGTTCCCTTAAACGGCGGATTGGCGAGTACGATATCATATGTACCGGCGATCTTATTCTGCTTTGAAACGCTATCCTTATATTCCACTTGCGGGTGGGTGATGGAGTGGAGCATGAGGTTCATGGCTGATAGGCGGAGCATGGTATGGTCGGTATCAAAACCGGTAAACATGTCACCGGCGAACAAATTCCATTGCTTGGTGGTCATCTTCGATTCATAGTGGGTGCGGATATATTCGGCAGCGGACACCAGAAAGCCGGCGGTCCCACAGGCGGGATCGCATATTAGATCATTGGGGGTGGGCGCCATTAGCTGGACCATCATTTCACGGATATGCTTGGGGGTACGGAATTGGCCATTCTGACCGGCGGTTGAAAGTTTGCCCAGCATATACTCATAAAGGTCGCCTTGCATGTCCAGACCGGCGAGGTCATTCTGATAGAGATCGTCCAGGCCGGTGACGATTTTTTGCAGTACCTGGGGGGTGGGGATAAGAAACATGGCATCTTCCATATAGCGGGAGAAGGCGGTTTCCTCTTTACCCTGCAATTTTTTGATAAAAGGGAAGACCCGCTGGGAGATGATGTCGAAGATTTCACGGGGGTCCTGTTCCTTGAACTTGCTCCAACGCATGGACTGGCCTTCTTTTGACCGGGGAAAGATTTTGTCCATCTTCACTTTGGCAGTGTTTTCGAACTGCTCGTTCTCCAGCTCTTTTTCGTCCAGGGAACGGATGAACATGAGATAGGTAAGCTGCTCGATGACGGTTATGGGGTTGGTTATGCCGCCGGCCCAAATATCGGTCCAGATTTTATCGACTTTGTTCTTAATCGCGCCTGTTATCATCTGCGGCTGACCTCTTGGCAAATTGTGAAACTTAAGTTCATGCAACAAAATATACTTTAAGTTATTAAGACGTCAAGGCGTACTCTCTAAAATCCTCCCCGGACTCTGCGGCGCCCTTTTGCCCTGGTAGTCTGTCGCCAATCCTTGAATAAAGCCCCGAGACATGCTAGTAAAACAGAATGGCCTTTTTAGTCCGGTACATAGCCAAGCGGATTCTCGTCCTCATCCCCATTCTGCTGGTGGTGTCGGTGGCGATCTTTTTTCTTATCCGCCTGACCCCTTCGGACCCTATGGCGTCTATTACCAATGGGCGGCGGATTGGCGATGAGACACGGGCGGCTTTGATTGCCCAGTATCACCTGGATCAGAGTTTGCCCCGGCAGTACTTTATATGGATAACTAATGTATTCCGGGGCAATCTAGGGGACAGTTTTAAGCACCGCCAGAGTGTGGCTTATCTGCTGGCAGCCCGGCTGCCTACCACGATTCAGTTGGTGCTGATGAGTGCGGTCTTTGCGGTGCTGCTGGCTATTCCGGCGGGGGTGCTCTGCGCGGTGAAGCGGGACTCGATCCTGGACCGTATTGTGTCGGGGATTATGATTTTCTGTGTGTCTTCCCCGGTGTTTCTCAACGCCATTGTGCTGATGCTGATCTTTGCCCTGAGGCTGCGCTGGTTTCCGGCCTTTGGGGCGGGGCACAATTTTGGGGAGAACCTCTACTACCTGGCTTTGCCGGCCTTTGCCCTGAGCCTTAACATGGTTGCCCTCATGGGGCGGATTACCCGGGACCGTATGATTGGAGAGCTGAAATCGAATTACGCCCTGGCCCTGACTGCCAAGGGGACCCCCCGGCGCCGTATCCTGGCGGTCCATTGTCTGAAAAACACCCTTATCCCGGTGATTACCGTGGCGGGGATACAAATCGGGTCCATGGTGATAGGGGCGGTGCTGGTGGAAAACGTGTTTGCCCTGGGTGGTATCGGGGCTTTACTTATCGAGGGTATCCAGTCGGCGGATTATCCCCTGGTGCAGGGCATTATCATGTTCCTGGTGGCTCTGTTTTTGCTGCTTAACCTGGTGGTGGACATCGTGTATGTGCTGATCGATCCCCGGATTCGGGCCGCTTCTGCCGCTTCCGTTGGCGCAGGTGGCGGAAACGTTGCTGGGAGCGGCCTTGAAAAAACTGCCCCCGCCGGGGGCGCGGCCAGCGATGCCAGGGCTGTATGAAGAAAGCCCCCTTGTTCAGCCACAAGTTGTTCTTTCCAATGAAGCGTCCGGGACAAAAGGCCGTTGGCACGTGGTTTACGCCGCCTTTGCTTATATCCGGGGGATTGCTGCTTCTCATCATCCTGTGCTGCTTTTTCGCGCCGGTGTTGGCGCCTTATAGCGAGACTGGGCAGGACCTTTCCGCGTCTTTGGCTTCGCCGTCCCGGGAACACCTCCTGGGTGCGGACAAAATGGGGCGGGACCTTTTTTCCCGGCTGCTCTACGGCGGACGGGTGACCATGCTGAGTGCCCTGGGAGTGGTGCTCCTTTCGGTGCTTATCGGGGCGCCTCTGGGGCTTTGCTCCGGCTATTACGGGGGGAAGTTCGACGCCATTGTGGGGCGCTTTTGCGATGTGCTGCTTTCCTTTCCCTCGCTGCTCCTGGCCTTTCTCCTGGTTGCCGCCCTGGGGCGGGGTATGGCTAATGCGGTTATCGCCCTGGGGATAGTCTATGTGCCCATGCTTACCCGACTGGTGCGCTCCCTTACTTTGATAGAAAAAAATAAGACCTATGTAGAGGCTGCAGAATCCATCGGCTTTTCCCGGCCCTACGTGATGTTCCGTCATATTTTTCCCAACTGCCTGGATACTGTGCTGGTGCAGCTTACCCTGGACCTGGCCTATGCGATCCTCGACCTGGCGGCTCTGAGCTTTATCGGATTGGGGGTCAGGCCCCCTACTGCGGACTGGGGGGCCATGCTTGACGAGGGGCGGAACTTTCTGCTCCAGAGTCCCCTGCTGGCCCTGGCGCCGGGGGCAGCTATCGTCCTTACGGTGGTGAGCCTCAATATTTTTTGCGATTGCGTCTCCCAGTTTATCGATCCCTCGGATCGCATCCTTCCTTCTTTTGAAAAAATCGAGCGCCGGTCCGCTGGGGAGGTCCCGGTTGAGCACTGACGAAGTTCTGGCAGTTGAGGATCTCTGCTGCGATTTTCTTACCATCGAGGGTATCGTGCACGCCGTGAGTGGGATGAACCTGAGCTTGCGTCGGGGTGAGATTCACGGGCTGGTGGGGGAGTCAGGCTGCGGCAAAAGCGTTAGTTCCCGTGCCATCCTGGGGCTGTTGGACAAAAGGCGCAGCCGGGCCAGGGGGCTTGTGCGGTTTGATAGGCGGAACCTGCTTGCCCTGGGCGAAAAGGAACTGCGGGCCATCCGGGGGCGGCGCATTTCCATGGTGTTCCAGGACCCCCTCAACTCCCTTTCCCCCCTGGAAACTGTGGGTAGCCAGATCGAGGAGGCTATTGCCAACCACTTTAGCCTGCCCCCTGGGGAACTGCACAGTCGCGCTGCCTCGCTCCTGGAACGGGTGGGCCTCCACCCGGAGACGGCGCGGCAGTATCCCTTTGAGCTTTCCGGGGGTATGCAGCAGCGGGTGATGATTGCCCAGGCCATAAGCTGCGAGCCGGAGCTGCTCATCGCCGACGAGCCCACCACTGCCCTGGATGTGACCATTCAGGCCCAGGTACTAACCCTGCTCAAGACCCTGCAACGGGAACTTTCTCTTTCAGTATTACTAATCACCCATAACTTTGCGGTGGTGGCGGAAACTTGCGACAGGGTTTCTGTGATGTATGCCGGCCAAATCGTGGAAACCGCTGCCACAGGGGAACTGATTGCCACCCCGGCCCATCCCTACAGTAAGGCACTTATCAACTGTATACCCAGGGGATTAGCCACATCTGGGGACGGCGTATCAGCATCAGAGCTGGCCCATGACAGTATCGCTGCTGTGCACAGAGCCCGCATGCCTTTGCCGGTAATCCCCGGCTTTCCGCCCCGGCTCTACGATCCCCCAGAGGGCTGCGCCTTTGCGCCCCGGTGCAGCCGCTCCGATGGGGCCTGTGCGACAGCGCCTCCGCGGCTTGAGCTGGGGGATGGGCACGTGGTCTTTTGCCACCATAGGGTAGGGTAGCCATGGGCGATATAATCCTTGAAGTGCGGGAGGTGAAGAAATATTTTCCGGCCGGTAGAGGCCAGCTCCTGCGGGCAGTGGACGGCGTCTCCTTTGGCTTGAGGCAAAACGAGATACTCGGCGTGGTGGGGGAGTCAGGCTGCGGAAAATCCACCCTGGGCAGGCTGGCCCTGCGGCTCATTGAACCCACCGCGGGCCGGATCTTTTTCCGGGGCGCCGAGATTGGCAAGCTCCGCCACGGGGCGTTGCGCCAAGTAAGGAGGGCTATGCAGATGGTGTTTCAAAACCCCTTCGCGTCCTTTAACCCCAAGATGCGGATCGCCGATTCCCTGATGGAAGTGTGCCGGTATTATGGAATGGGCCGGGAAGCAGCTCTGGATCGGATCCTTTCTCTGTTTAGCGACACGGGCCTGTCAGAAGAACTGCTGACCCGGCGGCCCCAGGAACTTTCCGGCGGGCAGCTTCAGCGGCTTGCCATAACCAGAGCCCTGCTTTCGGAGCCCGCACTGATTGTGGCGGATGAGCCCCTGTCCGCCCTGGATGTTTCTGTCCAAGCACAATTACTGAACCTTCTGGAGAATCTGCGCACGGCCCGGTCCCTGTCCATGCTGTTTATTTCCCATGATATGACCGTGGTGGAGTATCTCTGCGATAGGGTGATGGTGATGTACTTGGGCCGTGTGGTGGAGCTGGCCCCCGCAGAAGAACTGTTCCGCCGGACACTGCACCCCTATACCCGTTCCCTGATAGCTGCGGTTCCGAGGATCGAGGGCCCACGGGAAGCGGGAGGTATAGCCCTGAAGGGGGAAGCCCCGAGCCCGGCAGCGCTTATAACAGGCTGCGCGGGGAACTCTCCGACTAAAGTCGGCGTTGCAAGTTGTGCCTTTGCACCCCGCTGCCCTGATGCGGATGATCGCTGCCGCACCGAGGCGCCCTGTATACAGGAGGCGGCACCGGGACATCTGGTAAGCTGCCACCGGGCTTTGCCGGACTAAACTGCGGCGCAGAAATTCTATGCCCTTTTGAAAAACGCCGTAAAGGCCCGGTAGGCCATGTAGATATCCGCCTTTGCGGCGGCTTCAAAGGGTGAGTGCATGGAGAGCAGGGGCACCCCCAGATCAATCGAAGGGATGTTCAGGCTTGCGAAGAACCGGGAAAGGGTGCCACTTTCTTCGGCGTCAACCCTGCCCCCTTCTCCGGTCTGCCAGAGTACGCCGCTGTCATCCAAAATTTTCCGCAGTACAGCTACCGTTTCCGCATGGGCGTCATTGGTATGGTCCTTGCCCCCCTGTCCCCAGTAGCGGAACAGTACCACCCCGTGGTTCAGCGCCGCTTCGTAGTGGGGGTCGAACACATCTGCATACAAGTGATAAAAGGCGGTGTTCACGTCGGCGGAAATGCAGAGGGAATTGCCTAGTGCCCTCCGCCCTTTCTCCTCACCGGAACCGGCGCCACCTTGGGTGGTTGCAAGCTCCTTAATAAAACTGTCGAAGAAATTTGACGACATGCCGGTCATGCCCAGGGAGCCGGTTTCTTCTTTGTCCGCAAAGACTACACAGGCACAGTAATCGGGAGGCTCCGTAAGGGAGAACAGGGCGTCCATAGCAGGATATGCGCAAACCTTGTCGTCCTGCCCGTAGCCGCCCACCATGCTCCGGTCTAGGCCCAGGTCCCGTGCAGGAAAGGCGGGCACCACTGAAAGTTCCGCCGAAACGAGGTCACCCTCGGTAACGCCGTATTTTTCGTAAAGGATGCGCAGGATGTTCAGCTTTACTGCGCCATCCCCGGATTCCCCCGGACAAGGGCTAAGCCCCGCAAGCACATCCAAGTCTTCGGCCTTAACCATTTCCTTACCCGGGAGCTCCATCTGCGCCTTTGCCAGGTGGGGCAGAAGGTCTGCGATAAACAGCACCGGGTCCTCTGGCGCTTCCCCAATACAAACATTGATTCCCTGCCCGTCCTTGGGGACTATGTAGCCGTGCAGGGCAAGGGGTATGCCGGTCCACTGGTAGGCTTTGACCATGCCATAATAGTGGGTGTCAAAAAAAGCCGCCCCTGCTTCCTCGTAGAGAGGCCGCAGTTTCAGGTCAAGCCGGGGGGAATCCAGATGGGCCGCCACAATAGAAATACCCTCCGTTAGAGGTCGCTTCCCCGCAATGCAGAGGATCAACGCCTTGTCCCGCTGGTTAAAGTACACCTTGTCCCCCGGGGCAAAGGCCGCGCCCGTCTGCCATGGGACAAAGCCGTTTTTTTCAGCAATCCTGATCCCTTCCCGGACCGCTTCCCGCTCGGTCTTAACCGCATTGAGAAATGCTATATACCCCCGGCAATAGGCGTCCGCCGCCGCAATTTCCTCCCCGCTCATGAAGGAGGAGGCGTTTTTCCAGGGAAAAAGCAGTGTGTTTTTCAAAGTATCGTCCATAGGTTTGATTATAGAAAGAGTGGCCGCTCCCTGTCCACTGAACCCTGAACCCTGGTGCGGAAAGGGGCGATGAGGTATCTGGTAAGTTGTCTCCCTGTTTAGGTATAATACTATATAGTAAAAGCCCGGTCTGTAAGGATCGAGGAAAAATGGAGGAGGATTTGATGAAAAAATTGCCTTGTCTTTTAGTACTGCCGGTTCTCTGCACCGCCCTGGCATTTGCCGGGGGAAAGGCTGATCAGGGAAAGGGAGTGACCTTTACCATCGCCTTAAGCGAAGATATCCGAGCGGTGGACCCCGGGGTCGCCTGGAACTTTGTCACCAACCAGGTTACCAACCAGATCACTGAGGGTCTCCTGACTCTGGATGCGGGCAACAACATTGTCCCCGAACTGGCAAAAAGCTGGCGCCAGACCGACGACCTCACTTATGTGTACGAAGTGCGGGATGATATCGTTTTTTCCGACGGCACCAAGATGACCATGGATGACGTGGTCTTCTCCCTGGAGCGGTACCGGAACCCCGATGGCGGGACCTACTTTGCCGACTTCTATGCGGATGTGGCAAGCATCAGCGCCACAGGTCCCTGGCAGCTCACCATAAAACTGAGCCAGCCTTCGGCGATCTTCAAGTACATCCCCGCCATCGGCTCCGGCCGGATCATCAGCAAAGCTTACTATGAAAAGCACGCCGATGATTTTGGCAGTGCCCAGGGCGGCATTATTGCTACCGGCCCCTTTGTGTACCAGAGCTGGACCAGCGGCCAGGAGATCGTGCTGAAGAAAAACACCAACTACTGGGACAAAGCAAAGCTGGCCTCTAATATCGTTGACACCCTGGTGTACAAGGTCATCCCCGATGACACCACCCGGATAATCGCCCTCCAGACCGGCAGCGTGGACTTCAGCGCCAATCTGCCCCCGGATCAGCTGGATCAGCTAGCCTCGGATAAAAACGTTACACTCACCATCGTTGATTCCTACAGGCTTTCCTTCCTGTCCATGAACACCCAGCGTGCGCCTTTTAACGATGTGAATGTGCGAAAGGCCATTTCCCATGCACTAAACCTGAGCGAATTCCAGCGGACCATTATCAAAAATACCGGGACCCTGGGAACCGTCCTTCCCTTCGGCTCAGCCCTCTACGGCAGCGATGCTTCCAAGTGGCAACAGTACCTGCAAAAGACCGGGTCCTACAACTACGATTTAGCCCAGGCCAGGCAGTCCCTTGCCCAGTCCGGCTACCCAAACGGGTTTAACTGTAATGTTATTGTCAGCGACTCCTCAGTGGACAACCAGCGCGCCCTCTTCCTCCAGGAAGCCCTGAAGCCCCTCAATATCAATGTTGAGATCCGCAGGGTATCCGGTGATGAACAGGATACCTATCAGATGGGGAGCATCCTGGATGCCAACGGGAAACGGGACTACGATATGCTTTTCGGCAATTGGGAAGCGGACTATCCGGATCTGAACAGTAATATTGAAATCCTGTTCGCATCAGGTCAGGCAGGGGAAGATGGCTACAATTCATCCGCCTACGCCAATCCCCGGATTGACGAGCTTATCGAAGCTCAGCGGACCACCATCGATCCTGCCCGGCGTTTTGAAATTCAGACTCAGTTCATGGATATTGTGGTCAGCGATGTTCCCTATATCGTCTTTGACTACTCAAACCGGCACAGCGCTCTGAATAAGAAGTATACCGGCCTTGAGGTTACCCCGGCCTGGCTCTGGGTGCTGCCTGTGCAGAACCTGAAGGCGGCAAAGTAAGGAAGAAGCGTTACTTGCAACACCGACTTTAGTTGGAGAGTTCTTTACGCAGAATAGCTGTGAAGACGAAATGATGTCTTTGCAGCTATTCTGTGTGTATAGTTGATTGCCTTAACTCCCATCCAGAACCAATCCCTATAGTGCCCTTTCCGGGTTATCCGCCATGCGCCGCAGTGCAGCAACGCCAAGCGCTGCCATCAGTTCCGCTGCGGTGGACAGCGCCGCAGGGTCAGCAGTGAAGCCCGGGTGGTGAAGAGCCTGGGGGCTACCAACGCCGATGGTCCAGAATGCCCCGGGGATGCGCTGCTGGTACAGGGCAAAATCTTCGCCTCCCATGCTTGGTACGGCGGGTACTACTGTGAATCCTAGGTTTCGGGCGGTGTCGGCTACGAAGCCGCTTAACAGGGGATCGTTGTTCGTAGCAACTGTGTTGATTTGCCAGGAATACTCCACCTTAAGACCCATATTTTCTCCGATGCCCCGGGCAAGTTTCTCCAGCTGTTCCGAAACCTCGCTTAGTCTTTCTGTGTTGAAGGTACGTATGGTGCCTTCCAGCAGGGCTTCCGGGGGGATCACATTCCAGGTGGTGCCTGCTTCTATGTGGGTAATACTGAGAACCGCCTGATCAAAGGGGCTGATGGTGCGGCTGACAATGGTCTGGGCGGCGCTGATAATCTGGGCTGCCGCCGGTATGGGGTCCAGGCAGAAATGGGGCAGGGCAGCGTGTCCGCCCTTGCCATGGAGGAGTATGCGGAAGGCCCCCACCGCCGCATTGACAGCGCCGGGGCTGACCGCGATGATCCCACTTTCATGCTCCGCACTGGTATGCAGGCCGTAGATTTCCTGCACGTCATCCAGGACCCCCGAATCCAGTACCTGCTGAGCCCCATTGCCCCCTTCCTCGGCAGGCTGAAAGAGAAGCTTGATGGCTCCTGGTAAAGTATCACGTTCTTTTTGCAGCAGTACCGCTGCGCCCAGCAGGGAAGTGAGGTGAAAGTCGTGTCCGCAGGCGTGCATGACCCCGGGATGTTCCGAAGGGTAGGGGGATTGGGATACCTCGGTGATGCTCAGGGCGTCAATGTCGCTCCGCAGGGCCACTACCGGGCCTTCACTTATGCTGCCTTTCAGCCGGGCTACCAGGCCGGTTTTTAGGGGGACATCCAGTATTTCTATCCCTGCGGCTTCCAGGATTTCCCTGATATGGGCGGTGGTTTCATGTTCCTGATTGCTGAGTTCCGGGCGGCGGTGGAACCATTCAAAATGGGATTCCAGTATACCTTGCAGATCCCTGTTGGGCATAATTTCTCCTTTGCTAATGCAGAGTTTTCTTTGAAAAGAAGGAACCCAGAGCCTGAATGACCGTAACGATGAGTATCAGTATTATTACTGTAATAACGGTAATGTCGGTTTGATAGCGTTGGTAGCCGTAGCGGATGGCAAAGTCTCCCAAGCCGCCGCCGCCCACTGCCCCGGCCATGGCGGTAAGCCCCACCAGGTTAATAAAAGTGATGGTGGTCCCCCGGATGATGCCGGGAACGCTTTCCTTGAGGTACACCCGGAAAATGATGCCCCAGGGGCCTGTCCCTATGGACTGGGCCGCCTCGATGGAGCCTCGATCGATTTCTGCCAAGGCATTTTCCATCTGCCGGGTAAAGAAGGGGGCAGTGCCGAATACCAGGGGTACGATGGAACCCTTTACCCCAATGGCGGTGCCCGCGATAAACCGGGTCACCGGGATGAGCAATGCCAGGAGTATGATGAAGGGGATGGACCGGAACAGGTTGATGATCTTGTCCAGTACGGTCCAGAGGCTTAGGTTTTCCAGGATATCCCCCTTGCGGGTGACGGTCAGGATAAGCGCCAGCACCAGGCCGATGGTGAAAGCTATTATCCCGGTCAGGGCCATCATGTGCAGGGTCTGCCAGAAACACTTTATCAGTTCCGGTACCTTGTTTACCATGTTGAGCGCCAGTTTTTTCAGTATTTCATCCATGCTTGATCACCTCCACCCGGACTCCTTTTTCAGTTATCCACTGTATAGCCTTTTCAACAGCCTCCGGTTCGCCGTCAATGATATTGATAAGTCCGCCCATGGGGGTATCCTGAATAATATCCAGGTCACCAAAAATAATGTTGATCTTCACATTGAACAGTATTGATGCGTTGGAAATCAGGGCTTCCACGGTGTTCCGCCCGGTATAACTAAAACGGGCAAGGATCTGATTCGGTTTAAGGCGGATGATGGGGGAATCTTCTCTAATCAGATCGTAGATTTTTTGCAAATTGGAAGTAGTGGCCACAAAATCTTTGGTAATTCTGTGCGACGGGTTTGAAAAAATATCAAAAATGGAACCCTGTTCGATAACCTCCCCCCTGTCCATAACCGCAGCTCTGGTGCTGATGGACTTCACCACGTTCATTTCGTGGGTGATGATAATAATAGTGAGGCCCAGCTTTTTGTTGAGGTCCCTGAGCAGGGCCAGGATTGACTGGGTTGTCTGGGGGTCCAGGGCGCTGGTGGCCTCGTCGCAGAGCAGTACCGATGGGTTTGAGGCCAGGGCCCGGGCTATGCCCACCCGTTGTTTTTGCCCACCGGAAAGCTGGGAAGGGTAGACCTTTTCCTTGTCCGTCAGATCCACCAGGTTGAGCAGTTCTTCTACCCTGTCTGCAATCTGTTTTTTTGTGGCCCCCCGGTACTTCAGGGGGAAGGCGATTTTTTCAGCCACAGTCCGGGATCGGAACAGGTTGAAGTGCTGAAAGATCATGCCCATATTCCGGCGGGCCAAACGGAGTTCCCGGTCCGGGAGGGCCGTCAGGTTTTGGCCGTTTACTATTACTGTTCCCGAATCGGGCCGTTCAAGCATATTGATACAGCGGACCAGGGTACTTTTCCCGGCCCCGGAAAATCCGATGACTCCGAAAATTTCTCCATCCTCCACCGTGAGGGATACGTTTTTGACCGCCTCCACGGCAGGGTTTCCGTTCCCGCCGAAAGTTTTGGTAACATTGGTAAGTTGAATCATTTTGCCGGTCAATCTGCTCCCGGGACCACCCGGTCCCCGGGGTCGCTTTTTTGCGCCCCTGCGTTAGTTATTCTGCGTTGTTTACCATGCGGTGGTAAATGCGCCCTTATATGCTGACTGTATGATTCCCTTCACCACATCGGTATGATATTCCTCCACGATGCGCTTGTAAACCGGGTCGTCCTTTTCAGAGGTACGGACCGCCAGTATGTTGATATAGGGATTGTCGCCATTTTCGGACTGCTTCTCCAGGGCAATGCTGTCCCGATCCGGATTAAGCCCCGCGTCAACCGCATGGCCCCCGTTGACGATTGAGGCGGTAACATCGTCCAGGAGCCGCGGGGTTTGGGCCGCTTCCACTTCAATGATTTCCAGTTTCAGGGGGTTTGCGGTAATATCCGTGATGAGGGGAGTGGGTCCCGCCGACGCAGGGATTGTAAGCAGCCCCGCTTTTTCAAGCACCCTGAGCGCCCGGCCTCCGTTTACCAGATCATTGGGAATGGCGATCTTGTCCCCGGTCTTTATCTCCGAAACGGATTTTACTTTCCGGGAAATACAGGCCCAGGGGCGCCAGTATGGTTTCTCCAACCGGGGAAATGTGGTAGCCCTTGGTGCTGATTTCATTGTTCAGGTAGGCGTAATGCTGAAAGGCGTTTAAATCAATCTCGCCGTCCTCCAGGGCCCGGTTGGGCAGCACATATTCTGAAAATTTGACCAGTTCGATAATGACCCCTTCTTTTTTCAGAGCCTCCGCAATGGGTGTCCACATATCCGTAATATCCCCCACCACGCCAACCTTCACCACCCGCTCGTTGGACTGCTGTTTAGCTCCCCCCGCAAAGGCTGACGCACCTATGAGCAGCGCCGCTATAACCAGTAATGTTCTTTTCATTTCCTCGCTCCTTATAATATGAATATTATTCATATATTAATTGTAGGAAATATAAAGTCAAGCCCTTTTTAGGGGCCTTTCGCCGTTTTGGGACAAGCCTTAGCTCAGGGCCTGGTCGAAATCGGCGATCAGGTCATCCGCATCCTCCAGGCCTATGGCAATGCGGACCAGGGTATCGGTGATGCCCAGCCGCTCCCGCTCCGCCGGGGCCATGGCTACGTGGCTCATCTTGACCGGATAGGAAGCGATGCTTTCCACCCCACCCAGGCTGGGGGCAGCGGCGGCCAGTTTGATCCGGCTGTAGAAATTGAGGGCCTGTTCGGTGGTTTTGGTCTTGAAAGACAGCATGGCCCCGGGACCTGAGGACTGGGACCGGTGGACCTCGGCGCCTGGATGGTTCTCCAGGCCTGGATAATAGACATTGGTCACGTTTTTATGGGTCAGGAGCCATTCCGCCACACGTTTCGCCGTGGCTTGCTGGGTTTCCAGCCGCACCTTGAGGGTCTTGATCCCCCGGATGACCAGCCAGGTATCCCAGGGGCCGGGCACGGCGCCGAAACTGTTCTGTACCGCATACAGCCTTTGCCCCAGCTCCGCCGTTTTGGTTACCGCCAGCCCGGAAATTACGTCGCTGTGGCCGCCCAGGAACTTAGTTGCCGAATGGACCACCACATCCGCCCCCAATTCAATGGGCCGCTGAAGGTAGGGGGTCATGAAGGTATTATCTACAATAGAAAGGAGCCCCGCTTCCCGGGCAATCCCCAGACAGGCCTTGAGGTCCGTAATCTTGAGCAGGGGATTCGAAGGGGATTCCAGGTACAGCGCCTTAGTGTTGGGCTTGATGGCCTTCCTGATATTTTCCGGATCCGCGGTATCCACCAGGGTCAGTTCAAGGCCCCACCTTTTATAGAAGGTATCCATAATGACCCAGCTTCCGCCATAAATATCCTGGGGTGCAATGATGTGATCCCCCGTGGCCAGGAGCCCTATTACCGAAGAAATAGCCGCCATCCCGCTTCCAAAGGCATAGCCCTTTGCCCCGCCCTCCAGGATTGCGATGGTCTCTTCCAGGGCCTTCCGGGTAGGGTTGCCCCCCCGGGAATAGTCGAATTCCTGGGTTTGTTTGCCGGTCATGTCTTTCCGGTAAAAGGTCGATGTCTGGTATACGGTTACTCCCAACGCCCCGGTAGCCGGATCCAGTTCATGGCCATTGTGAATCAATAAGGAACCCTTGTTCATAATACCCCCGTTAAGTCTTGTGTAAAGTATCGAAAGTATAGGGAAAGGGGGTAAAAAAGACAACAGGAAGATAAGCTTGCCGGGCCTTCCCGATGCGGTGTAAAATCCTCCCATGACCTCCCGCTTTCCCCATCGGGCTTTAGTCCGCTATACCGCTTCAGGGCATATTCTGATCGATCCCCGGGATGATCCCGATTGGATAGTCGACGCCATGCTGGCAACGGGCTATGACGAGGAATTCTGTCTGGCCCTGGACTTTGAGGCGGGCTTTGTTGCGGACCTCATGAAAGCGGGGTTCCTGGTCATGTCCGCCAACTTGGGGGAGGAGCCGGAGGGGGAGGGTGAAGCTCCCCACACTGCCGGCCCCGCTGCGAACCCGTTACCCCAGTATCTCCTGCTGCCAAAACTCCACCTGGAGCGTTCGGCGCTGTTCTTTCCGGATCTGCATGTGACAAAAACGATACGCCGTTTCCTGCCCCGGTATGAACTGCGGGTGGACGGGATTCCTGCCGGGGAGATCCAGGGTATGGAAGCCCTATTTTCCCTCCCCTCAGGCCCTGCCTCGGACTTTGACCATATCCTCCGCCGCTGTGTGGAGGTCCATGACGATGAGTGGCTCACGGAACCTCTGCGAGACCTTATCCGGGAAATACGGGCCCGGCCTGAAATGCCCGTAAAGCCACTTTCCTTCGGGGTATACCGGGACGGGAAGCTGCGGGCCGGGGAATTCGGTATCCTGGCCGGGAAGGTATACACCAGCTATTCCGGTTATTATGACGAGGATAACGCCGGATCCGCCCAGATGATCCTCACCGCCCGATATCTGGAACAACAGGGCGCCCCCTTTTGGGACCTGGGCATGCCCCTGGATTACAAGGAATTTCTCGGGGCAAAGAATATCGACCCTTTTCAGTTTGTTGAGCTATTCCGCAGCGGACAAGTATGGTAGTATAGAAGAATGGGATTAGGCAATTTTATCGCGGATATCGGAAAGGCCCTTCCCTTGGGCGCGGAACCGACCGAGACCGGAGTAAACTTCTCGATATTCTCTCGGCATGCCACGGCCATGACCCTGATCATCTTTGAGTCTGCGGATCCCGACAGCGACTTTGAAGAAATTTCCCTGAATAAACGCAGAAACCGTACCGGCGATATTTGGCACTGCCATATCCGGGGGCTTGGCCCGGGTACCCAGTACCTGTACCGGGCGGACGGCCCCTATGTCCCGGAAAAGGGATTCCGGTTCAACCCCTACAAGGCCCTGCTGGACCCCTATGCCAAAGCCATGACGGATCTCTCTGTCTGGGATATGGCCGCCTCGGTGGGGTACAACGCCGAGGGAGCTTTCAACGATCTGTCCTTTTCTTATAAAGACAATATCCGCAGCCAGCCCCGGTGCATTGTTGTTGACGATGACTTTGACTGGCAGGGGGACCGGCCCATCAACTACCCCCTGCGTTTCAGCGTGCTCTACGAAACCCATGTCCGGGGCCTGACCGCCCACCCCAATTCGGGGGTGCAGCATCCAGGCACCTATCTGGGGGTGATTGAAAAAATACCCTTCTTCAAGGAGCTGGGGATCACCAGCCTGGAATTCCTCCCCATCCAGGAATTTTACGAAGGGGAGCTTTCCCGGAAAAACCCCGGCACCGGCAAGACCCTGGTAAACTACTGGGGTTATTCCACGGTGTCCTTTTTCGCCCCCAAGGGTTCCTACGCCTGGGACAAAACCCCCGGTGGCCAGGTCCGGGAATTCAAGGAAATGGTCCGGGAGCTCCACAAGGCGGGGATCGAAGTGATTTTGGACATTGTGTTCAACCACACCGCCGAAGGCAACGAGTGGGGCCCCACCTATTCGTTCCGTGGCCTGGACAACACCATCTACTATATGCTCGACGGCAACAAGCGGTATTACAAAAATTATTCCGGCTGCGGCAATACGGTGAACTGTAATCACCCGGTGGTGCGCACCTTTATTCTCGAATGCCTCCAGTACTGGGTAATGGAAATGCACGTTGACGGCTTCCGCTTTGATCTGGGATCTATTCTGGGTCGGGACCAGCAGGGCCGGCTTATGGAGAACCCTCCGGTGTTGGAACGCATCGCCGAAGACCCGGTCCTGAGCAGCACTAAAATTATCGCCGAAGCCTGGGACGCCGGGGGCGCCTACCAGGTGGGCTGGTTCCCCGGGGGCCGCTGGGCCGAATGGAACGACCGCTACCGGGACGAGGTGCGCCGCTACTGGCGCGGGGACCCCTTCCAGGTACAGCACCTGGCCACCCGGATTTCAGGCAGCGCGGACCTGTACCTTCGGGACGGCAGGAAGCCCTTTCATTCAATAAACTTTCTCACCAGCCACGATGGCTTTACCCTGCGGGACCTGGTGTCCTACAACGGCAAACACAATGAAGAAAACGGCGAGGATAACCGGGACGGCGGGGACAATAACCTGAGCAACAACTATGGTGTGGAAGGCCCCTCTAACAGCTCCTCTTTGGAAGGCATCCGGGAACGGCAGCTGAAAAATTTTGTGGCCACCCTGATGGTGTCCCTGGGAACCCCCATGCTTTTAGGGGGCGACGAGTTTGCCCGGACCCAGGGGGGGAACAACAACGCCTATTGCCAGGACAACGAAATCTCCTGGTACGACTGGACCCTGATGGAGCAGAATCAGGAACTTTTCCGCTTTGTTAAAGAGATGATAGCCTTCCGCCTGCGGCACCACGGCTTTATGCGCCCGGAATTCTACACCGGCCGTGACGGCGCCTACAACGCCACCCCGGACATCATCTGGTTCGACGAAAAGGGCAATGCCCCGGACTGGGAAAAAACCGAGTACTGCCTGGCCCTGCGCATGGACGGCAGCCGCGCAGATATACTGGCGGACCGGGACGACAGCGACTTCTTCATCATGTTTAACCCCGCTGATCGGCAGGCCCACTTTAAGATCTGCGAGCCCCTGGCGGGAAAGAGATGGTACCTCGCCATGGACACCAGCCTGCCCCCGCCGGATGACATCCTCAGCGCAGGCAACGAGCTGCCCCTGCCGGATCAGGACGAGTACTATATGCAGAGCCGCAGTATGGCCATACTCCTTTCAAAAGTTATCTAAAAAGGTTTTTACGCAATGGATGAAAGCAGTTTTATTATCGGTGTAGATCTTGACGGCGTGGTAGGGGATTTCTACGGCGCCATGCGGCGCATTGCCGCGGAATGGCTGGATAGGCCCCTGGAGTCCCTGCCTGAAGAAGTGGGCTTCGGCCTGGATGAGTGGGGCATCGCCGAATTCGGCGGCTACGACCGGCTCCACCGCTTCGCCGTAACCCAGCGCAACCTCTTCCGGGACATGACCCCCATCAAAGATGCCCCCGCAGTATTACGGAAACTCTCCATGCACGGCATCCGGATCCGCATCATCACCCATCGGCTTTTTCTCAAGTACTTCCACAAAACTTCGATTACCCAGACCGTGGACTGGCTGGACTCCTACGACATCCCCTACTGGGACATCTGCTTCATGGCCGACAAGGGCGCCGTGGGAGCCCACGTCTACATCGACGACTCCCCGGACAACGTGACCCGTCTGCGGGACCAGGGCTGCCGCACCATCGTCTTCACCAATTCTACTAACCGCCGCATCGCCGGCCCCCGGGCCGACACCTGGCAGGATGTGGAGCGCCTGGTGATGGATGCCAAGGAAGAGTGGACCACCGGCACCCTGGATTTGTTCGGCGCCACGGGGTTCCGGACCAGGTAAGGAATTGCCCGACATCGTTCTGGCCACCATTAACGCCAAGTGGATCCACCCCTCCCTAGCCCTGCGGCTCCTCAAGGCCAATCTGGGCGCCCTGGAGCCCCGCTGTGAAATCCTGGAATTCGCCCTGCGCCAGCCTTTGTCCGAAAAGACCGGCCCCATCCTGGCGGCCCGGCCCCGCATTTTGGGCCTCTCGGTCTCCATCTGGAACCACACCGCCACCGCGGAACTGCTGGACGCCCTGGACCTGGCCTGGGCCGATGAGGGCAGCCCCGACCAAGGCTCCACCGTTGAAAGTACCCCCCGGCCACTCATCGTCCTGGGCGGCCCCGAGGCATCGACCCTACCGGAGAACGCGGCGCTCTTCCACCACGCCGATTATGTTATACGCGGGGAAGGGGAGGCGGCTTTTCGGGAACTCTGCGAAACAGCGCTGGGCTCCCCGTCTGCCCCTCCGGACTCTCTGGCGTCCCATCCGGACGTTCCGGCGGCCGCTCCCGTACCGCCGCTGTGGAGTTTTGGCTGGGCCAAAACTCCGAGCAACTTGCGCAGCAAGTTGCCGGGGACCACCTTTATCGACGCCCCCCAGCCGGGGCTTGGGGGTATCGATCCTGGGTATCGGCTGTATACCGCCGAGGACCTGGAGCGGAAGCTCACCTATGTGGAAGCCTCCCGGGGATGTCCCTTCGGTTGTGAGTTCTGCCTGAGCAGTGTGGATCGGCAGGTACGGGAATTTCCCCTGGAAAAATTCCTGGGAGAGATGGAAAACCTGATCGCCCGGGGAGCCCGGAGTTTCAAGTTTCTGGACCGGACCTTCAACCTGGATATGGAAAAAGCAGCCCGGATCCTGGAATTTTTTCTGAGACATCTGGATCCGGGTATGTTTGTCCACTTCGAGATGGTCCCTTCCCGGATTCCCCGGGAATTACAGGAGCTGCTTGCCCGGTTTCCCCCAGGCAGCCTCCGGATCGAGCTGGGCATCCAGACCTTCAACCCTCAAACCGCCGCGCTGATAGGCAGGGTCCAGAGCGATCCCGAAAAGGAGCTGGAAACCCTGGATTTCTTGCGCCGGGAGACTAATGCGATTGTCCACGCGGACCTCATCGCCGGGCTGCCGGGGGAGGATTTGGGCTCTTTTGCCCAGGGGTTTGACCGGCTCTGGACGGCGCGTCCGGGGGAGATTCAGCTGGGTATCCTGAAATTCCTCCCCGGGACCCCCATAGGCCGCCATACCGGCCCCTTCGGTATGCACTACAGCCCAACGCCGCCCTATGAGGTGATGGAAACCGCTGCTTTGCCAAAGGTTGATCTGGACCGTATCAAAAATTTTGCCCGTTTTTGGGAGCTTATTGTCAACCGGGGGGCCTTTCCCGATCTGGTTTCCCGGCTTTTCCCCGAAAAAGCCCCGGTATTCGGCCCCTTCATGGCCTTGTCGGACCGGCTCCTGGGGCGGTTTGGGCGGAACTGGGGGATAGACCGGGGGGCGCTGCGACTTGCCCTGGAGGAAAGCGCGGGCCTCTAGGGGGCGGCTCTGATCCTCCCATGCATCCGGATCCGGTAAATACCCCGGAATTTACCCTAAAGTGCTCTTTTTTTCTACTATTGTATTATTTCTATTTTAAATGATTTGATTTTCCGAAAAGATACTATACAGTGTAATCTAGGAGCTTCTGAAATGCAAAAAACCGCCGCCTCTCTGGTTTTACCCCTCCTCATTGTATTCTTGACTTTTTCCTGCGGTATTCCGACCAGCATGCCCACGGCTCCCTCCAATGTGATGCTGAAGGGGAATTCCACGGTGCGGGTTGGGTCGGGAAATTTTAAAATGGTCGATTATTTGCCCTTTGACAGCGACGGCATGGGGGATGATGTCAAGATATATGATTACAACAACCCCTCTGATACTGCCCAGAGTTTTTTGATTCACTATGCTATGAAGCCCATGAGCTTTGACTTTAAAGATCAATTACAGAGCGACGATAGTTCTTGGGCGATAAGACAGGAATTTAATATCCCTTCTATGAATGAAATGAAGCCCAAGGATGATCTTGCCTTTAATTTGCAGCCCGTGTTTGATGAGTTTGAAAAAAAAGCGCGAGGGGAGGTAACTATTCCTTCTCTTGAGGTGATAAGTTGGCCGGACCCTGTCTATCCGGTTTTGAAACCAAACCTCAAAATTAAACTGGACGGGTTCTCTAATGCCACGTTTAAAGAGGGGGAGATAGCGATTACGTTTAGTCTGCAAGAGCCTCTTCCTAATACTCAGATAGTACTTACAAATGTTGAACTTGTTGACTCAGCTAACGAATTGATTAAATCTCAAAGTGGATCTGCAAATCCTGCCACTAATGAGGCTTTAATAATACCCCTGAAAGGCAGAACGATACATAATGATGCTGGGTTGACTTTGCAGACCCTTGGATTAACTGTACGTTCTTCTGCCGCCGGAACCGTTAAATTAAAAATGAAAATAGAATTCCGCGAGACCCTTATTTCTGATGCCGACGGCCTTAATCTCGGGGATGTTACTATTGTTATTCCTGATACTCCTATTGGTGTGTCTTTTCCGCCTGATTTTATCCGTGCAACAATTAAAACGGGGATTTTTCATTTTAATGTGGATGTTCCGCCAAAAGAGTGGAAAGGTTTTGATATTAAAACATACGATTTAACAATCGATCAACCGAAGGATTTTAGGGCCAACCCGGGTTTTTACCTTAAAGACGCAGTTGCGACTGATAAGCCGGGGGAGATTAAGCTCAAAATCCAGGATGGGACCAATTTAAATGTGGCCGAATCCATAAGGATCTCCGGGACAATTAAAATCAAAATAACGCCGGGAGCCGCGATCAGCGGAATAGTAAGCAAAGAAATTAAGAGGCCTTTGGATGCAAAAATCGAAGTTTTGACATTTGCGTCAGTAACAGTGTCTGTGTGGGATGCCGCATCTCCAACCCATTCCACCCTGGAACATGAAATGATCGAGGATTTAGGGGAAATATCCCAATGGATTCACACCCTTGTATTTAATCCCAAGCGCGAGGGTATGGGTGAGGACGAGGCTGAAGGTGTGGGTATATCCCTGGAATTTGATGAATGTATTAAAGATATGAAAATGAAAGTTGAGATCCCGGTCTTTGATATAGAAGAGACCAAGGACCTCTATGCAAAACATCCGGATAAGCCTCCTATTGTTTTTACCAATACCAGTAGTGACTATCCCATAACCGAGCACAACCCCTATGGGGGGTTTGAATGGGTAATCCCCGACAATAAATATATTGAAGATAATAAAATAAAATTTAAAATAACCATAAGTCCGACTGACGGCCATGGCGACTATGATGCGGTCAACAAATGGCTGACCCTAAAGGACCTTGCTGTTAACGATGGCGATGGTGCGGCTGTTGAACTGGACCCTATTGTCGGTCAAGCCAGCCTTATCCTCGACTGGTATAGCGCCCTGGTCCGACCTGGTGGTGACGGGGAAGATCAGGGAAACTTTATAGGAAAAATTCCCGATGATGACGATGGGATGCCTCTGAGCGATGCGGTCCAATATAATGGGATTCTTTTTGAGATATGCAAAGCCTATCTATACATAAGCGGCCCCAGCTCAATTGAGCCCGTCCTGAGTTTTGAATCTGCCTACCGTGACAGCAGTGATACTATAATAGAAGGTCCTACAATTACGCCGGAAGAGGATCAGTATGGGGAAGTGATCGGTAAATTGGTTGGTAAATTTCCTGATTTAGAGCAGATGGTAACGCCCCAGGAGTCTTTTCCGATTTTTAACGGATCTGCGGGGGACATCTTTCAGGATTCGGAGCAGCCTCCCTACGTCATGGATATTACGGAAATAATAAATGACAGCCTGAGAGAACAGTACGCAGCATTGTTTCTGAGCTATAAAATTAATATATCA
This sequence comes from Treponema primitia ZAS-2, assembly GCF_000214375.1. Lineage (NCBI taxonomy): Bacteria > Pseudomonadati > Spirochaetota > Spirochaetia > Treponematales > Treponemataceae > Treponema > Treponema primitia. The sequence continues at coordinate 3,479,004 of NC_015578.1, read as the reverse complement.
AATGGAAGCGATGACGGCGTCTGGATAATACACGAGGAAATTGAGGATGACGTGAAAATCACAGTAAATATTTTCATAGATACGCCTTTGAAATTCATGCCAAATGGCGATGCCCCGGGATCTATGATCATGCAGGATGTAGATTTGGGAGACGATGATTTATTCTGGAGAAGCGGCCCGGAAGACAATTCCTATTTTGACTATGTTAAATACCTTAATTTGAAGATCAATATGAACAATGTCGGGTTTACCAGCGGGAACCTTAAGCTGGTTAACAGGGATGAGCAGTATCCGGTGGTTATACCAATTCTTGCTTTGGGTCAATTGGTGCAGGATGTTACCCCGGAGCTTGATACGCTTAAAAATACCTATCCTTTTGTGCCTGACTTGGTATTAGAATTTCCTACTGAAAAATTCCAGCTTAACAAGGGGTGCAGCATAAACTTTGAGTTTGGCATTACCGTGGTGGCAGAATATGAGTTTGAGCTGGAGGATATGGATATTTTTTAATGAAACGGCTTTTATTATTAATTCTGTTAGGCTGCGCTGCGGTTCTCCAGGCTGCGGATAAGCCCCGGCGTTTCGGTGAATTGGGGGTCAATGCCCGCGCCTCCTTTGCCAACAGTTACCTGAGGACGGTGGATGTTCTACAGGAAACCCTTACCCTGGACTTCTCAAAAACATCGGATGAGCTTAATCATCTCGGGCTGGGTATGTTTATGGATTCCCAGGGAGGCGCCTATTTTACTTTTAATTCAGGGACAACATGGGCCTTTGGGCTATTCGCCAACGCTGATGTGATGGGGCAATTTTTGGTGCCCCAGTCCCTGATGGATCTGATCTCAAAAGGCAACAAGATAGATAAAACCTACTCCGACAACTTTGGCCTGGGAGCAGCGGCTTTTTTTGAAGCCGGTGCATGGTTTTCCAAGGATATTGAACGGATACGTTTTACCTTTCGCCCGGCCTATTATCTTCCCCTGGCATATATGAGCAGTCCCTTGGCACGATATTCCTTAATCACTCAGCGTGATGGTACCGTCAACATTTCAGGAGATTTAAGCGCCGATGTATATCTTCCATCTTCCCTGGACGATATGAGCAGTTTTAATGTGGATGACATACTCAATAAGGGCGGGATCGATTTGACTCTGCGGGCTGAATACCCCCTGCGGCATAATCTTACTGTTGGTGCTACCCTGGTCCATATCCCATTTTTTCCCGCCCAGCTTGACCACAGATATAACATGACAGGCTCGTTTTCCTTTAAAAGCGATATGAAAAACATAATAAGTGACATTGGAGATGGGCTGACCTATGAATTCCCCGAGTCTGAAGCCAGTGATACTGAAAAGGTAATTCTTCGTCCCTTTAAGATCGGTTTTGATGCGGTTTATCGTCCCTTTGACCGCCGTATCTTTTCTCTTAAACCGAATCTTGGCCTGGTCTTTAATAGTATCTACGATACCCCGGTTTATGCGGACTTTGGTCTTACCGCTGAGTTTAACATCTTCAGCATTCTTGTCCTGGATGCCGGTACCCATTATGAAGATTTGATATGGAAGGAGCGTTTGGGCCTGGCCCTGAATTTTCGGATCATTGAATTTGATGTGGGGCTTACCTTGCAGTCCCAGGATTTTGTTAAGAGCTTTAATGGTGCCGGTTACGGCGTTGACCTGGGGGTACGGCTGGGCTTCTAGGAAGCCTGTTCCTTGAATTTTTGAAACGCAGGATTGTTATTATGGATGTTTGGAAAGAAAGTTATCCCGTGGGTTTCACTGCGGTGGATGAATCGGAAGGCCTGACCCTGGCTGCAGCCTTTGACTATTTTCAGGAGGCTGCCCGACGGCATGCGGAGGTCCTGGGTGTGGGCCAGGAACCTATGGTGCAGGCTGGGCAGGGGTGGGTGCTTTCCCGGATCTCGGTCCTGGTAGAGCGGCGTCCCCGGCAGGGGGAACTTATCACCGTCAGTACCTGGCCACGGGGCTGGGAAAAACTCTTTGCCCTCCGGGATTTTGATATCCGGGATGAGTCGGATAAGCCCATAGTCCGGGCCAGAAGCTGCTGGCTCATTGTGAACATTGAAAAGCGCCGCCCCCTGCGCCCCCAGGCAACCATGGAAAAACTCCCCCTGAACGAAGGCCGGGATGCCCTGCCCGGCGGCGGTGTCGGCCTTGCTCCCCTGGAAAACCTGCTCAAGGCCGGGGACCGGGTCGCCGCCTACTCTGATATTGACTACAACGGTCACGTGAACAATGCCCGCTATGTCCAGTGGGTGCAGGACATCGCCGATCCTACCGCCCTGGTGCAGGCAAAGACCCTGAGGCTGGACATCAACTATTTAAGCGAAGTAAAGATCCATGAACCCATTGAACTTTGGACAGAACCGCTCCCGGCAGAATCAGATGCTGTCTATACCCTTGGCGTAGAAGGCCGAAGGAACGGGGGCGCTGTTTTTCGGGCGGAATTGCGTATAAAGGATTAGATCCCGGTTCCTGTTTTTTGCAAAGCCGCTCCCCAGTGGGAAAGCTGGTTCAGGATGGGCAGCAAGGTATCGCAGGCCTGGGTGAGGGAGTACTCGACCCGCACGGGGATTTCGGCGAACTGCCGGCGGCTGATGAGCCCCGCTTCTTCCAGTTCCTTAAGGGAGCTTGCAAGCACCGTATTGGTAATGCCCCGTATTTTGCGTTTCAGGCCGTTGTAGCGGGTGGCCCCGTCCTGATGCAGGGAACAGAGTATGGGAATTTTCCACTTGCCGCCGATTATACGCAGGGCGCTTTCCAGGGGACAGCTTTCCATGCAGGGACATTTGTCACAGGTTTTATCATTGCAAGGCGCTTCCATTAGTTCTTCTCCGGTGGTCATATTTTCCGTACCAACTCAAGATAGTATGCCCGGACTTTTTTGTCAATTATTATTTACTCCCTATTTCATTGTAGATATCTTTTTTTAACTAGATATTAAAAAACTATTGACATGATTGAATATCGATAGTAATATCATACCAGATAGCGAAATAGTATTTACTATCAAAATATGTTTTAAGGAGCGAAGAATGATTATTACTGATGAGATTAAGAAGGTTATCGAAGCAACGGCGTTTATCACCCTGGTGACGATAAATCCCGATGGCACCCCCCACCCGATTATTGCCGGGAAAGGGCAGGTTGAGGGGGACACGGTGGTTTTTGGCATTTATAAGATGGAAGTGACCCAGAAGAACCTGGCCCAAAGCAACAAGGCCTGGCTCGTGGGTGCTACCAAGGAGGGCGGTCCCAAGGGTTACCGCCTGGCAGGAACTGCGGAGGCAAAGGAGAAAAAGCTTGTCTTTACCACGGTAAAAGCGGATATTCTTATTTAAGGAGAGACTATGCCCCTGCCCGTACTGTCCTGCGGTATCTACCAATTGGAACTTGAAAAGCTGCTTCCGGAGATTCAAAAAGAACTGGGGACAGAGCTGGCCCTGCGCTACCTGCCCCCGGGGCTGGATGTGGAGGATAAAAAGCTGGAAGACGCCATTACCCAGGAACTGGGAATTTTCAAAGAGCAGAAAGGGCTGCTCCTCTACGGAAAGATGTGCCATTCCAATATGCCCGGGATAGCCGGGAAGGTAGGGGCTCTGCTGCCCAAGGCGGCCAACTGCGTTGAGGCCTTCCTGAGCCCGGAAAAGAAAAAAGAGATGGACGCCACGGGGAATGTGTACTATCTGACTATGAGTGGTCTCAAGCTCTGGCGGGAAATTTACCAGCAGGGGCATGGCTGGGAGGCTGCAGACGCCCGGATGAATTTCGGATCCTTTGACAAGATCGTGGTCCTGGACTGCGGCCTCTTTGAAATTACCGATGAGGCGCTTTTCGACTTCTTTGAATTTACCCAGGTCCCGGTAGAGCTTATGCCCATCAGCCTGGACTACTTCAAGGACATGGTCTTGGGACTTTGCCGGGAACTGCTGGATAAAATCTGATAAGTATGCTATCATTGGCCCATGGCAACTCCAAAACAAGAACTGAGGAAGACCCTGCGGAAACAGCTTGCAGCGCTTCCCCCGGAAACATACCGGGATGAAGGTAAGCGGGGCGCAGGCTTTATGGCCGGGTATCCTGCTTGGCGGGATACGGATACGGTGCTGCTCTTTCTTTCCGCTCCGGGGGAAATAGAAACCGACCCTCTTTTGGACTTGGCCTTTTCCCAGGGGAAAAAAGTTTTCCTCCCCCGGGTTGAGGGGGAGATAGCGCGGTTTTTCCATATCCGCTCCGCCGAAGGGCCCTGGAGCGTCGGGGCCTTTGACATCCGGGAACCCCTGATTGATGAGCACAACCCCCCTGAGGAATTCCCCGCCCCGGGGAAAACCGGAAAAAGCGGCGGCGCCCCGGCCCTGGTAGTGGTGCCCGGCATGGCCTTTGACCGGCAAGGGAACCGCATGGGCCACGGCAAGGGCTACTACGACCGTTTTTTTGCCAAGCTAGACGACCTAAAAATCCCCTACGGCATGGTTGGATTTTGCCTGGAACAACAGGTATTGCCCGATGTTCCTGTGGAACCCTGGGATAAAAAAATGCACGCTATTTGTACCGGGACCGGACTTTTTACTATATTATAAACAACGGAGTATAAAATGGGACGGATAAAAAGTGCCTTGGAACTGGCCCTGGAACGGACCGAGTCGGTTAAGGGCGATAAAGGCAGTATCGATCAGTTTGAGGCAAAACAGCGGGGAAAGAAGCTGGCCAATTTGTTCCTTGCAGATCCCAAGGACGGCCTGGAGGGGGAACTGAAAAAGACCCCCAAGGATCAGTTAGCCGCCCTGAAGCAGGGTATCTTTGATGCCCTTATTACCCAAGTTGCCCTCCCCGCGGTTGCGGATGATGAAAAACGCATTGAGGCTGCGGGTAAAGGGCTCCAGGCGGTGATTGGGGATCCCCGTTTCGGGGCGCTCTACAAACAGTTCATCCAGGGCATCTCCCGGTATTTAAGCGAAACCGCCCAGTACGATGCAGCCATTAAGCAGCAATACGCCCCCAAACTGCGTCAGAAAGAGGAGGAGCTTACCCGGCGCTTAGGCCGCCCGGTTCAGCTTGACCCCTTCCAGGACCCGGAATTTGTGGGCTTTTACAACCAGAACATGAATGCCCTGAAGGATAATTATCAAGCCATGGTTAACCAGGTCCGGGAGCAGGCGGTTCAGCTTTTCGGCCAGCCCTAAGGGGCAAAGCGTCTTTTGCGCCCTCGGCCTTGCTTGCTTGACATTATTTTCGATTTCAGGTAGAGTTCTATCCCTAAAGAGCAATTTACTCCGAAAGGAAGGTTTATTATGTCACGTACCTGCGATATTTGCGGCAAACACACCATCACCGGGAATAAGGTGAGCCACGCGAAAAATCATACCCGCCGCACCTGGAAGCCCAATCTGGTCAAGCTAAAGACCGAAATACAGGGTACCACGATCACCCTTAAAATCTGCGCCCGTTGCCTCAAGAGCGACTTTATCACGAAAAAGGTCTAAATAAGCCGGAAAAGAGAGAGTACGCTTATGCGGAAATCCCCCCTTCTTTTAACCCTCCTCCTGTTTCTCTGTGCCTGCGCGGGAAACTTCGTTGCAAGTTGTACTAAACCCCAGCCTGTGTATCTAGGCCTATCGACGCCGGGGACAGAGCTGTCGCCGGAGCAGGCGGTGGAACTTCAGGCGGCAGCATCTTTCCTGGCAGGTTTGTTGGCCCGGGAGCTGGTTCCGCTGGGGATGGAGTTTTTGGGGACAGAGCTGGCAGCGGAACCGCGCCTGGGGACAGAGCTGCATCCGGACCTGGTACTGGAACTGTCATCCCGCTGGGTTTTTGAGCTTATCCATGGGGACAGAGCTGTCCCCAATGGTTCCCCGCAACTATCAGAAACAGAGCTGCCGGATACCCCCTTTCTTTTATCCAGAACCTGGATGGTTCCCTGTACTAAAGTTCCCGATGGCCGGCAGGATGCCGCTCTGGAGGACTGCCTTCTCGGAAAAGAGGAACTCCTCAGTCTCCGGGAACTGGCCCCGCCCTATGTGGCACTCCGGGTTGACGGCCTTTCCGCCGATGACGAAGCTTACCCGCTGGTTCGGCTGGTCGAAGCGCGGCTGGGTGTGGCAGAAGAGGGCTTGACCGAAAAAGCCCGTGCCAAGGCAGAAACCCTGGCCGGGCAGTTGGCGGCAAAGCTGGGAGTAGCCCTCGCAGCCGTCGCAAATCCCCTGGTGGAGCCGAAGCCGGAAATACTCTGGCTGGCCTCCGCCGGAGACCTGATGCTGGACCGGGGCGCCGGGGAGATACTTCTCAGGGAGGGACCGGAAAGCCTCTTTTTTGGGGCTGCAAAAATTTTGGAAGAAGCGGACCTTGCAATTGTAAACTTGGAGGGCGCCGTGAGCAGCCGGGGATATCGGGAAGAAAAAACCTACAACTTCCGCTTTTCTCCCCCAGTCGCGGGGGCCCTCAAAAAGTCGGGCATAGACGCAGTCCTTTTGGCAAACAACCATGTTTTTGACTGGGGTCCCCAGGCATTCCTGGATACCCTGGAGCATGTCGGCGCCGCAGGGCTGGGTATTCTCGGAGCGGGACCGGATCGGGGGGCAGCGGCGGCGCCCTGGGTCTTCCAAAAAAAGGGGATAACAGTGCGGGCCTTCGGGATCGGCTCCTTTCCGCCTGAGCGGAGCGGCTGGAGCGGGGCAAGGATGGCAGCCGGGGAGGGCACACCAGGGATACTCCACGGCTATGGAAGCGTCGAGGCGCTCAAGGAGGTTCTTTCCGCCGGGGCCATTGGGGAAGACGCACCGGGGATACTCGCTGGGGATGCCGAACAGTATCTAAATATCGTATTTTTCCATGGCGGGGAAGAATGGACCAACAGGCCGGATCGGGCTACCAGGGAATGGTACACGGATATAATTCGCGCCGGGGCAGACCTCCTCATTGGCTCTCATCCCCACATCGTACAGGGCTTTGAGTGGATCGAAGGAAAGCCCGTGTTCTGGTCCCTGGGGAACTTTGTTTTTGCGGGCATGGAAAATACCGGCGGCGGGGACGAGGGCCTCCTTATCCGGCTGGGGTATTGGGGGACTGAGCTGGTTTATGTGGAGCCTTACCCTTTAGCCCTGACCGGCCCTCGGGTGAGGCTAGCCCCGATGGAGAAATTAAGTGGGTTCTATGCCCTATCGAAGTGAAAGTCTTCGCCTGGCGCAGTTTTTCTGCGCAATTACTATTTAAAAGAACGGCTTATGGAAAAAATAAAATATATTGCGTTATTAAGATGAATTAATGAATGGTGAATAAATATAAAAACCATTGACAAAACACTTTTTAAAGAATAATGTATTACTATGAGGCGATATAATAACTGCCATGCATTTTAAAGAAGTGAAAGGCATATTATCGTCTAAAAATGGTATGAATATCAGCCGGGGATGTATTCATGGCTGCATATATTGTGACGCGAGAAGCAAGTGTTACAATATGGACCATGTTTTTGAAGATGTGGAAATAAAAATAAACGCCCCTGAATTGCTGGAACAGAAATTAAAAACAAAACGTAAAAAGTGCATGATCGGTACCGGCGCCATGAGTGATCCCTATATTCCTATACCCGAAAATTTAAATAATATACGAACATGCCTTGAGATTATAGAAAAATACCGGTGCGGCCTGGCAATCCAGACAAAATCAAGCCTGATATTACGGGATCTGGATCTGTTGATAAAAATTAACAATAATGCAAAATGCATTGTAGAAATAACCCTTACAAGCTTTGACGAGTCTTTGTGCAGAATAGTTGAGCCGAATGTATCTACCACGAAAGAGCGGTTTGAAATATTAAAAACCATGCGGGATAATGGGATTCAAACTATAGTATGGTTAAGTCCCATATTACCTTTTATTAATGATACGGAAGAAAATATCCGGGGGATATTGCATTATTGTATAGAAGCAAAGGTCTATGGGATCCTATGTTTTGAAATGGGGTTAACATTACGGGAAGGGGATCGGGAATATTTTTATGAAAAACTCGATGTGCATTTTCCGGGGCTAAAACAAAAATATCAAAGTAAATACGGAAACAATTACATACTCAAAAGCGATAGAAACAAAACACTTATGGAAATATTCAATAAAACATGCCATGACAATAATATTGTCTGTGATAATGATGAATTATTCAGATATATGAGTGCCTTTGAAGAAAACGAAAAAAGACAGCTATACTTGTTTGAATAACCCTCATAGGCTGCTTGCGTGCTTGCGGCGGGGTTCTTCATTTTATCCAGGGAATTCATTACAATAAGTATATGGAATGGTTTTTAAATTGCCCTGTGATACTTCAGGCCCTGTTGGCCACCCTCTTTACCTACGGGGTTACTGCCCTGGGCGCGGGGACCGTATTTTTCTTCAAGAGCATCAATCGCAAACTTCTGGACGGTATGCTGGGCTTTGCCGGGGGGGTGATGATCGCCGCCAGTTTCTGGTCCCTCCTGGAACCGGCCATTGCCATGGCGGAAGCCTTAGGCATGATACCCTGGGTCCCCGCAACGGTTGGATTTCTCCTGGGAGGTGCTTTTTTGGGGCTGGTGGACCGGATCCTTCCCCATCTGCACATTGAGTATCCTATGCAGGAGGCTGAGGGGCCCAAGACGAACTTGGGCCGGTCCATCCTGCTGGTTCTGGCCATTACCCTTCACAACATTCCCGAGGGGCTTGCGGTAGGGGTGGGTTTCGGCGCCCTTGCCGCGGGTATACCCGGTGCGGGAGTTACCGGAGCTATCGCCCTGACCCTGGGTATCGGGCTCCAGAATTTTCCTGAAGGGGCGGCAGTGTCCATTCCATTGCGGCGGGACGGCCTTTCCCGGGGCAAGGCTTTCTGGTACGGTCAGCTTTCCGGTCTGGTGGAACCCGTGGCAGGGGTTCTTGGCGCGGCCTTGGTCTACTATATCCAGCCGATCCTCCCTTATGCCCTGGCCTTTGCCGCTGGAGCCATGATCTTCGTGGTGGCCGAAGAGGTCATCCCCGAATCTCGGCGGGAGGGTAACGACCATATCGCCACTGCGGGGATCATGCTGGGCTTTGCCATTATGATGGCTCTGGACCTTGGGCTGGGATAAGGGTAAAATTAAGACAAACTGTGCGAAAGTGCAAAAAGGAGTCGGACTTTGAAATTAATCTTTCTGGGCCCCCCCGGAGCGGGGAAGGGAACCCTGGCGGCAAAGGCGGTGGACATACTCAAGGTTCCCCATATTTCCACCGGCGCTATTTTTAGGGCCGCCATTGCCGCCAAAAGTCCCCTGGGGCTCAAGGTGAAGGCTATCATCGACGCGGGAAAGCTGGTGGACGACGCTACCACTATTGCGCTGGTCAAGGAACGGCTGGCCCAGGGGGATGCCCAAAAGGGCTATATCCTGGACGGTTTCCCCCGGACCATACCCCAGGCAGAGGCCCTGGCCGGGTTTTCCGCCGTAGATAGGGTGGTAAACTTTGAGCTCCCCGACCCGGCGGTACTGGAACGTTTAGGGGGCCGACGGGTCTGCCGGAACTGTGGTCTTAATTATCATAAGGTTTTTAACCCGCCTAAAAAAGCGGATGTCTGTGACGTCTGCGGCGGCGAGGTGTATACCCGGGATGATGACCGGGAAGGGGCGATCCGGAAACGTATTGAGGTTTACCGGGACCAGACCGCGCCCCTGATCGACTACTACCGCAAGAAAGGCCTTCTGGCGGATGTGGACGCCCAGCCTACGGTGGATCAGGTGGTGGAGAACTTCAAACAGAGTCTAGCGCTGAAAGGGTAGGCGACGATATAACCGCGCTCTGGTGATTAAGAACGGCCAATTAATTTTACTGTATACACATTATTTCATAATCGGCGTCTATCTATATGGTCGTTATAAGGTAGTCTTCCGTATAAACTCTGCAAGTTTAAAATCCTGCTGCTTGATATGCTGTATCACCCAGTGTACGACAGTTGTAGTAACCTTGTCCCAAAGCTCCTGTGAGCTTCCTTTGGTATCGTACTCTGCGCTGAGTTGTGTAACAGTAATGCGGAAATCATCATGGAGCTTCTTATGATCCCTATAGTCCGGATAACTGTATCGGCTCGCAAGGGCTTCTTCATCAGAAAAATGCTTAACCGTATAATTAATCAGAAATTCCAGGGTTTCTTTCAGGAACTTTGCATCCTGCCCATTTTTGGAGGCTTCGGCCAAATTACTGGTGAGCCGGAATATCTGCTTGTGCTGGGAGTCAATTTCGGCATTGCCCGTAGCAAGGTCCTGGCTCCAGGCAATACCGTTTTTCCATTGCTCACTTTCCTCTCCGGCTTCACCGTATTTGATATAGGCGGAATTGCCGGTCTTGTTTTTGGGTAAATATTTTCGTAGTCTTGCTATCACTTCGTTGAAATCCAGGGGCTTACCCACATGATCGTTCATGCCTGCTGCAAGGGACTTTTCAATATCTTCTCTAAAGACATTAGCGGTCATAGCGACGATGGGAATCCCCCGGGCTTTTTCAAAATCCATAGCCCTGATGGTACGGGTGGCTTCGTAGCCATCCATTTGAGGCATTTGAACGTCCATGAAGATCATGTCGTATTTATCAGGATTTTCTCTAAACATATCTACTGCGATGGCGCCGTTCTCGGCGCAATCTATTAAGAGCTTGGTGGATTCAAGGAGAGTCAGGACTATTTCGCGGTTTATCTCCACATCTTCAGCCAAAAGCAAATGGAAACCTTCGAAGCAGCCGTCTTGATCTTCAGTGATGTCACTGGGGATAGCGGCATTGTCTACACCGAGACATTCGTTGATAAGATCCGCGATTGCTGAAGGAAAGAGGGGTTTTGCAATAAACTTATCCACCCCCGCGCTTTTGGCTTCCCCTTCAATGGCGCTCCATTCAACACCGGAGATCATGGTTACCACCGATTTGCCGCTGCCTGTTTCTTTGATCCTTTTCGAAAGCTCCATGCCGTTCATGCCGGGCATTTTCCAGTCAATAAAGTAGATATCGTAGCCGCCCTTTTCCTTGATAAGCGCCAGGGCTTCTTCACTGCCCGAAGCGACATCGCATTTGACGCCAAAGTTTTCCGCTACACCGATAAAGTATTGCAAAATTTCGCTTTCATCATCCACCGCAAGGATCTTTACGTTGCTCCAATTTACACCGGGGTCGAGGAAGCTTTTACTTTCTATATCGCCTTTCTGCATTTTGACGGTGAAAGCAAAGGTGGCGCCCTTGCCCAGTTCCGATTCTATCCAGATCTTGCCCCCCATAAGTTCCACAATACGTTTGGAGATGGCAAGGCCCAGGCCGGTACCGCCGAATTGCCTGGTAGTGCTGGATTCCGCCTGTTCAAAAGAAGTGAAAAGCCGTGCCTGCTGTTCGGGGCTTATGCCTATACCGGAATCGGTCACTTCGATCTGCATCAGGCAGAGACCATTTTCTTCTCCTGCATAATGGGCATTGAGCCGTATGGTTCCTTGTTCGGGGGTGAATTTTACTGCGTTGCTTAAAAGATTGGTGATTACCTGGGCCAGGCGCTGATCGTCCCCGATCAGGGAGTTGGGGATCATTTTATCAATAGTAACATAGAAGGACTGCTGCCGCTGTTCTATACGGAAGTTGATGACGTTCACCACTTTTTGGAGCATCTTCTCAAATTCAAAAGTTACCGGGGACAGTTCAAGCTTGTTGGCTTCGATCTTGGACATATCGAGTATATCGTTGATGACCCCCAGGAGGTGGGAGGAAGCGTCTTCTATCTTTCCAAAGGCATAATCTTTCTTTTCGATGTCAGGGGCGCTTTTACCGATGGAGGTCATGCCGATTATGGCGTTCATAGGGGTACGCATCTCGTGGCTCATATTGGAGAGGAAATCCCCCTTGGCCTTGCTGGCCTGTACCGCCTGATCCAATGCGGCCGAACGGGCCTTCTCCATGATGTCACGGGCAATTGCCCCGGCTATGGCGCTGGAAACGGTCCCCACCAGCTGGGCGTCGCTGTCTGACCATACCCGCGCAGTTTCGCACTCTTCAATGCTGATCATGCCCCAGTAGGAAGAATCTACATAGAGGGGCGCCCAGATAAAGGATTTAATCCCCACCTTCTCGTAAAAAATGCGGTATTTGCCCTCGTTATCTGTAAGGGTATCGGCGCAGTAGACAGTGGGTACATAGCCCTTTTCGGGCATGGTTTTGGGGAATGTGGTGGTTATTGCTTCGTTAAACCCGGTCTGGGTAGGATCGGGTTTCCATTCATCCCTGGAGAACCACGTGTAGGCAGGACGGCTTTCATCGGTGATAAGATCCGCCACTGCGACAAGGACCCTGGTCACTTTGAGGAATTCCCCCATGCGCCGCAGGGCTTCCTGTATAAGGCTGCCCATAGCCTCTTTGGAGATGAAACTCTGGGAGATGTCCGACATGAGCTCCTGCTGTTTGAGCCGGGAGCTGAGGATGATATCGTTGTTGTTTCGTACCACTGCGCTGGCCAGGAGCAGACTCCCGGATCGGAGTATATTTACATCGTCTTCGGAAAACACCCGTTCCCGGTGACAGTCGTCAAAACTCACAAACCCCCAAAATTGCTCCTGGAGGTAAACAGGTATAGCCAATATGGATTTTATGCCGAATAGGGAGAGGCCAATCCGTTCAGCTTCGGAAAGGCCCGAAACCGGACCGTTGACCTGCCTGCTTTCAGTGAAATTTTCCTCCCAGCCGGGGATGGCGGCGGTATAGGACTTCCCGGTCTCGGCCTTGAGGCTCATATCTGCTACACCATTGTTAAGCCATTCGTACTGCTGTTCGTAGTTCAATATGCCATCGATGGTACGATTCTTCCATATATACATGCGATCTGCGTCTACACAGCCGGCCATGATTTCCATGGCCTTTTTAATGGTCTTGTCCAGATATTCGGTTTCAGATGAGAGAAGCATTTCAGCCACCTGATTCACCACCCTGAGAAGCCGATCACGGTAAGAAAGATCCTCTTTGGCGTTGCTTACCTTTTGCCGTTCCTCGTCATAAAGCTTGTTTTGGAAGGCGATTATCAAGCCTATGCAGATTCCAACCACCACAAAGGTCTGAATATGGTCCAAATAACGGTAAGAATTCGCTGTGGGCAATACAAAAGCGTTTAAAGGGGGCCTGGAACCGAAATAATAACAGGCAACGGCCTCCAGAATATGCGCTACAAGGAAGATTATGCGGCTTTTCCCCGAAGTAAGGAGAAAAATCAGCACTATACTGAGGACAAAGTAGCCCGCCATGGCGCTATCTATCCCTCCCAGGGCAAAAAAGCCCAGGGGAAAGAGGACAAAGCAGAGCACACTCACAATAATAAGCTGGAAGATCCGGTATAACTTGAGGTAGTTCGCCAGGAATATCACCCCTATTATGGTAAGGTTGATGGCCAATATGACCAAAACAAGGAAGATATTTGAGCCCATCACCATGCGGGTAACCATGGTGGTAAAGGCAGAGCCCAAGCCGACCAGGTAGATCATATTTCCTACCCGGGCTTCCAGGGGCAGCAATTCGTTGAAGATATATTTCCGGATGAAGGCCGATAAAAAGCTAACCCTGGATTTATCCATAATATGAATTAACTTTAAACTAATACCCCATTTAGAGCAAGTTCCCGTAAAATCACTCACCTCCTCTCCAAGTATTCCCGTCACTTTGTAGGCAACTACTTTCCCTTGACCTTGAATATTATCTGAATCTAGGTATCATAGTATACAAAGAGCAAAAAAAGGAGTGTTGCATGGCTATAAAAAAAGTTAAGGGCTGGTGGTTGATCCGTTTGGCCTTAACTATCGTTGGCAAAAAGGGCATCGGAGAGCTTATGAAGTCTTCTAAAAATGCCATAAAAGCCCAGGAACAGACCCTGCGGGGTTTCCTTACCGCGGCAAAAGATACAGTTTACGGCAAGGAACACCGTTTTGATACGATTCTTGAAGCGTCCGGCGCCCAGGATCTGTTTGAACGGTACCGAAAACAGGTCCCCATCAACGACTATGAAAACTTCAGGCCCTATATTGAGCGGCACAAGCTGGGGGAAGCGGATGTCCTGCTTCCCGGCAAGCCGAAGATGTATGCCACCACCAGCGGCACCACCAAAGAGCCAAAATGGGTACCCATCACCGAACAGTACTATCAAGAGGTATACAAGGTGATGAATCAGCTCTGGTTTTATGCCATGATCATGAACAAGCCCAAGGTGTTTTACGGGAAAATGCTTTCCATAGTCGGCAAGGCCATAGAAGGGGCGGCCCCGGACGGAACGGTATACGGTTCCATTTCAGGGATCTCCCAGCGGGATATGCCCAACTTTATGAAGGCGCTTCATATCGCGCCGGCGGATATTTTCAGCATCCCCGATTACAAGGCCCGGTATTACGCGCTTATGCGCTTTGGTATTGAGCAGGACTGTACCTCAATCGTCACCGCTAATCCCAGTACCCTGGTAGAAATGCAGAGCAACGCCAATGAATTTTACGATGAATACGTGGTGGATATTGAACAGGGAACCCTGAGCCGGAAATTCCCCATCCCCGATGAAATCCGTACAGTTCTGGAAGCATGTCTAAAACCGAACCCGGAGCGGGCAGCGGAACTGCGGCAATTAAAGGTGCGGTACGGGAGTGTGTTACCCAAGCATTACTGGCCTAATATGCAGGTGGTCAATGTCTGGTTTTGCGGTAACACCCATGTATTTTTTGAGAAAGTACGGGATTCCTTCCCCGAAACCTGCGTATTCCATGAATTCGGCTACTTTGCCACCGAATGCCGTCCCGGTATCGTGCTGAAAAGCAATACCCAGGATACGGTTATCTTTGGGCATAAGGTATACCTTGAATTTATCCATGAGTCGGAGCTGGAAAGCGAAAACCCCCATATCTACCAGATGTACGAAGTGAAAAGGGGCGAACGGTACTGTATGATCGTTACCACCTCCGCGGGTCTCTACCGGTATAATATGAACGATCTGGTGGAAATCACCGGTTTTATTAATCAATTCCCTACACTAAAACTGATCCAAAAAGTGAACGGTACGGTAAACATTACCGGCGAAAAACTCCACGAACGGCAGTTTATCGAAGCGGTACATGCGGCGGAGCGGGATACAGGTAACCGGGTGGCTTTCTTTGTGGGCTTTGCCGACATTACCAAGCCGACCTACCGGTTTTACTACGAATTTGTCAATGCCGATATTAATCAGGAAAAGGCCGAAAGCTTTACCCGGGTTCTTGACGGGTACCTGAAACAGTACAACATCGAATACGAAGCAAAGCGTTCATCGGATCGCCTCAAGCATCCCGAGACCGCCCTGTTGGTAAACGAATCCTTTGAAAAGTTTAAATCAACCTGTATTGACAAAGGCTACCGGGACGGTCAGTTCAAGGTAAACCTCCTCATGCAGGATGAAAAACGCCATGCCCTGTTCAAGGAACTGGTACGGTAAGTTCGGTAAATAAAGCCCGCGCGTTTATCTTCGATCTTGATGGGACCCTGTACGATTCCAGTCATATCGGTGCGCGGCTTATTTTTTCCCGCCCCTTAGAAGCGGGTCTCCTTTTTGCGGAACGTAAAACACGGAAATCCTTAGTCGGCGCCGATTACGGACAGGCGGAAGCCTATTACCGGGAGTATTTTTCCCGCCTGTCCCATACGGCCCATAAACCGGAAGATCTTCTCCGTGCCTGGTATTTTGATTCCTTTATGCCCGGGATGTGTCAGGTGCTGAAAAAGTATTACTGCCCTCGCCCGGGTCTCAGCGAACTATTTGAAAAGCTCACCCGCAAATCTCGTAAGTTTGCCGTCTATTCCGACTATCCTCTGGTCGCCGAACGCCTACGGGCTCTGGGCCTAAACACGGAAGACTGCGGCCTGCTATACGGTCCCGAAAACTTTGGCGCCCAGAAGCCCGCGGCTCGGCCTTTTTTGTCCATCGCAGAAGCCATGGGTATTTCCCCCGGGGAAATCCTGGTTGTCGGAGACCGGGAAGACACCGATGGTGCGGGAGCAGCCGCTGCGGGCATGGGCTTTATCAGGATAAAAACCGATAAGGACTGGGAGCTGTTTCAGTCCCCTTCGCAGGGATAGGGATTTTCCCCTTCCCGGATACCTGCCAATTCCACAATTTTTCTGTGACATTGTTCGCGCAGAATATTTACCGCCTCTTTACGGGGCAAGCTCAGATCCGGCATAATCGGCTCCCCGATACGCAGGGTAATAAAGGGATAGTTCTTCTTGAATAGCTTGAACAGGCCCTTGGGTTCCCGGTAGGAAAACGCCATGGGGATACAGGGTAAATTGTATTTATAGGCCATGGCGAACACCCCCTTCTTAAAAGGACGGATAGGCTGATAGTAGTGCCAATTGCTGCTTTCGGGAAAAGCGTGCAGCCATTTTTTACGCCGGTGAAGTTCATCAAAGGCCATGTTGAAGTATTTTATCGTATGAATATCCGTGGGAACCGGAATACCCCCCACGGCGCGGATTAAATTCCGGTCCGGACCGGCGATATTCTCTTTCCATGCGGGAAAATAGAGCCGCCTGTACCGAACCGCCTGGAGCACATGGAGAAAATCCCAGCGTAATACATGGTTCGATACAGTCATAGCCCCGTTTTTGAACAGCTTCCGGTTCTTTTTCAGGATACGGCGGCCTTCAATCCGCAGGCCAAAGCGAATGGGACTGATAAAAAAGACCAGAACAAAAATTCCCAGATAGATAAGGGCGCTCCATAACCTGAAACCCAGGGATTTATCAAGAAAGGGATAATGCTCGTCTAAGTTTATCTCCACCAGTTTGGGCGCCTGGAGCAGATGCTCATCGGGGTTTGCGGGGTATTCAATCCCCACTTGCGGAACGTAGGGCCCCTGGTTTGGTTTAGGTTTCATGGGACGCTCCTTAGTATAGTCTCGTAAGATAGGTGGTAAGAAGGGGGAAGTAGGTTACGATGAACACCACCGCCAACTGGATAATCAGGAAGGGCATCACATTCCGGGAGGTCTCAAGGAAGGGCTTTCTGAAACGGTAGCTGGCAAGGAACAGGTTGAGCCCAACCGGCGGGGTAATGAAGCCCGCTTCCATGTTGATCAGGAAGATAATCCCCAAGTGGACCGGAGCAATGCCGTAGACCTCGCCCAGGGGCATAATCAGGGGCAATACGATCAGTATGGCGGAGAAAATATCCACCAGGCAGCCGACCACCAATAGAGCCAGGTTAAGCACCAGGAGGAAAACATATTTTGACGTAATGGCCTTCTCCATCCATTGGGCAAAGTAATAAGGCGCCTGGGTATCAACGATATAGTAGGACAGAGCCTGGGATAGGGCGAGAATCGAGAGTATACCGCCGATGATGGGTATTGCTTTTTTGAAAACCTGGACAATCCCGGCAAGCTCAATATCCCGGTACACAAAAACCTCCGCCACAAAAAGATAGATCGCCGCCGCTGCCCCGATTTCTACCAGAGACAGAATTCCGGAAAAGTAGCCGATGATTAACAGAAAGGGCAGCAGTATTTCTAACAGTGAATTTTTCAGCGCCCGGCCCGCCTTTTTCAGGCTAAAGGGTTCCACGGGAATTTTCGTTTTTACCGAAATGACAATACCAAAAATCACGGTAGCCAAAACCAGGATCAGGCCGGGAATCAGCCCCCCAAGAAAGAGGTGGATCGTGTTGGTCCGGGTGGTGGCCCCTACAAGAAATATGGCAAGGCTCGGGGGAAAAAGGAGGCCGATACTGCCGGAAGCTGTTAAGAGGCCGATAGAAAATTGCGAGGAATACTTTCCCTTCTCTAAGGGGGAACCGGGAGAACCGGAAAGCACCGTGTGGAGAATACCCCCCAGGGCGAGGATCGTTACCCCGGAAGCGCCGGTAAAGGAGGTGAAGAAGGCGCAGATGATCACCGTGGCGATAATCAAGCCCCCGGGCAGCCAGCCGAAGAGGCTTTGAAAGGTATGGACCAGCCGTTCCCCCGCCCGGCTTTCCGAAAGGATGAAGCCTGCAAGGGTAAAGAGGGGAATGGCAACCATGTTGTTTTGTGTCAGCGCGGTATACACCTGGTTTGAAACAACATCAATCTCCCCCCAGGAACTCTGGATCAGGATGAGCGCCAGGCCGCCGATGACCACAAACAAGGGCGTCCCCGCAAGTGCGGCGAGGATCAGCAGGATGAACACCGGCGCCCGCAAAGACAAGGCCAGATTCGCAAAGCCCTCGTTTATAGTATAGGCAAAGTCCGGGAGATCAAAACTCCATATCAGTTTGAAAATCACTGGCAGGGAACAAAGGGTCCCCAGAAGTATAGCCAAAACGGAGAGGAGCCTCAGTTTTCCTTTCAGGGGCGTCATCCGGGCAAAGCGGAAAACCATCACCCCATAACCTATGGGCATCACCAGGGCAAAAATCTGGTCCGGGATAAACCCAATGATTTGCCAGGGGGAAAGGCCGATTTTGATGAAAGAAACGGAACACCAGGCGAAGATGGTAACAATAAACGTGGACAGTAAACCCGTGCCCGCAATAATCCGGTCCTTGATTTTTTCATTATGAAAATATTGGACCAGCCCTATAGAAAGATGTTCCCCGTTTTTCGTAGTGTTCATCCCGGAAAGGAGCCCCAGGACCAGCAGGAGATGGGCAATAAGCCCCGGGGAAGCGGGAAACCGCGAATGGAAAAAAACCCGGAGAAAGGCCTCTGCGGCAGGTATGAAGGCAAGGCAAATCAAAGAGAAATAACAAAGGGCCTGTTCAATGGTCCATAGGAGTTCCGCTTTTTTCTTCATCATTGTCCCGTCCTGCGGGTTTGGAGGATCGCTTCAATCCTTCCATAGGTTGCCCGGTCAAGGGTCGTACCAAAGAGTGATGGAATAACCCGGTTTACATCATCATACCAGAGCTGTTCCTGGGCCGGGGTAAGCTGGTTGATCACCAGCCCGTACTGGCGCATAGTCTCAATGACACCCGCCTCAAGGGCCTGAATGGAGGAATCCAGGTCGGCCTCCATTTTCTTGGCAATCCGGATAAGTTCCGGTTTATACCGGTCCGGGATGGACCGCCAGGCCGCCTGATTCATGACGATACCCCCCAAGAAGGGGGCGATATTGATACTCGCCATGTTCTTTGCCAGACCGAATATTTGCAGGCCCCCCACATTGACCGGGCTTTGGTACACCGCGTCTATCATCCCGCCGTTGAGGTATACCAGCACCTGATTCATGGCCACCGGGACCATCTGATAGCCCATAGCCTTGAATGCATCCATTAGGGCCGGTTCGGTGTCGCTTGTACCCAGTTTCTGCCGTTTCAGATCGTTGGGAGTAAAAACCGGGGACTTGGAAAAAAACTTAACCCATCCCACCTTTGACCAGGCCAGGAAATAAAACCCCTTGTCGTTGATCCCTTTTTCCAGTTCGGGCTTCAACTCATTCAATACCAGATCCAGTTCCGTATTATCCCTGATAAGGAAGGGACAGCTTAGGGTCATAATTCCCGGGGTGATGGCATTGAGCCCAAAGGTGGTTAAGATCGCCGCCTGGATTTGGTTCATTTTGAGTTTCCGAAGCACATCCGCTTCACCCCCCGCAGTACCGTTGTGGTATATCCTCAAGTCCACTTCGCCATTGGTAGCCGCCGCCCATTCCGCCGCCATCTGGTTCAAGGCCGCGCCCCAGGGGGTACTCTCGGGAACCAGGGATGCCAGTTTAATGGTGATTTTACGCTGCGCAAAGGCAGAAGCGGGGTTAACCATACAAAGGCAAATAAAACAAAGTACCGCTATATACCAAGATTTTTTCATTTTTTACTATTTCCTTTCACTAAATTGTAGAAATAAGTATCATCTTTTTAATGCTGCCCTGTCAACGTTCCGGTTCCCTTGTGAATCATACCCGTGATGCCCGGAAGAAGACTCGAACCCTCCGCCCCTCAACCTCCTGTTTCGGGGCTCCGGGCCGCCTCCGGCCCCTGCCGCACGCATCCATGCGCGCTTTTCCTCCCTCCGGTCGGCGGGGCCTCCGGAAGTTCGAGTCTTCTTCCGCCTTAAATGCAAAAACCCCGCCTGTCGGCGGGGCCATTTCTCTCTGCCCGGAAGAAGACTCGAACTTCCATACCTGTGAGGGCACTGGTACCTGAACCAAAATCCGCGTCTTTTCACTGGGTGTCATACGCTACTATTAATACAGGAAAAATGTCATAATTTCTTATGTCATAACAAATTATAACATCATTCATTGTCAGAACAAATTATAGCATGTCAGGAGAAATTTGTCAATTCAGTTCTTAAAATGATCCTTTTAGTGATCCTCGGAAGGAGGGTTAGGAATACTTTGGTTAGGAATAGGAGAAAATTCGATGTAACTTAATGTATTAAACCAGGAGTTTATAGTCTCTTTTAGGGTCGAAAAACCATGTGTCTTTTCGTCTACGAGATTATAATTGGGATGCAAGAGTAAGGCAGGTTGGTAAAAACAGATTTACCGATAACTGGAGACTCTAACCTTCCGAACGGTTTTTACTTCGTATGTCTGTACAGTCATCACAGCGCCTCCAAATAAATTATAAAAATATTTTACAAAACTGCCGAAAAATGACAAGCGTCTAGTATCGGACCCGGCTATCCCGTTCTATATTCCGGCTGCCACAATGGGGGCATTTCTTGCCAAGCAGCTCGCTGAATATTCCCAACAGGGGAACTTTCCCCATAAATCCATGGTTACAATCCCGACATCGGTACAGGATGGTCATCCCCTGTATTGGGGAAATAATCTGTATCTGTTTAAACATACAAAGCCTCATTTCTTATAAGATACCTCATGGAAATGATAAAAAGGTCGCCTGCCAGTGGACCAAAAAGCAAAAAAGACATGGCATATTAGTTAATGTGAAAGCACATACAAGGAAAGGGGCTGTCTTCATGCGTTTTAGCGCAGGAGGCAGCTTGTGTCACGGAGTTACCGAAAATTTCCATCCAGTTCCCCTAATGGGGAGTTTATACCACATAAATGGAAACATTTTCGCGAACTGGAACGTCAGTGCGTCCACCGGGAAATGATGGCAGTTGACCATGGCGAGACGCTTTTCCCCCGGTATTACCCGGCCAATGAGAAAAGCTGGGTGTCTACCCATAGATGCTATTTGTCAATAAAGGAAATACGGGATACATACTATGCTGAAATAAATCATATCCTTAACGATTTCCAGAGCCGGCGGCCACGGGAAGCATACAGGGAAAATTTTCTCACTAATTTTAACAGTATGGATGTTAGCAGCGTATTCGATTTTGAATGGCTTAACCATCATAGGATCAAACAAGCTATAAAACATTGGGAAGGAGAACCCCTGGATGTTCTCTATTATTTGCAGCAGCAAGGCTTGATAGAGATGGCTGTCAGAAAAGCGTATAAGGGATACAAAAGAAAGGATTAGGTTATTATCAAACTTATTGCAGGGATGAAAATACCATGAAAGAAATGTTGGAGCCGAACTGTACTTATGGGCAATTTAAGCGGCTTTCTTAAAAGACAGGCACTTTTTAAACGATAAATTTTATCCTTTTCACTTTATTTCTTCTGTGATTCTGAACGCTGCTACAAAAACCTCCTCCCAGTTATCCCCAGAGGGATAACCGGGTCGCCCGAATAGTGCAGAAATTCTGTCCGTTTCCTGCACAGCAGCCGTCTCCGGCAGTATTCCTCGATGGTGTAGGAAGCCGTTACCAGGCAGTAGCGGGCCAGAGCGTCCTCCCGGTCGTCAATGCCGAGCAGGGCCTTAAAGTCCCCCAGAGGGACCAGAGAAAAAAGCCGTTCTTGTTTTGGTGTAGTACCCATAATGGAGAAAGGATAAACCCGAAATTTCAGGGCGAAACATAGGGCCGCCGCCCTATCCGGCAAAAGTGGCAAAAGTGGTGCCAGGCACCTTTGGACGGTGAGGACTAAAGCAAAAAGCAGGGTGGACGCATATAGCTTTCAAACGGCGCTAGGCAAAAATGGTGCCTGGCACCGAACTGGAGGTGGTATGCGGAAGAAGCGGGGGTTTGTTGGGGGGGCGGTTTATCATGTTACGTCTCGGACTAATGATAAAAAGCGGCTGTTTGGGGATAGGCTGGGGAAGAAGATTTTGCTGGTGACTTTGCGGAATGCTAAGGATAGGTTTGGGTTTAGGCTGTTTAATTTCTGCATTATGCCGAACCATATCCATTTGCTGATTCAGCCGGGGGATGGGGGGGACCTTTCTCGGATTATGCACTGGGTTAAGACTAATTCGTCCAAGTGGTACAACGGGGTTAGGGGTTCGTCGGGGCATGTGTGGGGGAACCGGTACTTTGCCAGGGTTGTCAGGTCGCCGGAGGATTATTTTACGGTGATGGGGTATATCGACCGGAATCCGGTGAAGGCGGGGCTGGCTTATGCTGTGGGGGTCTGGGAGGTGTCGGGGGCATTCCATATCCTGCATGGGCGTAAGGAGCTGGTGGACTATGATGAGTTTACCGAATGGGCCTATGCGCGGGAGCGGTTGCTGCTGCCAGACTTGCGCTATGGGAGTGGGTCCTACCGGGATGCCGCTAGACAAAAAAGGTGCCTGGCACCTTTGGGGGTTGGGCTGCCGATATGCCGCTAGGGGTAGCGTATACTGAAAGATGGCGACACTAGGAAAAACGGTGCCAGGCACTGTTTTTCATTTCCATCCCCGTCTTTTTTACTAAAAAAGTATATTTTTCATGCTATTTTATAAGAAATAAGGATATACTCTTTATAGATTCCACTAAAACGAGGTATTTTGTGTCGATAAATGCGCGTAATTGTATGAACCACCGGCCCATGGCGGGGCTTTTTTGCCTCATCCTTCTTTCCATTTCCTTCCCGGCCTTTTCCCAGGAACCCTCCGGGGACCGCTCCCCTTTGAGCATATCCCTGGGGCTTGAGGCCGCCTGGTACTCTGCGGAGGGTGTAGCCTTTGGGCCCGGCCTGGCGGGGGAATACCGCTTTTCGCCGGCCCTGGCTGCCGGGGTCTCTGTGGGCTTTTTCCACGACTTTACCGAGTACGCCACGTTTGAGCCCGGGGCCTTTCTCCGGTGGTATCCCCTTGCCAGGGCTTCCGGCCCCTTTTCGGGGCTCTTTGCCCAGGGTATGGCTGGGGCGGCGCTAATATGGGGCAGCGACGCCATGCAAACCTTCCCCATGGGCGGCCTGGAACTGGGCTTGCGCATAAACCTGGGCAATGGGGACTGGTATGTGGAGCCACGGATTCGCGGGGGATACCCTTTTATCGCCGGGGCGGGTGTTGCGGCGGGGTGGCGGCCTAAAAAGAGTGAGAAGTCAGGAACTAGGAGTGAGTTATGAAAACGAAACAAATCGCACAATGGCGTCTGCCGACCAAGGTCGGGGCGCCTTTTCCCAAATGGTGCCAGGCACCTTTTCTGGCGCTGTTGATGCTCGGTGTGGCCGGGTGCGGGAACCCTATCCTGCGGGATGCCTTTAATACTGAAGAGAAACCGGGGACCCCGGGGCCGGTGGCGGACACTACGCCCCCCGCTTTGCCCGGGGGCCGGGCGGCGGGCCAGGCCAGCGCGGCGGGAACTACCGCAACGGTCAAATTCAGCGCCGACGAGGGGGGGACTTTCTACTACCTGGTACTCCCCGCAGCTGATAACGCACCTACAGCGGCGGAGATACAGGCCGGCGGCGCCAGCGGCGGGAGTGGCCCGGCGCAGGCGGGGATAAACACCATCCTCCTGGATGGGCTTACGCCGGGGATCGGTTACACGGTGTATATCCTGGTGGCGGACGCGGCGGGGAACCTTTCGGCGGTGCTGGGTGTCCCGGTTAGCCCCCGGCATACCGGCGCCGACCCCGCAAAGGACCGGGCTGAACTGAACGAGGCGGCCCTGATAACGGCGGGGGAAATCACCCTTGCGGCGCCCAGGGCCGGCGGCGGGAGCGCCCAGGTCGGCATAAGCTTTGGCGAGGACGGCATAATCACCATTGTCATTGACGGGGTTGTAACGGA
The DNA here is from genome assembly GCF_000214375.1 of Treponema primitia ZAS-2. Lineage (NCBI taxonomy): Bacteria > Pseudomonadati > Spirochaetota > Spirochaetia > Treponematales > Treponemataceae > Treponema > Treponema primitia. The sequence goes on along the minus strand of NC_015578.1, from coordinate 3,454,971 downwards.
ATACCCGTATACGATTAGCGGGGATACCATCATCGTGAGCGGCGGCGGCCCTGCCGGCGGAAGCGGCGGCGGGGATGCGGTACTGGGGTTTGTTATCGGCGATGATGGGACCCTTACACTGAATGGCCTGGACACGCTTGCCGATGGGGACTTGGCTCCCGGCGCGGTGGTTTCGGAACCCAACCCGCTGCTGACACCGCCCCCGGCGGTCCCCCCGCCTGCGGACCCGCCCCCGGCGGAAACCGCGGCCCTTACCGCGGCCATCACCGCTGCGGAAACCCTGATCGCCGGCACGGCGACCGGGGAGGAAGCGGCGGCGGTCCCCCTGGATGTTCACTATGTTACCGGCGCGGAGAAGGCGGCGTACCAGGCGGCCATTGACGCGGCGCGGGCGGCGCGGGACGACGGGGCGGCGACAGCGGCCCAGCTTGACCAGGCGGCGCTGGACCTGGCAACGGCGACCGGCGTGTTTACCGCCGCCGCTGCGGCCAAGACCGGGACCAAACCCGGCCCCGCCCCCATCCTGGGGGTGGCGGCGGTCAGCTTCGCCGGGGCGGACTATGGGTATGCGCGGCCTGGGGCCCAGCCTATTACCATTACCAATACCGGCACCGGGGCGGCGACTATCAGCGCCCTTACCCTGAGCGGCGACGGGAAGGCCGCCTTTGCGCTGGGCGGCAGCGGGGACACCGTGGCGGCGGGGGGCAGCATTGCCACCCGGACCGTGCAGCCTGAGGCGGGCCTTGGGGTGGGGAGCTATACGGCGATCATCACCGTGAGCTATGACAACGGGCTTACGGCGGCGGCGCAGGTATCCTTCGCCGTCTCCCCCGCCCCCATCACCGCCCCCTCGGTCACCGCCCTGCCCACCCCCGCCCCCGGCGCCCTCCCGGCGGAAGCCGTCGCCCTGGCCACCGGCAGCGCCGGCAGCGCCGACCCCCGCTACGCCGTGACCGGCATCGTCTGGGAGCGGCACACCGGGACCGGCGCCGATGACTGGGCCACCGTCGCCACCGGCGCCGCCTTCGTCCCCAAGGCCGCCTACCGGGCGGCCATCACCCTGCAGGCCGCCGGCGGCTACAAGTTCGCAAGCGGCGCCACCGCCGCCGTGACCGGCCCCGGCGGCGCTTCCCTCCCCGGCGCCACCGTGGGCGGCGGGACCATAGGCGGCGGCGACACCGCCGGGAACACCCTCACCTTCACCGTCAGCTTCCCGGCAACCTTAGGCGGCACGGCGGCCGTCACCGATCCCACCGGCTGGGAAACCCCGGCGCCCCACCGCTTCGGCATCACCAAAAGCACCGACCCCGACTGGGTAAGCCCCGGCTGGGTAAGCGCCGTCGGGACCCTCACCCTCAGCCTGACCGGGGGGAGCCCCGGGGACTACACCGCCTTCCAGTGGACGGTGAACGGGAAGGACGAGGCAGACGAGGCGGCACAGACCTACAGCTTCACCGGCGCAGGCCGGAACCCGGGGACCTACACCGTGGGCGTGCGGGCCAAAGCAGCAGACGGCCACTGGTACGAGAACCGGGTCGAAGTCGAAGTCATCGGGGCAAAGCTGGCCCTAGAGGGCGGCTATGACGGAGCCATCACCGTTGAGGTGCAGGGCGGCCTCCTCAAAAGCATCACCCTCGCCACCGGCAGCAAAATCCTCATCGGCCGCAAGGCGGATGAGCTGGTTACCCTGAGCCTGAACAGCGAAGGCAATCTCCAGTTCCGGGCCGTCGATGCTGATGGCAATGTCCCCATAGGCAGCTATGCGGAGTTCCAGTTGATTAGGACGACCCGGCTTGGCACCGACCATAGCGGCGTCACCTACAAGCAGGAAGCGGACCTGGACCTGATGGGCGCCCCAGCACAGCAATGGACGGCGATAGGCAGCTACAGCGCCCGATTTACCGGGACCTTCGACGGCGGCGGCTGGGCTATCAGGAACCTGTATATAAACAGCGACGGCGACCAGGGCCTGTTCGGCATCGTGGGCGGCACGGTGCAGAATGTGCATATAGCGAGCGGTTCCGTTACCGGCGGCAGCTCTGCCGGCGGCGTGGCGGCGTACAACGACGGCACCATCACCGCCTGCTCCAACAACGCCACCGTTACCGGCAGCTACGACGCCGGCGGCGTGGCGGCGAGGAACTACAGCACCATCACCAACTGCTCCAACAGCGGCGACGTTTCCACCAGCGGCAGCAGCAACGGCAGCACCGGCGGCGTGGTGGGGTACAACGGCGACGGCACCATCACCAACTGTTACAACACCGGCGACGTTTCCGGCAACGGCATCGGCACCGAGTGCGGCACCGGCGGCGTGATGGGGTACAACAGCGGCGACATCATCGCCTGCTACAACACCGGGACCGTTTCCGGCGGCGACTACAGCAACACCGGCGGCGTGATGGGGTACAACAGCGGCGACATCATCGCCTGCTACAACACCGGGACCGTTTCCGGCGGCGGCGAAAGCAGCTTCACCGGCGGCGTGGTAGGCCTCGCCAGAGGCACCATCACCGCCTGCTACAACACCGGGGCCGTTATCAAAACCGGAAGCTCCGGCACATTCGGCGGCGTGGCGGGGGTCAACATGCTCGGCACCATCACCGCCTGCTACTGGACCGATGTGGCAGGCGATGCTGCTAGCGTAGGCGTTGGCAGCAGCAACGGCAGCACTGACACCACCACGAAGTTCAGCGACGCATGGCCCACCACCGGCACCCACACCCAATGGGGCACCGCCGCCGCCAACCCCGGCACCAGCGGCCAATACTGGAAGAACCTTGGCGCCTGGAACACCGGCGGCCCGAGCACGGTGTATCCCAAGCTCTATTGGGAGGAGGACTAAAACGGGCCGAAAAAGGCCCAGCCGACCAAGGCCGTGGCAAGTTCCTTCGGAACAGGGACGAAAAAGGCCCAGCCGACCAAGGCCGTGGAGTTTCGGCATAGCCGAAACTCCGAGCAAGTTCCGAAGGAACTTGCCGTCTAGGCAGACAGAGCTTCCGTCCAGGCAGACAGAGCTTCCGAAAGGTGCCAGGCACCTTTCTGCGGGCTGAGAGTATTAGAGCGAGAATGTGTAGATGAGCGAGGATTAGTATATGAGGAGTATAGGTATGATGAATGGTAAAGCTGACAAAAACGGTGCCTGGCACCAAAACGGTGACAGTCACCTTTTCTGGGCTAAAGGTGCCTGGCACCTTCTGGGCTTCGTGATGGCCCTGCTGATGGCGGGGTGTGCGGCGACGGTGGGCGGCCCGGAGGGCGGCCCGGTGGGCGGGGGGCTGGGCGGCCCTGCGGGCACCGTGCGGGTGGAGGTCTCCGGGCTTGGGCTGGGGACTGAGCTTGGGACTGAGCCGGAGACTGCGCTTGGGACTGAGCCTGAGCCTGTGTCTGGAGTTTCGGCTACGCCGAAACTCCAAGCGGTCCCGCAGGGACCGCAGCGGACCGCATACCCGACGCCGCCGCCTGTGGGGGGGCTTGACTATACCTATACTTGGAAAAAGAGCGGGACGGAGATGGACCCCCAGCCCGAGGAGGTCAGCGCTGGGAACTACATCCTGGCGGTGGGGGCCTACACCCTGTACGTGGAGGCCTATGACGACAGTGTTCCCGACAATAAGCTGGTGGGGACCGGGACCGAGGACATCACCGTGGCCAATGGCCAAAGCCAGACCGTCACGGTGACCCTGAAACCGGTGACCGGGGCCGGGGCCGGGACCCTGGCCTATACCATCACCTACCCGGCGGGGACCACGGTCCTCAGCCTGACCCTGCAAAACCTGGCCGACGAGGGCGGGGAGCCTATCGTCCTGACCCCCACCACCACCCCCCCCACCACCCTGACCGGGACCAAGGCGGGGCTGGCCGCCGGGGACTACCTGCTCCGGGCGGAACTGCTGAACAGCGCAGGGTATGCGGGCATGAGCGAGACGGTCCACATCTACGGGAACATGACCACCTACGTGGGCGGCCCCAGCACGGACCCCACGGCGGCGAGCTTTGAGTTTACGGCGAAGGACTTTGCCGCAGGGGACCCGGCGCTCATCGGGGAGTATACCGGAACGTTTACCGTTGAAAAGTCCGTGGACGGGAGGCTTATCAAGAGCATCACCCCCACGGACATAACGGACCCCATCCTCATCGGTCGCCGGGCGGACGAGCAGGTCTTCCTGAACATAGACAGCGAAGGCAATCTCCAGTTCCGGGACCCCGATGCTGCGGGCTTCGTCCCCATCGGCAGCTATGCGGAGTTCCAGTTGATTAACACCCAGCTTGGCCCCGACCATAGCGACGACAAGTACAAGCAGGAAGCGGACCTGGACCTGCTGGGCGGCGCTCCCGGCGTATGGGGCGGCGAGCAATGGGATGCGGTGGGCTTCGATTACGACAACTCCTTTACCGGGACCTTCGACGGCGGCGGCAAGGCTATCAGGAACCTGTATATAAACAAAAGCTCAAGTGTGCAGGGCCTGTTCGGGTGGGTGGGCGAAGGCGGCACGGTGCAGAATGTGCGTATAGCGAGCGGTTCTGTTACAAGCGACCTATTTGTCGGCGGCGTGGCGGGGTACAACGAAGGCATCATCACCGACTGCTCCAACAGCGGCACCGTTACCAGCGAAAGCTACTACGCCGGCGGCGTGGTGGGGAACAACAACTACGGCAGCATCACCGCCTGCTACAATACCGGCTCCGTTTCCGGCAACGGCTATGCCGGCGGCGTGGTGGGGTCCAACAGCGGCCCCATCACCGCCTGCTACAACATTGGCCCCGTTTCCGGCAACAGCCAGGTCGGCGGCGTGGTGGGGTCCAACAGCGGCCCCATCACCGCCTGCTACAACACCGGCCCCGTTTATGGCACCACCTATGCCGGCGGCGTGGTGGGGGAGAGCCATGGCAGCACCATCACCGCCTGCTACAACACCGGCCCCGTTTCCGGCAACGGCTATGTCGGCGGCGTGGTGGGGGAGAGCCATGGCAGCACCATCACCGCCTGCTACTGGAAAGATGTGGGAGGCGCTGCAAGCGCAGGCGTTGGCGGCGACCTCGGCGACAGCGGCACCACGAAGTTCGGCGGCAGCTCATGGCCCACCAATAATGCAACCAATAGCTGGGGTATCGGCAATGACCCCGATACGGGCTTCTACTGGAAGAGCCTGGGCAACAGCGCCACCCCGGTGTATCCCACGCTCTACTGGCAGGAATAACAAGACTGCGGATACAAAAGCCCGGGGATACCGGGCTTTTTTTTAGGGGGGGGGGCGGGCGCTGGAAGTGGTTACCGTGGTAAAGATTAACGGCGAGGAGATTGTCATCCACGCCATGAAAGCGACTAAGAACGTTATCGACATACTGAAAAAATTGCAGCGGGCCGGTGGGTCCGAGGGAGGTCCGGATGGACAGGATTGAAACACTGGACGATGGCACGCCGATTACCGATGCGGTGGCCGATGTACTGGTGGCCGATGTGTATGCCGCACTGGATCGAGGGGCGTACCGGGCCATCCCAAACCCCCACAGCCAGCGCAGCGCGAAACCCCGGAAGCTGGACCCCCAGGCGCGTGCTGCGCTGCAAGCGGCGTTGGACGCCGCAGAATAGGCGCCCGGAAAAAGGGGGGAACCGGCGGGGGGCGGCAAGTTCCTGCGGAACTTGCCGCCCCCCGCCGGTTCCCAGGGAAAAGGGAGCAACCGGAGCGTGCGCTTATGCAGAAGCGGCGATTTTCTCCCGGACCAGCTCGCCGATGATCTCCGTAGGGGTCTTGTGGGTAGCAATCGCCCTGGTTACCAGGTAGTCCTCTGAAAGGCGGTCGAGCGCCACCATGCGAAAGCCCTGCCGGGTGGTAACGCCGCCTTTGGACGGATCGGTTGTTGGTAAATGGGTGGTATAGTATTCGTCCAGCGCTTCCCCTTCCCGGTCGGTAATGTCTTGCATACGGTTCTCCTATTCGTTCATCAATGGAATAAGTTCTTTCCTACAGGTCATGGCATGAAATACCTTCACCCTGTTTTCGCCCAAATCATGGTACATCACTTCCAGCGGATTACCCTTGGTATCGAAGCCCAACAACAGGTATTTGTTATCAAACCCGACCACAAGGTGGTCATACTTGACGGTATTAAAGGCCCATTGAATGTCCGCTTCAGTAACACCATGCCTGAAAGCTGAGGGAATACAGATGATCTGTAACTCCATATCCATACCCCCTATACTACCATACCCGGCTCTGTATAGCAAGAAAACGCTGTTGGGCGGCAGGCGCCGTTTTTCCCGAAAAAAACAAAAAATCGCACAAAAAATAAGTTCCCGCTAAAGCATTTTTCACGGCGGCTCCATAAAGGGGGGTGTATGGGGGAAAACCCTGTGCATGTGGACCAGTAGGTCCGAGGAGTTGCTATGAAAGATAGGTGTTACTTTGTCAGCGCCGGGGCTGCCGCCAAGTTGGCGGTTCTGGCGGGACGAAAAAGGCGCGTGGCGCCTTTTTCGTCTTGGAGTTTTGGCATAGCCAAAACTCCATGGACCGGGGCTTGGAAGGCTGTGCTTGCTGTGCTGTTGGCCGGGGCGCTGCTTACGGGCTGCGAGGGGCCGGCGGGGCCCATGGGGCCGGCCGGGCCTGCGGGCCCTGCGGGGCCATCCGGAGCCGAGGCCGGGGGCGGCGGCGGGTATGGGCGGGTGACTATCACCATTGGTGATGCGCTTGGCCAGTCCGCTCGGACCTTGTACCCGGCGGCGGATTTCGACCGGTTTGAGGTGAGCTTTTCCCACCCGACGGCGAGTCATGGGACGGTGGCCTTGAGCCCCGGTGTGGCGGAAACCGTGGAGCTTGCGGTTGGGGACTGGATTATCACGGCCCGGGCGTACCATGCCGGCGCGGCCACGGCGGCGGCGGCGGGCTGGGCGGCGCTTACGGTGAGCGCCGGGGAGAGCGTGGCGGAGCGCATCACCCTGGCGCCGGGGGACGGGGCGGGGACCTTCGCCTATACGGTGGCCGTGCCCGGCGGCCTCAGTGCGGGGGCCCTGACCCTGACCAGGGCCGGCCTTGACGGGGCGGATGCGGCGGTGGACGGGGGAACCCGGACCCTGACGGCGGGGGTGAATGCCGGGACCATCGAGCTGCCGGGGGGGTATTACCTCCTGACCATCAGGCTTGCCAAGGGCGGCTTGAGCGCCGGGCGGACCGAGCTGATCCACCTCTACCCCGGCCTGACCACCGAGGCGGCGGGGCCGGATTATGTCTTTACCGATGATGACTTGGCTGTCGCGCCGGAGCCTCCTGCGCCGCCCACGACGGAACCGCCCACGACGGAGCCACCTGCGACGGAGCCACCTGCGGGGACACCTGCGACGGGCGGCCTCAGTATTACGGTGGGGCTTAGCCTTGCCCACGAGCTTACGCTTTCCGGGTACGGCGGGCCTATCGTGCTTTCCGGGACCGGGGCGAATAGCGCCGTCACTCTCAGTGCGGAGGGATACAGCGCGGTTGCCTGGTATGTGGACGGCGAGGAGATTGGCGCGGGGGATGGCAGCATTACCCTGAACGCCGCGGACTACGATGCGCGGCCCCACTCCCTCACCTTTCGGGGAGTCCGGGAGGGGGTTCCTTATGCGAAGCTCCTCCCCTTCACGGTGACGGCGGCCTTGCCGGCGGACCTGCCGGAAGCGGAGCCGGACCCGGAAGCGGAGCCAGAGACGGGAACCCCCTATGCCCTGGCAATAACCGTGGGCGCCGGGGCTTCCCAGGCGGAGCTTGCCGCCGCCATCGGGGCGGCAGTGGCGGCCCTGCCGGCGGCCCCGGGCGGGACAGGCCCGGGGCCCGGCGAGGCTTGGGAGCTGCGGGTCAGCGGCCTGGATTTGTCCGGCGGCCTGGGGGCGCTCTATGCGGCGGCGGTGGCGGCCCTGCCCGCCGGCGACATTGCCCTGGACCTGGGGGGCTGCACGGGGGAGAGCATCGCCTATGCCCTCAGCGGGTCAGCGGAGGAACAGCAGGCTATCCGGGAGCGCTTTACCGCCCTTACCCTGTCGGCTTCGGTGGCGACTATCGGCGGCGGGGCCAAGGCCGGGTCGGCGATTAAGTCGGCCCTGGGCGGCTTTTCCCGGCTCCGGCAGGTCAGCGGCGGGGGCGTTACGGCGATTGGGGAAAACGGGCTCCGGGACTGCGCTGCCCTGGAGGGCGTCTCCTTCCCGGCGCTTGAATCGGCGGGGAAGGAGGCCTTCTCCGGCTGCGGCAGCCTCGCGGCGGTGGACTTTCCCCTGGCCACGTCCATTGCCGGCGCTGCCTTCAGCGGCTGCGCCGCCCTGGAAACCGGGAGCTTCCCCCAGGTCGTGTCCTTCGGCAGCCATGCCTTCACCGGTTGTACCGCCCTGGGCTCACTGGTGCTGGGGGCCAGCCCCCCAACAGCGCCCATCTTCAACGGCCTTGTGGGGCAGGCCATCACCATCACGGTTCCCCCCGGACGCAAGGCTGCCTACGAAGCGGCCTGCACCTCCACGCCCTGGGGCGGCAACGTAACGGTAACGTTTGTGGAAGGGTAAGCGCAAGGCGAAAAACTAGCTGACGAAACAAAGCCCGGGGTTACCGGGCTTTGTTTGCTATCGCCGTACTAGTACCTAAAAATATTTTCCCCCATTAAAGCAAAATCCATATACAAGCCGTATCGTATCGGAGGCTTTTTATGCACAGAAAAACTACGTTTTTTGCCTATCAAAAAGGGCTGGCACAGGGCCGCAGAGAGGGATTTGCCGAAGGCAAAGAGGAGGGCATGATCATAGCCTATACCGCCTTGATGGACGAGATAGCCCACCAGCTACAACACCACGGTCTGTATGCGGACCAGATCATGGCCATCACTGGCCTATCCGCAGAGGAATTGTCTGAATTGCAGCCGGACGCCGACTATGTCAAAAGCTTCTGCCGCGAATAAATCCACCGGGTAAAATTATCGTAGTCCACAAGCCCCCTAATATTCTCTTGAATATAGCTGACCGTTGATATGGCCTCCCTGGTAAACTCCTCGCTGGAACTCATGGGCAAGGTCTCCGACGAGGAATCCAATCCACAGGGTAAAAAGAGATAAAAACCCGGCCCCATAGAAGGGACCGGATAGGTTTATGTAATTTTAAGCGCCTTCTCTTTTTGGCGATATTTTTTCATAGTTTTAGCATTGGCGGTATACGCATAAATAAAATGGTGTTCTTTTCCCTTGATTTTTTTATCCCATACTCTCGCAAAGCCCATGTGTTCATAGAAACCAAAATTGGAATCGGTGGTTGTTAGTACGATAATAGGGTAGTTCTTCGCTTGCGCTATAAAATCAGTGATAAGTTGCTTACCATATCCTTTTCCGTGAAAACTTTCCATGGTCTTGAAAAAAGTGAGCCAGGCACATTGCGATATTGAAACTCCGATTGTGTTTCTGACAACATCACTAAACCGTTCTCCACTACCACCGCCAAGTTGTATCATAATGAACTCATCTTTCGCATTCCGTTGACTCTCAAGATAGGCGATGTATTTTTTGACGTTGTTTCTCTGCTGCCGATGGTTATTAAAACCCGGAATTCTCCCGATTAAGAAGCCTGCGGATTTTCTATTGGTATCAAATGCATATCCGAAATAATTGGCGTTTATATCAATGAGATATTGGAGCGAATCTATCCGGAATTCATCATGATCCAGCCAGGGGTCTATTTTGATATGGCCATCGTATCGAAATTTCACATATTCATCCAGAATGGCTTGGTCTTTTATTTTGGTATCGGTAAAGTCCTCAAGACTGAAAATATAATCAAGTTGTTCATAAAGGTTCATAGAAACCCCCATTTCTCTATTTAAATGTCCCCTTTCCGGACTCGAATAAAAAAAGGCAGCCGAAATTGCCAATAAGGTTTTATTTTCTATTGCTAGAAAACTTCCTAAATACTTATTATTGTACCGGTTGTTCCGGTTCTTTTGCCTTTACACAAAAGAACACCAGGCTAAATCTGACTGCCCTCCGCTATAATTTAAAATCCCGCAAGTACCCGATGCTAACCTTGTAGCCTTCTTTTTCAAGACGCCTTACAAACGAAGTATACGCCGTAACTACGTGCTTATTTGGCCGATGGGCGGACCACCGTACTTCCCGATGAGTCTTGAGTAGTTCGGGAACATATTCCTCCACATCATTCGTGGGGATACCGGTTTTGTCAAATCTGAATGCCAATAATTCATCAACAACTTGATGATCCTTTGGATTCTCATAACAGCCAATAAAACCGAGAAACTCGTTGGTATCATCATCCCTGATGAATACTCCTTGCCGGTCCTTCGGTTCAGGACATTTTACAACATCTTCAATAATCTCACGTATTGTATCCAATCCTTTTCTTCTCGTAATTATTTCCAGATAATTAGCCATATACCCTCCTCTGGTATGTATTTCCTCTATCCGTTCTGAGACCCATTCCCGGAATGTCGGCATCACATCTTCATCACCGCTGACCAACACATCGGATGGATAGTCAGGCGGACGCCTGGGTACTAACTGTAAAAGTTCCCGAATTGGCCAACCAATATTCCACTGAAGGAATCCTGTTATTTTGCGATAAATCAACCAAACGAGATATTGCCAAGAGATGAACGGTATGTAATTCCTATAGCCAATGCCTTTGTTGATTTGCCGGTAATAAAACATGCGTGAGGATAGTTTAGGGTTTAATCGCCGGGCTTCGGTTAAGTCATGCTCGAATCTGGCTTTTTGTTCCGCCAATACATCTTCATGGTACTTCCTGGTAAGATACTCTGGGGTCTTGTCTTTCGGAACAAACTCGCCTTTATAGATTTTTATTTCAAGTTCAATATAATTATATTCTTCCCATGGTTCTTTTATATATGATGGTGCATTCCAGTAAGATCGGTGAAATAATCTTTCAAACATCTTTACCCTCCTTTATTTTTTTTCTTAGTATCTTTTCTCATCTTCTTTTGTTCCTTGAAATATTTCTCGTCAAAAGTACGTTGGCAGCTTTCCAGGAAATCATGCCTATAGACCGGATCTACCCTAACTCCGCCACGTCTCACTATTGTCCTCCATATTTTTTTCACCTGTTTTTCTACTTGTTCTTTGAGCGTGCGAAAAGATTCATAGTAATATTGATCCTGATATGGGCTACCCATTCTTTTACCTACTCTTTCGTTTGAACAGTGGCGAAGGTATTTGTGCAGGCATGGAAACTCATCACCGCGTTTTGGATTCTCATAGTTCCACAATTCCCGGAGAACAGTGCTATCCCGAAACACCACAATCGCCTTTAGTTTGATAAAGCGATTTTCAGTATACAAAATATTTGTTTTATCAAGATCACCAGCAGTCCCAATGTTGTGAAAACTTAAAATGTGATCAAAGTAAACAAAACGTTTGCCAAGCAACAGCCGACAGACTTTACCGATTAGTGTAAGCTTGAAATGAAACTGATACGGGAATTCTTTGTTTTGCTCGACCCAATCCGGGTCCCACAAGTGTTCTATATTAATCACAATCTACCCTCCTTTTTGATGGTTACTCCATCGATTTAAATTCTTTACGTTGTCTTTGCCGGAATCGCCGCTAAAAGCGATACTACTGAACTTACCTGTGCGGATTCTGAAATGCCTGTCTTACACCAGACCGCAAAATGCTCGCAGTTATTAAAGATGATGTTATACTTATCCTCTCCGATCCGGGAACGGGCCCGTTCTGCCGTTTCTTTCCCCGAATACAAATGAAAACCAGAACTTGATAACTCAAGCGCCAAAGCAGACAAGGAATCCATAATTGTAAAAAGCGTTGGATGCTCTATCATATCAAGGACTTTTGTTCCAAGGTCCGGTTTCCGGTATGTACTAGAAAAAATGCAAACCATGTATCGCCCTCCGCGGCAGAAACTGTTAAGTGTCGTCTCATGCACACAGATATCATCTCCAAAGTCTCCGGTCTTAGAAGCATAGTGGATAACCCGATTTTCCCCAGCATATACGCCATAGTGGTAATACAAGCCACGGCTTACCCTGAGAATGTCACCAGGGTTTGGGCAAAGCTTTTCCTGGTGCGCCATGTTCCCATCCCCTATACTGCTTTTTATATCTACTCCCGGCATAATACCTTTTGCCCCGATTCAAAGAGCAGCGCGTTTACATCCGCAATATCCCAAAGTTCATGCTCTACGCAGAAGCGGACAACCAAATCCGATATAGAGCTATCGCTTAATGCAAAGCCAGCGGTCTTCAAAAATTTGTTAAACTCTGTAATGGGCAGTTGCAGTGCAAGAGCAAATGCAATAGCCGTTTCTTTCTTAGGCTTGTAATTGCCGCTGGTCAGTATTTTTGAGTACAGGCGCTTGTCAATCCACGCCTGTTTGTAAAGCTCCGCCGGTTTCAGGCCCTTTTCTTCCCGCAGTTTCTCAAGCGTAAAGGCAAATGGCTCATGACGATTTTGCTTCACAAAGGATGCCAACAGTTCCGCGGCTTCCCCAAAGGCATTTGGCCGTATGCCCCGCTCGGCGCCGGGCAGCTTGGCCGTTCCCCCAAAAATTGGGGGAATTGACACAAGCCGGTATCGCTTCTTTATATAGTCACGAAGTTCTGTAATCAGTGTCTCATTTACCATAAGGCCCCCCTCTTAATCAGCATCACTGTCGATACTATCCGTATGCGGTAATGATGCAGTTATCAGGTTAACAAGCGGCCTCAAGGCATCTGCGGCAGCATTATTGCCGATAACACTTTGCTCTCTGATAACGCGGTCTATCATGCTATCAAGTTCAACATCCGCTTCCGGCAGTAACGCCTTCTTTGATTTATCATTATTCATAATTAACCCCTTTCCGAAAAAATGCTGTTTAAAAAGTCCCCGGTCATTTCAAGAACCTTTTCGGTTACCCCGTAGATTTCGGCAGTCGCCGCATCCAGGGCATCTACGATAGGGCCGGCGATTTGAGCTACCAGCTCGTCTTCCGCGTCAATTTCCTCCTGGGTTTTGCCGGTATTGATTTCTTCCAGTTCCCCATCAGGGCCATTCAGGGATTCAGCAAGCGCAAACAATTTATCCGCCGCTTCGTCTAATACCCCGGTTATCTTTTCGATACCTTCGCTGAATCTATCCTCATCCTGAAACCCATCGGTAGAATCCATACCTACCCCGCTTTCCTTTGCCATATATAGCCTCCAATTAAAGTGTGAGGACGCTTTGCAGCGCCTCCTGGTAATAAAGATAAAACAATAGTAACTGAAAATGGTCGCTCCCCAAGGGACTTTAAGATTATATCAGTTCTGTCCGTTGGGAATTAGAGCCAATCTTTCTGAGAATCCCGGCCCGGCAAGGATCATCCCGGTAAACTTCCAGGATGTTTTCAAGAATAACCCTGGTGGTTTCGGTATCTTGATTCTCCAAAGCACAGGTTAACAGGTTAAAATACCCGCTATAAAGGACAGCTTTTTCACCAAAACGGTTCGTGAGGTATTGGGTCAATAGGGCCCGCTCGTTCCGAATGAGTTCCAAAGCAAGATCCCGTTTGGCGCTGATTTCCTGCCGCTCAGTTTTCCCCTTTTCTACAAGCCCGGCATAATCGGTAATGGCTTTGATTACCCCGCCGATCAACTCCCCTTGCGGAATTGGCAGGGGGGAAGATGGGATTAAATCATACTTCATTGATGACCTCCCTTCTAACCTTGGAAAACACTATTCCCGAATTCCCATTGAGATGGCCATGGGGTGTAAGGATGTCAACTTCGATTACCGCCTTCAGGGCTTTCGCAAGCAAGACGCCTGCCTCAACCTGTTTCATGATGTAAACCGATGGCTGCTTTTCCCCAGTTGCGCGGTAAGCAGTCAGGGCGGATATAACCGGGGCGGCCCTGCTTATGAGCTCTTGGATGATATATTCGCCTTCCTTTATCCGGGCGGTAATGGCTTCCAGCGCTATCATGGTCTTTTCCATCCGGGCGATTTCGATGTCCGTATTTGCCGCCATCAGTTCTGCCCGGGTTTTCGCTTCTGTCCCCTTAGCGGCAAGGTTAAAGCCGGCGATGGGAATAGCCAATAACGCGGCTTTGGCAAAAAATGATACTGCGTTTTCCGGTTCATCGGCGAAACACCCAAGATCGTTAATATCCTGCGCAATGCAATGCAGGCTCTTAATGCCGGTTTCCTGGTATGCAGAGAGATTCACTGCCTTATAATACGACAGTATTTCAACCGCATTTTTAATCTCATTTTGATACACGGATCTTTTCATATCCATAAAACGTTCCAGTCTGTTTTTCACCGATTCCGCCTTTCGGCAAAGCCGCTTATACACGGCATGGTACGATTCCAGAGCTTCAGCGCTTATTTCATCCGCCTCATTCTGATCAATCAAGCCCTTGATGCCTGCCCCAAGGCCGATTGCCGTTAAGCCAAGCCCGACTGTTTCACCAGCAGTCAACGCCGATGCAACACCGGCTGCTATTATTCCTAGTATTGGAAACATGAATACCCTCCTCGCTGAAATAAGCCGCCCCTACTGGGGCGGCTGTTTACTGATAAATGCCGCTCGCCTAAAAGGAAACGGCAAACCTTTCCTCATCATCAACAGTGTCCGGTTGTTCCCCGGATTCGTCCTGTTTAAACTCCCTCCTGAACTCCACATGCTCCGCCACAATAGAAATCCTGGAACGGGGCTTTCCATCAGGCCCATTCCAGCGGTCCTGCTTTAAGCGCCCGACCACACGCACCGCCCGGCCCTTATGCCCCAGGTTTTGAACGCTCAAAGCCAGCTTCGACCAGGTTTCGACATCGAAAAAGCTCACCTCCTTTTCCAGCCCTTCGCCCTGCTTAAAGAAGCGGTTTGTAGCGATGCTGAAATTACAAACCGGGGTGCCCTTCGCTGTTTCATGGTATTCAGGGTCCCGGGTCAGATTGCCTTCGACGATAATAGAATTGAGGTTGTTCATGGTTCTTGCTCCTTGATCAAAATTAAGCCTCCCCATACCAGGGAGGCTTTTGAATGACCGCACATTATGCGGCTTCCTTGCCAACATCGGTTTCAGGCAGGGGCATGATGACCGCAAACACCGATCCTGCTGCGCCATCTTCTTTCAGTACGATTGCCCCGCCCTTTTCGTTCTGGCAATACACCGACCATTTTTTCTTGGAAAGGTCTTCAAGATGGCGCATATTGACAAGCTCCCCGGTCTGTTTCACAAAGCTGTGAAACACCCTGGATAGCCGCTCTGTTTGATCGCGGCCTTTTCCCATGCCGGTATCAGTAAGGTCAATGCTTCCCCGTTTCCGGGTGTTTCCCGGAATGACCCTTGCCCAATTCGGAAAGGTGATGTCCTCAACCGGGTTACCAAAACTGACAGAGTCTTTGGTCAGGGCAGGCTTGTAATCCCCGCCCTTAATTTTTCTGCTAATCTCGGCAACGTGAAGCCGCTTACCGTCGGTGGCGATAAGGCGGCTGCCTGTTTGGGTTTCCTCGATATGCAGGACCGCGAGGTATGCACGATTTACATCTTTTGAACGGGCTTTAAGGACAAAGGCTATCTTTTCAAAGTCAGCCGGGCTTTCGTGGCGGTTCAAAACGAGCGGGGCGGTTTCCGGCTTTGCTTCATTCTTTTTGCCCTTGGCCTTTCTAAGCGGCTTCACCGTTGTTTTGACAGCCGGTTTAGGCTCCGCTTTCTTGGGCGGTTTTTTAGAAAAGATTTTTTTCCAATCCCTGGTAATAGACGGATTGGTGTAGCCCATCCGGTCAAGGACCGGGCGGGGAACGATGTTTGGTGCGCTCATAGTGCGCCTCCTCTAGGGTACTTAAAATTGAAGCCGCCATTGACAGGCGGCCTTGAGAAACAATGAAGGGGGTTATGCAGCTTGGGTAGCCGCTGGCGGGGATACGGGGGCCGCCGCTTTCGGCTCAGCAGCGGATTTGCGTTTGGAAAGCTCATCGTTTAAGAACATTTTGAGATCTTCCAAGTCCTTGATACCCGTTTCATCAGGGTGGATAGATTCAATGATTTTCCGGGCTTCCCCTTTTTCCATTTCAGTAAAATAGGGGTTCCCGGATTCTGAAATGGCAGTAATAATAGCGCCTATTTCATCAACAATCTTCCTGCCCTGATCTTTTACGCTGCCGGCTGTTGGCTGTTCCATAAGGGGCTTTTTGGCAGGGGCCGCTTTGGCATCACCGGCTTTTGGTTTCCCGTTTTTGGCAGCTTGCGTCTCCGGCGCGGAAACCGCAGTTCCCGTTGAAAGCCAATCGTACAGGGCAACGCCAAACGCTTCCCCCGGCTTGTCAATAATTTCATCCTGAAACTTGCCGGTCCGATCCTTGGTTACGGTTGCCTGGTGTTTCTGGTCTAGCTCCATGAGCAGGTCAAATTCGTATTCGATCCCCTTGCCCTGCTCCGGTGCCAAGCCCATCTTTTCCGGCGCAACCTTCCCGCCCTTCCCTTCCCCGATTACCCATTCGGTCTTGCTCCGCATGGTAGCAATGATGTGCCCGGGGAAGTTAAGGATGGCGTCGATAAACCGTTTTTGTTTCGGGTTTACCTTCGCCCAGGGTGAAAAGGTGTTTTTGCTCACGCTGCTTTGGGCGATGCGGTCTACTTCATCGGTCAGCTCCCGCCACGCATGGGACAGGGAATCAATCACCAACACCTTGTACCCCGCCTTGACACATTCGTTCATTGCGGCGATGTAGTGGTCAACGGTTTTCCCGTCGAGATCGTCAACGTCAAAGGGAATCCGGTCGGCGTATTTGGACGCTGACCGGGCTTCGGTGTCAATGACCGCAAAGGGAACGCCCATCGTATCGGCAATCCCTTTCGCCATCCGCAAGGCTGTCATGGTTTTCCCGGAACCAGACGGGCCGAATAACGCGCACCGCAAATAGAGTTGGGTGCGCTCCGCTTTCTTAAAAGCCATTTTTCTGCTCCTTTGCCGGGTTACTTAGTAACCCAGCTTCTTACTTCAACTTCGGTACTGAGCATAATCCATACCGGATTCTCATACCGCAAGCTGTCTTGCTAAATCATGTGCCGGTTATATAGGCGCTGATAAAGAGTACCCTCGCCATGCCGCCTATTTATTTTGAAGATATATGCGCCTTGGCGTACAATATCGCAGTCATAGCCCCAAAATAATTTCCTCATCCCTTTTATGCTTGGGTGAGGGCCTGCCGAGGGTATATCGGCATCAGATAAATTAAGTGCCGACCGGGGAACATAGATTGTTTTCCCTTTCATCCGGTTCCTCCATTTGGTCAAATACAAAATCTTTTGGGTCTGCCGCATTCGCTTTCAGGAAGTACGCTGCCTCGGAATGGGTTTCAAATATCCATACGGTACCCATTGAATCCGCTTCTATGAATTTTCCTGTTTTCTTACTTTTTAGCCTGAGCATTAAGAAACCCTCCTTCCCCCGGCGATAACTTTCTCCGGATGAACCAGAAAATCCCAATCCACATCCTCGCAGGAAAGGGAGGAATGAATATCACCCCCTAGTACAAGGCCGCAATGTTTTTCCACATATTCCTTTGCTTGTGATTTGTTTTCAGCTCCCACAAAGAAGGTTCCCTCAAAGATAAACCGGGTCTTAATGGCATACTTCATTGAAGCACCTCCCATTACGCTGCCGCCTTGATATCCTGGACCTTAACGCAATCCTGGTAGTAATTACAGAACCCGCAGCAAAGACAGTAAGACTGGCATTTGGTGGATTCCCCGGGGCGTATTTCAACAGAGTGGCCTTTCCCCAGTTCGGCTGCCATAGCCTCCGCCGCTTCTTTGTCATCCAACACACGCACCGCTGTTTTTCGCCCATCCTTCTTGACGGCATATTTAGTCGGCTTATCCCACCGTTCATCGGGAGTGCAGGGAGGAATATCGTTATCCCCAAGTTCCTGACACCGTACATATTCCCGTACCTTATTGCGGATAAAGGTATCTATCTTGATGAGGTTCACAAAGGTAACGTCAAACTCATAGACAAATACAGGATTTACCGGATACTGGCGGTCACGGGCAGCCTCGCTTTTGCTGTGGTCTTTCAGTAAGGTAATAAAACGGCACTTGGTGACCGTGAATCCGTTTTTAGCAAGGAGCCATGCGTATATCATTCCCTGCTTGTACCAGTCGCCAAAGTCCCCTACCTTAACCTTCCAGACCGATGCGGTTTTATAATCGCAGATAATACCGTTCTGCATATCGTAATTATCGATTCGTCCGGTAACGGTAATATCACCTACGGGGTAACTTATTTCCTGTTCGGTAAAGTCATGCTCCCCTTCCTGTTCCAAAAGGGAATGAACCGCCGTGCCCCAGATAGCCCATACCCGGTCTGATACGTCATCCTCCAAATGCTCCCAATGGCGGTCGGTAAGGATGATTTGTTTAATCCCCTGTAAAAGCGTAGTAGCCGAAATACACCCCGGCTGATTGTGCCGTTCCGCAGAAACTGCTTTTACCAGCCCCTCCGGAAGTTTCAATTTGTTTGTGATAATCATCAGTTGCCTCCTGTTGCTTCTTCGTCCTCATCTGCATCTACGTCCAGATAACCGAGTTCCACCATGTCCTCGCGGGTCATTTCCCAGCTATCATCACGGATCACTTCACCCTGCCGACTTTCAAAGACACCCCTGAAACCCATGCCGCCTTCGTTATATTCCAGCGTAAAAGATAGAGCGGTATACTTTTTGGTAAGGGCTTCCAGTATCGGGATCGGGGGAGACCAAGCAGTTTCAAACCAGACGGTGACCGGGCCGCCATCATCATCAATATCACAATCTGAGACATTCCATTTTGTGCCCCAGTTATCACGATGTTGGTCATACCAGTCTTCACCTGGTTCCCCTAAAGGGATTATCTTTTCAAAATCTAAAGTTTTTCGTTTATTCTCATTCGCTGAAAAACATTCAGACAGAAAAGTATCCACATCTTTCCTATCACCTTCCGCTTTCAAGCAGCTTTCGCACCAGTTCGGCATACTAACCTCCATTAATATTTGTTTGCTTAATAACCGGCTTATAGCTTTGATGAAGCTTTTCGCGCAGCTCGGCAAACTCACAGATATGAAATACTCTGTTCCCAACCCGCAGGTGGTATTCATCAATATACTGACAGACCTCATGTACCACAGAACCGTCATCCAAACCAATCTCAATTTCATCCCCGTCATTGATGGTAAACAGCGTTTTATACGAACTGTTAATAAAACGGATTCCTCTAGTTTCCATTCACGGCCTCCCCTTTCTTGCGGAAATCGTCCAGCAGCCCAAAATACTCGAAATCCTCAAGATCGCTGAGCAAACCGTCGAAATCTTCATCGGGGCCAAGCATTTCAGCAATCGCGTTTATGATCATAGAGTCAACGCCGTAATCATCCGCAAGATTTTCAAGATACTCATCCCGGCCCTCATAACCGTGTGATTTATAAACTGAATCATTCATTCTTTGTTCCTTTGCTAAAATTAAGCCGCCCCATGACCGGGCGGCTTTTGATACGGGAAAATGTGCGTAAGTTCAGGCTGCCCGCCGGATTTCCGGTAATTGGGCGAATACCAAATCATGTTTGAGCAGTGTTGTTTTAGGGGACCAGCAAAACCAGGAGGTATTGAAGTACACGCTTCTGCCCGGGATGAATTGCACGCGCCGGTCCAGGACCAAAACCTGAATTCCACGCTCCCGGAACATCGCGCCTCGCCGTACCCCCTCTAATG